>JAYTHX010000529.1:0-21532 GCA_043732195.1 Polyangiaceae bacterium
GCCGCGACCGACGAGTCGACGCCGCCCGAGAGGCCGCAGATCGCGTGCTCGTCGGGGCCGACGCGGTCCTGGACGATCTTGATGGCGTCGTCCGTGAAGGAGCCGGGCGTCCACGTCGGCGTGAGGCCGGTCACCTCGAAGAGGAACGAGGCGATGACGTCGCTGCCGCGCGGCGTGTGTACAACCTCGGGGTGGAACTGAACGCCATACATCTTGCGCTGCTTGTTCGCGACCGCGCAGAACGGCGTGTTCTTCGAGGTGCCGACGTTCTCGAAGCCCTCCGGCATGCTCACGACGCGATCGCCGTGGCTCATCCAGACGTCGAGCGACTCGCTGCGCGCAAAGCGGTGAAAGATGCCGTCGGTGACGTCGACGGTGAGCTGCGCGAGCCCGTACTCGCGCTTTGGCGAGCGCTCCACCTTGCCGCCCAGCAGGTGCGCGATGAGCTGCATGCCGTAGCAGATGCCCAGCACGGGCACGCCGAGCTCGAAGACGCGCTTGTCGACCGAGGGCGCGCCCTCCTCGTAGACGCTCGCGGGGCCGCCGGAGAGGATGACGGCGCGCGGGCTCTTCGCGCGGATCTCCTCGAACGAGAGGGTGCACGGATGGATCTCGCAGTAGACCTTCGCCTCCCGAACGCGCCGGGCGATCAGCTGCGTCGTCTGGGAGCCGAAGTCCAGGATGAGGACGAGGTCCTTCGTCATGGCGCTCCCGCTAGCACGCGGGCGCGGGCGGCAAAAGCCACGTGCCTAGCGAGCGCGTTGGGCCGGGGCAGGGGCGGGCGGCGAAGTGAGGCCGCGAACCGCGCCGGCCGGGGAGAGCTCCACCGCCACGAGCAGCATCACGCTCGCCACGATCGCGAAGACGATGCTCTCGCGCCGCTCGTAGCGCGAGAGCCACACCGCCCGTGAGCGAAGCAGCGCGACGAGCCCGAGCAGGAGCGGCACGACTGGCGCGACCAGCGGCACCACCCCCGCCGCGGCCGGCGGGATCTCGAGCTCGGCGGTCTCGCTCGCCGAGAACGTGACGATGATCATCACGATGCCGAGCAGCACGCTGAAGATGGTGGCGAGGATCATGGCGAGCGAGCGCGAGCTGCCCAGCGCGCGCGTGGCCAGCACCGCCGCGCCCACCAGCGCGGTAACGGCGAAGGCTCCGCTCGCGAGCGCCGAGTCGCCGCGCAGCGCGTGACCGAGCGGCGCGGTGAGGAACGTCGCCTGGCGCAGCACGAGGAACCCCACGACCGCCGGCGCGACGATGGTGAGCGCGAACGTCGCGTTGGCCGACGACGTCCACGCCTTCGGCGCGGGCGAGGCCTCGGCCGGATTCCGCACCGACGCCGGGGGACCGAGCTGCGGCGGCGGCGCGGCAGCAGGCGGCTGCGAGATGCGCGGCCGCTCGGGGCGCGCCTCCAGCGGCGGGTCGGAGCGCCGCGGCGCGGCGGCGGAGCGCGGGTCGAGCACGGGCGGTAGCGAGGAGATGGGGGCCGCGTGGCCATCGCCGTTGCGCGACCCGGGCGGCACGAGATCGAGATCGAGATCGAGGATCCCGCCCGCGCCCGCCGCCTCGTCGAACGTCAGATCGCGAGGGACCGAGGCAGGCGGCCTGGACCGCCCGGTGGTCTTGATGCCGCTGGCCTCCTCGGCCTCGCGGATCACGTCCGCCGCGGTGCGCACCGGCTTCGCGGCCTCGATCGGGCGAGACACGGAGGCGGGCGGCTCCGGCTCCCACGCCACCTCGTCGTCCGGCGCGCTCAAGTTGAGCAGCGAGGAGCCACGGCGCTTCTTCACCGCAGCCAGCTTCGCGCCCTCGAGCGCGAGCGAGGGCACGCGCGGAATGGGCGACGAGTCCTCTTCTTGGCGGCTGTCGACCCGGCGCGCGCGCGGCAGGACGACCCCTGGCAGAACGTCGAGCGCGGCCGGCGTGTCGACGCGCAAGCGCGACGCCTTCGTGGCGCTCTTGCGAAGAGCATCGAGCGCGTCGCGCACCGCTGCGGCGTTCGCATAGCGCCTCGAGCGATCCCGCTCGAGGCAGCGCTCCACGATCGCCTCCATGCCCTCCGAGACCGCCGGCTCGACCTTGCGGAGGCGCGGGATGGGCTGCGTGCGTACGAGCTTCATCACCGCGCTCGCGTCGGGCGCCTCGAACGGCGTATCCCCGGCGAGCATCTCGTAGAGGATGACGCCCATCGCCCAGACGTCGGCGCGCACGTCGACATCCTTCGCGGTCGTGATCTGCTCGGGCGCCATGTAGTGCGGCGTGCCGATCAGCATGCGCCGCTCCTTCGCGCTGAGCGCGCCCACCGTCTGGTAGAGGCAGGCGCCGAAGTCGAGGACCTTGGGGATGATCTTCGTGCCCTCGCGCGCGAGATAGATGTTCGCGGGCTTGAGATCGCGATGCACGACGTCACGGGCGTGCGCGGCGGCCACCGCCTCGGCCACCGGGATCATGATGTCGAGCGCGTCCGCGACGGAGACCTTGCCGTCGCGTGCGCCCGCGAGGTGTTGCTCGAGATCTTCGCCGGAGAGGAGCTCCTGCACGATGAAGGGAGTGCCGTCGTCGTCGCGCGCGACGTCGAACACGTCGACGACGTTGGGATGGCGAACCGCGGCGGCAGCGCGGGCTTCGCGGAGGAAACGCAGGACGTCGTCCTCGTTCTTCGTGTGCTCCTTGCTCAGGAGCTTGATCGCGACCTTGCGGCCCAGCGAGACGTTCGTCGCGCGGTACACCTCGCCCATGCCGCCAATGCCAAGACATTCCTCGAGCAGGTACTTCCCGCCGACGAAATCACCCTGACGCTCGCCTTCTTTTTTCGCCGCCTGACCTGGCACTTCGACCCGCAGATTATAGCCGCGCGCCCACCGCCGGGCAGCGCTCTATTCCGCAGCTACCCGAATAATCGGTGCTTTATGGAAGGCAATGGAACGAGAGGGCATCCTGCGGCGCCGATGTGCGTTCAGAACCGTCCGCCGACCGAGCCCACGGCGCCGCCGCTGACCGCTCCGAGGTCGAAGCCGAGCTTGCCGGGCGAGGCGTGGGCGTGGGCGGCCTTCACGTCACCCTCGACCTTCGGGCGCGTGACGAACATGTACGTGGCGACGCCGATCGCGACGATGCCGACGCCGAGCGAGATGTCGGCGATGACCAGCTTGGTGCGCGCCTTGTCGACGTCGTCCTGCGCGCAATGGCCCTTGCAACCCTGGAGGTCAGCGACCTCGCTTTTGCCACTGAGCCCGAAGAACGCGAAGCTGCCGAGCGCGACGACGCCGATGCCGCCAACGATGAAGGCCGGGACGAGCGAGCCGGCAGGCTCCTTCACCGGGGGAGGAACGATGACGGGCGCCGCGCCGGCAGCCTCGAACACCGCGGCGACGTTCCGGTTCTTCTGCCCGGCGCCGATGATGACGTCCTCTTCCTTCGACTGCCCCGCGTAGTCGAAGCGGAACTTGTGCTTGCCGAGGTCCATCTGCATCGGCTTGCCATCGAGCTTGTCGGTGACGAGCATGCCGTCGACGTACACCTTCACGTCGGAGAGGTCTTTCGTACCTTCCTTCGCGGCGAGGACGATGGTGGGCGCGATGCTCTCGAGCTGCGTGAGCCACTCGAGGCAGTCACGCTTGATGGGAGCCGGGCAGACGTCGCGAGCGCAGGTCAGCATGGCCTCGCGCGCGCGCCGGTACTTGCCTTCATCGCGGGACTGCTGCGCCTGGTCGGCGGCCGTGGCACAGCTCTCGCGCTCGTCGGCGCGGGCGTTGGTCACGAAGCCGAGCAGCGTGGCAGTGGTGGCGATGGCCGCGAGGAGACCGACTGCTTTCATGGATTTCATCCTACGCGTGTCATTTCAAGCATTCGAGCTTGTACTTCTTGCGGCCAGTCGCCGGGTCCACGGTGAACGGCGGATCGCACGAGGCGTTCGGCTTCTTCACGACGGGGGCCGCCACGACGGGGGGGCGCACGAGGAGAGGCTTGGCCGCGTCGGTCGGCGCGGGCGACTTCGTGAGCGCCGAGAGCGGGCTCACGACCAGGAACGGGCGCGCCTCGTGTGCGACCTGCTTCGGCTCTGCGGGGGTCCTGAGGCGTGAGCCGCCCGCCATCGTGTCCTGCGCGGCGAGCCCGCCGAGCACGAGCCCGCTGATCGCGAGCAGGGCGGCGACGGCCGCGAAGACCCGCACGCCGGTGTTCCGCCTGGGGGTCGCGGGCGTCGCGGTCGCAGGACGCGAGACCGCGATGCTCGAGACCTGCGAGTGCAGCGCCTCGGCGGCAGGCGCGAGCCCGATTCGCAGCGCGCTCTGGCCGGCGGGCTCCGTGACGGAGGCGCTCTCGATCTCGGCGATGGTCCGCGCGCGGCGGGCGATCTCGTCGGCCGCGACCTGCTCCACCCACTCGCCGACCTCGTAAGGCGAGGCGAGGCCGATCCGTTGCTCGATGGCGAGCGCCATGTCGCGCGCGGTGGCGAATCGCGCCTCCGGGTCACGCGCGAGGCCGCGCATGACCACCTCGTCGACCGCGGGCGTCAGCTCGGGATTCACGGCGCTCGGCGTCTCGATCTTGCCTTCGATGGCGCGCACGAGGACGAGCGCCTCGGTCTCGCCGTCGAAGAGGCGACGGCCACACAGCGCCTCCCAGAGCACCACCGACGCCGCGTAGATGTCGGACTGGCGCGAGATCACGCCGCCGCTCAGCTGCTCGGGCGGCATGTACGCGATCTTGCCCTTCACCTGCCCGTCACGCGTGGTCTGGAGGCGGCCCGCGGCCTTCGCGACGCCGAAATCGAGCACGCGCGACGTGCCGTCGGAGCCGACGAGGATGTTCTGTGGTGAGACGTCGCGATGGACGATGCCGAGCTCGCGCCCGTGCTCGTCCTTGGCCTGGTGCGCGGCGTGGAGCCCGTGCAGCACGCTCGAGATGATGGTCGCGGCGACCCGCGGCGGCACCGGAATGTTCCGCTGCTGCGCGGTCTTCATGAGCTTGGAGAACGCCTCGCCGGCGACGTACTCCATGACGATGAAGATCTCGCCGTCGGTCGCGACGACGTCGAGCGTTGGCACGACGTTCGGATGACGGATGCGCCCGCAGAGGCGCGCCTCGTCGAGGAACATCGTCACGAACTCGGGATCCTTGGCGTAATGCGGATGCAGTCGCTTGATGGCAACGGTGCGCGAGAAGCCGACGGGGCCGCTCAGGCGACCGAAATGAACGGTGGCCATCCCGCCCGACGCGAGCTCTCCGTACAGCACATAGCGGCCCACCGTGCGTGGGTGCTGATGCCGACCTACCGCTGACATCCTCCCTCCAGAGTACCGTGACTCGACACTGATCGCGCGTACTGTCCTTTCACGAGCGCAACGTTTTGTGCGGGATTCCCGCGCACGGGCACCTGGTGTAGGTGCGCTCCCATGAGCGGTCGCGAGCGGTTCGAGGTGCGCGTCAAACGAACCGGGCCCGTCGAGGTCCCGCTTCCCCGCTACCAGACGAACGGCGCCGCCGGGATGGACCTGCATGCCGCGATTCCCGCGCCGATCATCATCGGCTCGCTCGAGCGCGTGAAGGTACCGACCGGTCTGTCCGTCGCCATCCCACATGGGTACGAGGGGCAGGTGAGGCCGCGGTCCGGGCTCGCGGCGAAGCACGGCATCACCGTGGCCAACGCCCCCGGCACCGTCGACAGCGACTACCGCGGCGAGATGATGGTGTGCCTCGTGAACCTCGGGCGTGAGCCCTTCACGCTCGCGCCCCTCGAGCGCGTCGCGCAGATCGTGTTCGCGCGCCACGAGATCGCGACCCTGGTCGAGGTCGCTGATCTCGACGCGACCGCGCGCGGCGCCGGCGGCTACGGCTCGACGGACGGCTGAGCACGCTGGGCGAGCGCGGCGACGATCACCCCGAGCCTTCGCCGCGCTTGATCGCGTAGCCGCGGATCTTCTTGTGGAGGTTGGTGCGCTCCACGCCGAGGACCACCGCGGTGCGCGAGATGTTCCACCCCGTGAGCTTCAGCGTGTCGACGATGTACTTCCGCTCCTGCTGCTCGCGGAACTCGCGCAGCGTCGCGTACTGGCCGGGCACGGGCACCACGCGCGACGCGGGCGTCTCGTGGGCCTCGTCCGCGAGCTCCTCGGCCTCGTCGGACGTGCTGTCGTGCGCGCTCTCTTCCTCACCAAACGGGCTCTCGTGCGGATCCTCCGGGAGGTCCGCGATGGTCACGCGGTCCCCGGAGAGAATGGCCATGCGCTCGACCACGTTCTTCAGCTCGCGAATGTTGCCCGGCCATTTGCGCGTGACGAGCGCCTGGATGACGTTCTCGTCCATCGGCTTGGGCTTGGTCCCGTTCTCCTTGCCGAACTGCTGCATGAACGCATAGGCGAGCAGCGGGATGTCCTCGACGCGCTCGCGCAAGCTCGGGCTGCGCAGCGGGAAGACATTGAGACGAAAGAACAGGTCCTCGCGGAAGAGGCCGCTCTCGACGCCCTTCTCGAGATCCTTGTTCGTGGCGGCCAGCACGCGCACGTCGACGTGGATCACGTGCTCGCTGCCGACCCGCGAGATCTCGCCGGACTGGAGCGCACGCAGGACCTTCGCCTGCGCGATGAGGTCCATGTCGCCGATCTCGTCGAGAAAGAGCGTGCCGCCGTGCGCCTGCTCGAAGAAGCCGCGGCGCCGGCTCTGCGCGCCGGTGAACGCGCCCCGCTCGTGGCCGAACAGCTCGCTCTCGATGAGCTCGCGCGGGATGGCCGCGCAGTTCACCTTGATGAACGCTTCGTCCTTGCGCGGGCTGAGCCGGTGGACGGCGCGCGCGATGAGCTCCTTGCCCGTCCCGCTCTCGCCCGTGATCAGGACGCCCGCGCGGGTGGGCGCGACCTTCTCGATCTCGTGGAAGATCTTCTGGACCGGGGCGCTCGTCCCGATCATCTCGTACTTCGCGAGCTGCTCGCGGGAGACCTCGGCGAGCGCGCGCTTCGCGCTCGCCGTCTCGAGCACGTTCTTCACCGAGACGAGGACGCGCTCGCGGGCGAGGGGCTTTTCGAAAAAATCGCTCGCTCCGAGCTTGATGGCGTGGACGGCGTCGTTCACGGTGGCGTGACCGCTGATCACGATGATCGGGATGTCGCGCGTGGCCTCCTCGCGGCGGATCCGCTCGAGCGCCTCGAGGCCGCTCATCTGCGGGAGCTTCACGTCGAAGATCGCCATGTGGACGGGCGTGTTCGGGCTCCCCAGGATCTCGAGGCCCTCCTCGGCGGTCTCGGCGCCGATCACCTTGTAGCCCTCGCCCTCGAGCACGAGCTGCAGCGTGCGACGGATGTTCTTCTCGTCGTCGACGACGAGGATCGTCTTCGCCGCCGTCGCCTGCTCCTTCGTCACGGGCTCGCTCATCGAGCGGGAAGATACCACGTGGCCTAGAACGAGACGCCGGCCAGCGCTCGGTGCGTCGAGTACTCGGGGTTCAGCACGTCGAGCGCGAAGCCGTACGAGACCTCGAGCCCGCCAATCTGGAGGACCGCGTTCGCGAGAGGCTCGATGCCGCCGCCGCGGATGGCGCTCGTCGTCGCCGCGAGGTTCACGGTACACGAGATCCCCGCGCAGCCCGGCGGACCGACCGAGCCGCCGAGGCGCGTCTCCGACCCGCGGTCGAACGTGCCCAGGATGCCCGCACCGATGGTGAGGTAGCTCGGGAACGCGTAGGGGAAGAGCAGGATCCGGTAGCCGAACACGAGCTCCCCGAAGATGCGCCGCGTCGATCGGTTCACGACCGGCTCGCTCGTCGAGTCCTTGCCGGCGAAGAGGATGCCGATGCGCGTGGTGATCGCCAAGCGGTCGTGGGCGACGAGGCTGCCGCCGATGTAGGGACCGAAGTACGTCGAGCTGTCCTCGTGCCACATGACGCCGACCGCGCTGTCCTTGCCGGTCCACCGACCGCGGTATTTGCGGGCGCCGATCTGCGAGAGGAGGCGTGACAGGTGGACGACCGGGACGCCGAAGCCGATCTTCTGCTCGAGCAGCTTGTCGGCGATGCCGATGACCTGGCCGTCGCACGAGAGCATCGGGCCGCCCGAGTTGCCGGGCGAGAGCGCGGCGTCGGTCTGGATGAAGGCGTCGCTCTTCGCGCTGACGATGCCCTGCGAGATGCTGAAGTTGAGGAGGCCCTCGAGCTCGCGCGAGAAGCGCGGGAGGTCGCCGTAGGGGTTGCCGATGGCGAGGACCGGCGAGCCGATCTCCACGTGCCAGCGCGCGACGAGCGGCGCGGCCTCCGCGGCATCGGCGAGCTCGAGGATGGCGAGGTCGTGCTCCTCGTCCCACGCGACCACCTCCGCGGTGGTGACCGCGCCGCCAGGGAACTCGACCCGCACGTCACGACCGAGGTCGACGACGTGCAGCGCGGTCGCGATGTGCTTGTTGGAGAAGAAGACGAAGCCCGTGCCGAGGCCGCCGTCGGGCCGCGTGATGCGCACCACGCTCGGCTTCGTCGCCTTGTAGACGTGCTCGATGTACGCCGCTTCGCACTTGGGCAGGTCGTCGGACTCGCCGGCGCGGGGCGCGCGGGGCTCGGGAGCGGCCGACGGCTTGGGACGCGCCGGAGGAGGGGAGGCCGGGATCGGTGGCTGCTGCTGGGTGCCAGGCTGAACGACCGGGACCGGCTCGGGCTCCTGCCCCTGCGCCGCGGGGGCGAGCAGCAGCGGGGCGAACGCGAGCGCGAACGCAAAGGCTCTCCTCACACGCCGCGGTCCTTCATGTACGTGAGGTAGTTCGAGGCCTGCACTGTCAGCGGGCTCTTCGGATAGTCGCGGAGGAGCACCGCGAACGACTCGCGCGCGTCGCCGAACTTGTGCATCTTCAAGTACACCTCGCCGAGCAGCAGCAGGGCCTCGGCCTCGAGACCGGAGTCGATCGGGTCGGAGGGCGCGGGCTCGCGGATCGAAGGGCCCCCGGCGAACGTGCGCATCGCATACTGGATGCGGAGCACCGCGGCGTCGAAGTTGTCGCGCTGCAGGTAGAAGCGCGCGACGTAGAGCTCGTGACGCATGAGTCGCGCCGTGACGTCGGCGAGGAGCTCGCGGATCTTCTTCGATTCCTTCGCGTTCGGATAGTCGTGGACGTAGCTCTTGAGCTCCTTGAACGCGTCGATGATGACCGCCTGATCACGCTCGTCCGCCGTGGGCAGGAGGAACGACTCGGAGATCTGCGCGTACTGCGACTCGGCGATCCGCGAGCGAGCGTAGGAGACCTCGTCGACGTCGGACCGGTGATCGTGGACGAACTGCCGGTAGCCGCGGATGGCCTCGGCGAACTTGTCCTGCTCGAAGTCGGCGTCGGCGATGCGCAGCTCGGCGAGGCGCGCATACTTCGAGTAGCTGTACTTGCGCTTCACCTCGCGCATGAGGGCTTGCGCCTCGAGCCAGTTGTGCGCGCTGAACTCGATCATCGCCTCGTCGTAGGCGCGCTTCGAGTCGGCGGTGTAGCTGAGCGCGGTCTTGGCCTCGCCCTTCTCGCAGCCCGTGAGGAACGGCGCGCCCGCGAGCGTGACCAGGGTGGTGAGCGCGAGGCAGCGCGACGTGCGGGAGAGCGGGGGACAGCCCATCGAGGTGGGTTCCTACACCATTTCTCGGCTGCGGTCAGTCGCGGGCGCGCCAGCGGATGATGCGCCAGGCCGGCGGCTCGTCGTCGCTCTTCGCCTGGCGATACACCGTGCGCACGATCAGGCGGACCTTCTCCGCGAGATCGCCGGGGGGGGCCGAGCCGTCGGGCGCGGGCGCGAGCGTGACGCCGACCTCGCCCGCCTCGGAGACCGTCACCTGCACCGGGTACGAGGCCTGAGGCAGCACCGCGGCGCCCGCGTACGACCAGGGCGGGCCGCCCTCGCGCGGGCGCTCGATGGCGATCCGCACGCCGGTCTCCGGACGCTCTCCGATGATGGCCACGGCGGCCGAGTACCACAGATCGCTCGCCTTTGGCTCGCGACGGGGCTACAGATTTTGCGCCATGGTCGAGAAGAACCCGATCACCCCCGAGGGTGCCCAGAAGCTCCGGGACGAGCTCCATCACCGCAAGACGACGGAGCGGAACCTCGTCTCCAAGATGATCGGCGTCGCGCGCGAGCACGGCGATCTCAAGGAGAATGCCGAGTACCACGCGGCGCGCGAGCGCGGCGGGTTCAACGAGGGGCGCATCAAGGAGCTGGAGGACAAGATCGGCCGCGCCGAGGTCATCGACCCCGCAAAGCTCGAAGGCACGAGCAAGGTCGCGTTCGGCGCCACCGTGAGGCTGATGAACGCGGAGACCGAAGAGGAGGTCACCTACCGCATCGTCGGCGCCGACGAGTGCGACATCAACGCGGGCTCGATCAGCATCACGAGCCCCATGGCGCGCTCGCTGATCGGCAAGGAGGTCGGCGACGAGGCCAAGACCCGCACCCCCGCCGGAGAGCGCGTGTTCGAGGTCCTCGAGGTCGTCTTCAAGTAAATGTCCTTCGGTCCGCTCTCGCGGATGGCGCGTGCCTGGCTCGACGACCCCGAGGCCCGCACGCCCGCCGGGCTCGAGGTCATGATCGCGAAGAGCGTGAGCGCGGGCGCGGCGGTCCCCGAGGAGCGGCGGGCCGACTGGGAGAAGCTCGTCGCGGGCCTCGCCAAGGACGACGAGCGGCAGGTCGCGCGCGTCGAGGGCCTGGTGCGGGCCTGCACGCTGTTCGCGCGGAAGAAGCGCGCCGCCGCCGGGCCGCGGCCCGTGGCGGTGCCCCCGACGGCGTTCGACACCGTCGACCGGCTGCCCGGGTTCGGGCCGTCCGCCGCCGCGGCGCTCGCCGAGCACGGGATCCGCACCGTGAGCGACCTGCTCTGGCTCGCGCCCGCGGCGTGGGATGACCTCCGCGAGCCGCTCGGCCTCGCCGCCGCCGTCGAGAGCGAGCGCTCCACCTACCTGGCGACCGGCGGCGCGCTGCGCCCGCTGCGCGTGGTGGTGTCGGGCATCGTGAAGGCGAGCGGGGTCGTGCCCATTCGCGGCCGCCGCGCGGTCCGCCTGGTGCTCCACGACCAGCACGACGAAAAGTGCACTCTACACGCGTTCTGGTTCTTCATGGCCCATGGCGTGCTCGCGGTGGCGAAGCCCGGCGCGCGCGTGATCCTCGCGGGCCGCATCAAGGCCGAGCCGAAGAAGACCCCGCGCACCGCCCATCCCGAGCTCTTCGCGGACGCGCCGGAGACGCGCATCGTGCGCGCGCGCTACGCGCGCCTCGGCCCGCCCGAGGTCACGATGCGGAAGGCCATCCTGCACGCGCTGGCGAGCGGCGTCGTGAGCGATCCCGTCCCGCCACAGGTGGTCATGCGCGAGCAGCTGGGCGACGCGAGCACCCTGCTGCTCGAGATCCACGCGGCCACGCTCCTGCCCGCGAGCGAGGACGCGCGGCGCGGCTTCCTGGAGCGCCTCGCCTGGGCCGAGGCGTTCACGCGCGCGTGGGAGCGCATCGCGGCCGAGGATCGGCAGGGGACCGCCGGCGCGCCCGAGCTGCCGCGCCGGGCGGACCTCGTAAGCGCGCTGGAGAAAGAGCTCGGCTTCACGTTCACGAAGGGCCAGCAGGCAGCGATCGACGTGGTGGCGAAGGACCTCGCGACGCCGCGGCCGATGCGCCGGCTGCTCCTCGGGGACGTCGGCACCGGCAAGACGGCGGTGGCGCTCGCCGCCGCGGCGCAGTGCGTGGCGGCCGGCTTCCAGGTGGCGATCCTCGCGCCCACGAGCGTGCTCGCCGAGCAGTACGTCGACGCGGTGCAGCCCCTTGCACGCGCGCTCGGCCTCACCGTGGCGTTCGTGGCGGCAGGCCTGCCCGCGGCGACGCGCCGGAAGGCGGTGGAGGCGATCCGCAGCGGTGCCGCGCATGTCGCGATCGGCACGCACGCGCTGCTCGGGGAGAACGTCACCATCCCCAAGCTCGGGCTCGTCGTGGTCGACGAGCAGCAGCGCCTCGGCGTCGCGCAGCGGCTCTCGCTGGTGCGCAAGGGCACGCGCCCGCATCTCCTGACGCTCAGCGCGACGCCCATCCCGCGCACGCTCGCCCTCGCGCTGCGCGGCGAGCTCGCCACCTCGACGCTCAGCGAGCGCCCCGCGGGCCGCTTGCCCGTCACCACCGCGCTCGCCGGCTCCTCCGGGGCGGCGGCGATCATCGACCGGGTCGAGGAGGCCTGCGCGCGCGGCGAGCGCGTGTTCTGGATCGTGCCGCGCATCGAGCCGCACCCCGACGACGAGGAGGACGACGATCCCCTCGCGACCGCCGTGGAGCGCCTCGCGGTGCTCGAGCGCGCCCTCGCGCCGAACGGCCGCCGCGTCGTGCTCCTGCACGGCGGCCTCTCGGCGGTGGAGAAGCGCGAGGCGATGCAGGCGTTTCGCCGGGGCGAGGCGCAGGTGCTCGTCGGCACCACGGTGGTCGAGGTCGGGGTCGACGTGCCCGAGGCCACGCTGATGATCGTCGAGGACGCGCAACGCTTCGGCCTCGCGCAGCTCCACCAGCTGCGCGGCCGCGTGGGCCGCGGCGCGCGGCCTGGCCACTGCATCCTGCTCCACGGCGAGCCGCTCGAAGGCTACGCGAAGGCGCGCCTCGAGGCGCTCGTCTCGCTCGCCACCGGCGAGGAGGTGGCCCGCGCCGACCTCGCGCTGCGCGGGGCAGGGGACCTCGGCGGCACCCGTCAGCACGGCGCGGAGGACGAGCTGCTCTACCTCGCGTCCGACGCCACCTACCCGTGGCTCGCGCGCATCGAGGGCGATGCGCGTGCCATCAAGCAGACCGACCCCGAGCTCGCGCACGCGGACCACCGGGTCCTCGGCTCGCTCGTCGCGCGGCTCGGTCACGTCATCGCGGTGCGTGAGGAGGCGGGATGAGCGCCGAGCATCCGCGGGCGCTGCGCCCCACGCTCGTCACCGACGTCGGGCTCGTCTTGCTCGCTTGGATCGTGCTGGTGGGCCTCGAGACCCTCGTGGTGGGGCTCGGGTTCCGCGAGCAGTTCGTGGGCTCGTGGGAGATGGCGCACGCGCGCTACCACGTCTCGCCCATCGCGGTCGGGCTGGGCCTGCCGCTCGCGCTCGGCGCGGTGGGCCTCGGGCACCTCTTCGCGGCGCGGCAGGTGCGCGCGCTCGGGCTCCTCGGTGGCGCGGGCGGCGCGGTCGTGGGGTGGGGCGTCTCGTCGGGGCGGCACCTCGCGAGCCTCGCGCTGCGGGTGCCGTTCGTGGTGGTGGTGGCGGTGGCTGCGGGCGCCCTGGTAGCGATCGCCGCCCGGCGCGCGCCCCTCGACCGTCCGCGCATCCTCGCCGCCGCCGGCGCCGCGCTCGCGACCGCCGCGTGGCTCGCCGACGCGATCGTGTTGCCGAGGCTCTATCCCGCGTTCCACGCCGCGCTGCTGGCGCTGCTCCTCGCGGGCTCCGCGCTCACCACGATGGCGCTGCGCAGGCAGCGCGGCTGGCGGCCGCTCGCCATCGGCGCCTTCGTCCTCGCCGCCGCGTGCGCCTTCCTCGTGCCGCGCTCGGCGCGCGCCATCACGGGGGACGACAACCTGCGCCGGGTCCTCGTCGAGCACGCGCCGCTCCTCGGCCGCGCGGTGCGCTTCGCGTCGCTGATCGCCCCGCCGCCGCCCATCGAGGACGACGCCGAGACCAGCCTCACCGCGGCCCTCGTGCACCCCACGAGCGCTCGCCGCGCGCTCGACTGGACCGGGCACGACCTCGTGGTGGTCACCATCGACGCGCTGCGTGCCGACCACGTCTCCGCCTACGGCTACCGCCGCGCGACCACCCCGAACATCGACAAGCTCGCGGCCCGCGGCGCGCGCTTCGAGCACGCATACTGCCCGACCCCGCACACGTCCTACTCGGTGACGTCGATGATGACGGGCAAGTACATGCGCCCGCTGCTCGCGCTCGACGCAGGCGCCGACTCCGAGACGTGGGCCGGCTACCTGCGCCGCTACGACTTCCGCACCGCGGCCTTCTATCCGCCCGCGGTCTTCTTCATCGACGAGCACCGCTTCCGGCACATGAAGGAGCAGGGTCTCGGCTTCGAGTACCGCAAGGAGGAGTTCGCGGCGCCGGAGCTGCGGCGCCAGCAGATCGCTGCGTACGTCGCCGAGGCACCGAAGGACAAGCAGCTGTTTCTCTGGGTGCACCTCTTCGAACCGCACGAGCCCTACGTGCAGCACCCCGAGCATTCGTTCGGCAGTGGCGACAGCATGGACGCCTACGACAGCGAGATCGCCACCGCCGACGCGGAGCTGGGCTCGATCGTCGACGTCGTGGAGAAGCGCCGGCCCGGCGCGGTGTTCGTGGTCAGCGCCGACCACGGCGAGGAGTTCGGCGATCACGGTGGCCGCTACCACGGCACTACCGTCTACGAGGAGCAGGTGCGCGTGCCGCTGGTGGTGGTGGCGCCGGGCGTCGCGCCGTCGGTGGTGTCGGCGCCCGTGCAGACCATCGATCTGCTCCCCACCACGCTCGCCGCGCTCGACGTCCCGCAGCCCGCCCGCATCCGCGGTCGCGACCTCGGCGCGCTCCTCGCCGGACGCGCGCCGGCGAACGAGGAGGGCCTCGCGTTCGCCGAGACCGACGACTACACGCTGCTGGCGCGCGGCGCCGACCGGCTCGTTTGCGTGCGAAAGATTGCATCCTGCACGCTGTTCGACATCGCCAAGGATCCCCGGCAGAAGAGCCCGATCGGCGATCGCCCGGAGCGCGTCCTCGAGCTCCGGAAGCTCACCGCCGCCATCGAGCGCGAGAATGGCAAGCTCGAGGCGCCGGCGCTCCCCGAGGCGCTGCGGCGCGGCCTCCAGGGCGATCAGGATGCCGCGGAGGACGTGGCGACGCTCTTCGGCGACGCGCGGGTCGACATCCGACGCGAGGCGGCGCGCTGCGCGTTCCGGCTGCGCGCGCCGTCGATGAAGCCGCAGCTCCAGCGCGCGCTCGCGAGCGACGAGGACGAGCAGGTGAAGCGCTGGAGCGCGCTCGGTCTCATGCGCCTCGGCGTGATCGACGCGCGCGCCGCCGCCGAGCCCGCGCTCCACGGAACGAATCCGCGGCTCCGGCTCGCGGCCGCCGTCGCGTTCGCGGAGCAGGGCGATGGGCGCGGCGAGGAGGACCTCTTCGCCCGCTGGAACGCCGCCTACGTCCCGAACGCGAAGACGCCCGGCGATCTCGAGGAGGCGCGCGAGCTCCTGAACGCCATCGCGAAGCTGAAGCCGCGTGGCCGTTCGCTGCCGCTTGCCCTCTCGCTCGAGGACGTGCGGCTACGGCCCTACGTCGCCGAGACGCTCGGCGCCATCGGCGATCCCCAGGCCTCGGGCATCCTCCTCACGACGTTCGCCGAGGAGCGCTACGTGGACATCCGACCGAAGGAGGCGCGCGCGCTCCTGAGCCTGGGGGTGCGCGAAGGAATGGCCGCGCCGCTGCGGCGGTTCGCGGGGGTCCCCGATCCGATGCTCGAGGCGGTGGCCATCGCGCGCGATGCCGGGCTCCTCGAGGCCGCCACGGGCGGCTGGAAGCTCGGCGCCGCGACGCTGCCCTCGTCCTCGCACGCCGATGCCGAGGTGACGGTCCCGGGCACCGGGCCCGCCCGTCTGCTCGCGATCGGGCTCGGCGAAGGGCCCTCGGGCCAGGTCGACGGTCAGGCCGTCACGCTGGTGCCGCACGGCACCGTTTGGACCGTGGAGCTGCCGGCGCTGGGCGCGCGGGCGCACGTCGAGCTCGAGGACGTCGCCGCGTTCTGGATCGTCCGCCGGGCCCCCGAGCTCCCGCCGCCGCCGCCCCGGCAGTGGAGCCCCGAAGGCGGCCTTTGACGCGCCTTCGGCATCGGTACTAGAGTCGCGCCCAAGGTGCACCCGTGAGCGACGAAAAGCCGAGCGAGACCGAGAAGAAGGACGACGCGAGCGAGACGGCCGAGGAGCCGAAGAAGCCCGTCGTCGAGACCGCCGAAGCCGCCGCGAGCACGCCGAGCGAGGAAGCCGAAGAGGCCGTCGAGGACAGCGCCGGGCCGGAGGCCATCCTGCGCCGCGTCGCGGCGCTCGGCGAGGACGACGCCACCGAGGTTGCCGCGCGCGAGGAAGAGCGCAAGCTCGCCGAGCGCAAGGCCGGCAAGAGGAAGGGAAGCAAGAAGGGCGGCCTCGAGGTCGCGGCTTCCAAGAAGCTCGCCAAGCTCGGCACGCGCGCCGAGCCGAAGCGCCAGATCGCGGTCGCGGCCGACGCCGATCCGCTCATCGAGAAGACCGCGAAGCTGAGCGCGTGGGCGAAGCAGAACCAGAAGACCGTCCAGATCGTGGGCGCGCTCATCGCCGTGGCGCTGCTGGGCGTCGCCGGTTTCCTCTACATCGAGCACAAGAACGAGACCGAGGCCTCGACGTTGCTGACCAAGGCGGTCGAGGACGAGCGCGCGCGCGTCGGCGAGCCGCCGAAGGAAGATCCGGAGAACCCGGTCGAGCCGCCGCTCATGTTCAAGACCTACGAGGAGCGCCGCGAGTCGGCGCTGAAGAAGTTCCGCGACGTGCAGTCGAAGTACCCGAAGACGGGCGCGGCGATCCTCTCGCGCCTCGCCGAGGGCTCGCTGCTCCTCGACAAGCACGAGGCCGATGCCGCGCTCGCCGCCTTCACCGACGTGAAGGGCTCCGCGCTCGCCGCCGCCGAACAGGAAGTGAAGGGCCGCGCGCTCGAGGGCATGGGCTTCGCCTACGAGCTGAAGGCCGCGGCCACCCCGGCGGACGCGACGAAGAACCTCGACGAGGCGCTCAGGATCTACAAGGAGCTCGAGACCACCGTCGATGTCCGCGGCTTCAAGGAGAGCGCGCAGTACCACCAGGCGCGCGTCAGCCAGAACAAGGGTGAGAAGGACAAGGCCAAGGAGCTGCTCGTCGCCGTGCGTGAGCGCATCAGCAAGCCTGACGACAACCCGTCGAACATCCCGATGGGCCCCGCGTTTCCGTACCTCAAGGAGGTCGCGGGCGACCGGCTCCGCGAGATCGACCCCAGCGCGGCCCCCAAGGTCGCGCCCCCGGGCGGCGGCGGCGGCGCGAGCCAGCTCACGCCGGCGCAGAAGATGATGGAAGAGATGCAGAAGAAGCTGAAGTCCGGCGGCAATCCGCACGGCGGCCGCTGATGCTGAAGCCCCGCGCCCTCGCACCGCTCGCGTTCCTCGGCCTCGCGCTCCTGCCTTCGTGTGGCCTCGCCGAGGTCTTCAAGGGCGACCGCGTGAACCCGGAGGTGCCGAGCTGGTACCACCGACCGAGCGGCTCGATGAGCCTGTTCGTGCACCGCACGCTCACCGCGCCGGGGCGCGCCAACGGGGAGGACTGGGAGCGCGGGCGACCCGAGATCGACGCCGTGCGCGACCGCGTGTTCGTCGGCTCGTCCGATCACGGGCTCTACGCGCTGCGCGCGGGTGACGGCTCGACGATCTGGCGGTTCGAGACCTTGAACGTCGTCCAGAGCGAGCCGCTGTACGACCCCGAGATGGATTATGTCTACTTCGGGTCCAACGACGGCGCGCTGTACTGCGTGAGCGCGCAGACGGGGAAGATGGTCTACCGGTTCGACACCGGCGCCGAGGTCTCCCGGAAGCCCGTGCGCATGGGAGAGAACCTGTTCTTCTCGAATGCGGCCGACTTCCTGTTCTCGATTGATCGCCGGTCGGGCAAGCCGCGCTGGCAGGTCCACCGGACGCCCGCGCTCGGCATGGAGATCAGCGGGCACTCCGGGGCCGCGCTCGATGCGCGCGCCGGGCTGGTCTACATGGCGTACTCGGACGGCCACATCATCGCGTACGGCGCGCAGGACGGCGCCGAGAAGTGGACGCCCGTCGACCTCTCGGCCGAGGCCGAGCAGTCCGCCGGCGAGGCGCCGCGCTACCTCGATGCCGACAGCACGCCCGTGCTCGACGATCATCCGCAGGGCCGCGTGGTCTACGTGTCGAGCTATGCGGGCGGCGTCTACGCGCTCGACGGGGCGACGGGCGCGCGCGTCTGGTCGAACGACAAGGCGGTCGGCGTGACGGACATGGCGCTCTGGCGCGAGGGCGCTCACACGCCGAACCCGAACGGCCCCGACAAGGACGGCCCGATGGTGCCGGAGCGCAAGCTCCTGGTGGTCTCGAGCGCGACGTTCGGGCTCTCCGGTCTCGACCCGTACACGGGGCGCGTGGTGTGGCGGAACAAGCTCCCGGAGGGCGGCGTGACCGCGCCCGTGCCGGTGGCCGGCGCCATCATGATCGGGACGAGCCGCTACGGGCTGTTCCTGCTGTCGCCGCGCAACGGCAAGGTCATCGACGGGATGGACCTCGGCACGGGCTTCGCGCAGACGCCAGGCGCGTACGGCGCGCGAGCCTACGCGATGACGAACGCTGGCACGTTCCTGGGCGTCTCGATCGCGCCGCCGCTGCCGGCGAAGCGCACGACCGCCGCGCGCTGACCCGCGCGGCCTCGGTCGGTTCGCGAGCACAAGAATCACGGGAGGCTCGGAGCCTTTTCGAGGCGCGGCCTGACACGTCGGCGGGCCTGCCAGCCAGCTAGGCGCGTCGTGCGGGGCGGGATGTGCCGGGAGGCCTATTTTTGCCGCGAAACCTCGCTGTGCGAATTTCGCATAAGATGCATTATGTCAACTCTTGGTGCGGGGTGGCGGAGGGGGGGTCGAGGAGCGACGGTGCGGAGCGAGCGGACCGGTTACAGTCCGCGTCGTGCTGCAGGTCGTCGACGAGCGCGCCTACGAAGCGACCCGCGGCCAGCACGGCCACGGACGAGGCGCGCTGGTGGCGCGCGTCCAGGGGGAGCGCTCGGTGCTAGCGCGCATCCACGCCACGAGCCCGCTGCGGTTTCTCCAGCCGACGTTCCCGGGCACGCGCGCGGCCTGCGCATGCCTGCTCACGTTCGGCGGCGGCCTGATCGACGGCGACGTCATCGAGGTCGACCTCGTCGTCGAGCCCGGGGCCACGCTCGTCCTGTTCACGCAGGCCACCACGAAGGCCTTCAAGGGCCGCACCCGGCAGAACGTCCGCGCCGAGGTGCACGGCACGCTCGTCCTCCTCCCCGATCCCGTCGCCTGCTTTGCCGGGGCCGACTACCGGCAGCGAGTTGACATAACGCTTCACGACCAGGGCTCGGCGGTGGTGCTCGACGGGTTCACCTCGGGGCGCGCCGCCTACGGCGACCGCTGGGCGTTCGCGTGCCTCGATCTCGCCACCACGGTGCAGCGTGACGGCGTGATGCTCGTGCGCGATGCCACGCGCCTCGCCGCCGCGGACGGACCGATCGCGCCGCGTCTCGATCGCTTCGAGGCGCTCGCGTCGGTGCTCGCGATCGGCCCGCGCGTGCAGCCGATCACCGCGTCGATCCTCGCGCCGAGCGTCGTGACGCGCGACCTCGTCGCGGCGCCGAGCCCGCTCGCCCACGGCGCCCTCGTCCGCATCGCGGGCACGAGCCCTGCCCTCGCGCTCGCCGAGGCCCGCGCGCGGCTGCGAAACCTTCCCGAAATCGATGTCGTGGATCCCTTCGTTGCCCGTCACTGAGCGTTCGCGAGCCCTCCCTCATGCACCTCTCTCCCCGTGATCTCGACAAGCTGATGCTCCACGGCGCGGGCTTCCTCGCGCAGAAGCGGCTCGCGCGGGGCCTGCGCCTCTCGTACCCGGAGACCGTCGCGCTCATCGCCACGCAGCTCCTCGAGCTGATCCGCGACGGGCGGCGCGTCGCGGAGCTCATGGACGTCGGCAGGCGCATCCTCGGCCGCCGCCAGGTGCTGCCGGGCGTGCCCGAGCTCGTGCACGAGGTGCAGGTCGAGGGCACGTTCGAGGACGGCACGAAGCTCGTCACCGTGCACGATCCCATCGCGCTCGACGACGGCGATCTGGCGCTCGCCCTGCACGGCAGCTTCCTCCCGGCGCCCGACCTCGCGGTGTTCGGGCGCACCCCGCCCGCGATCCCGAGCGGCCACATCGAGGTCCTGCCCGGACACATCGAGCTCTACGCCGGCCGCGCGCGCACCATCCTCGAGGTGACGAGCCGCGGCGACCGCCCCATCCAGGTGGGCAGCCACTTCCCGTTCGCGCAGGTCAACGCCGCGCTCGAGTTCGACCGCGCCGTGGCCGAGGGCAAGCACCTCGACATCCCGGCCGGCACCGCCGTCCGCTTCGAGCCCGGCGAGACGCGCACCATCACGCTCGTCGCGAACGCACCGCCCGAGACCCTGCCGGGATCGCAGCGCTCGCCGGCGATCATCGCCCGCACCTTCGACCGCGCTTCAGGCCTCCTTCCCGACTACGAGGACGAACAATGAGCCGCCTCGACCGCCGCACCTACGCCGCGCTCTACGGTCCGACCACCGGCGACCGCGTCGCGCTCGGCGACACCGGCCTGGTCGTCGAGGTCGAGCGCGATCTCACGAGCTACGGCGACGAGTGCGTCTTCGGCGGCGGCAAGGTGCTGCGCGATCAGATGGGCCAGATGCCCGGCGCCTCCGACGATCGCGCGCTCGACGTGGTGATCACGAACGCGCTCGTCGTCGACTGGACCGGCATCTACAAGGCGGACGTCGGCATCAAGGGCGGCCGCATCGTGGGCATCGGCAAGTCGGGCAATCCGCTCGTCATGTCCGACGTGGGCCAGGCGATGGTGGTGGGCGTCACCACCGAGGCCATCGCCGGCGAAGGCATGATCCTCACCGCCGGC
Organism: Polyangiaceae bacterium; assembly: GCA_043732195.1. Classification (GTDB taxonomy): domain Bacteria; phylum Myxococcota_A; class Polyangia; order Polyangiales; family Polyangiaceae; genus Labilithrix. The sequence goes on from JAYTHX010000529.1 coordinate 20,661, forward strand.
GGGATCGACACGCACATCCATTTCATCTGCCCGCAGCAGGCCGACGAGGCGCTGGCGAGCGGGATCACCACGTTCGTGGGCGGCGGCACCGGCCCCGCGACCGGCACGAAGGCCACGACCTGCACGCCCGGGGCGCGCCACATCGAGCTGATGCTCCTCGCCACCGACGTCATCCCGCTCAACATCGGCCTCACCGGCAAGGGCAACTCGTCCGCGAGCGACGGCCTCGTCGACCAGATCCGCGCCGGCGCCGTGGGCCTCAAGCTGCACGAGGACTGGGGTACGACGCCGCGCGCCATCGACACCTGCCTCGGCATCGCGGAGGAGGAGGACGTCCAGGTCACGGTCCACACCGACACGCTGAACGAGTCGGGCTACGTCGACGACTCGATCGCCGCGTTCAAGGGGCGGACCATCCACACGTACCACTCCGAGGGCGCCGGCGGCGGGCACGCCCCGGACATCATGCGCGTGGTGGGCGAGCCGAACGTGCTCCCCAGCTCCACGAACCCGACGCGCCCCTTCACGGTGAACACGCTCGACGAGCACCTCGACATGCTCATGGTGTGTCACCACCTGAACCGCACCATCCCGTCGGACGTCGCGTTCGCCGAGAGCCGCATCCGCGGCGAGACCATCGCTGCCGAGGACGTGCTCCACGATCTCGGCGCCATCAGCATGATGGCCTCGGACAGCCAGGCCATGGGGCGCGTGGGCGAGGTGATCTGCCGGACCTGGCAGACCGCGGCGAAGATGAAGGACGAGCGCGGGCGTCTCGCGGAGGAGACCGGCGCGAACGACAACTTCCGGGTGCGCCGCTACATCGCGAAGTACACGATCAACCCGGCCATCGCGCACGGCATGTCGCACGA
>JAYTHX010000530.1:0-7819 GCA_043732195.1 Polyangiaceae bacterium
TCTTGCAGTCGGGCACGGCGGACGTGAAGATCTTCGCGCGCGCGGACTCGAGCGCCATCTTCTCGTTCATGTTGGAGCGGTCCTTGTCGGTCAGGTCGCAGCCGACGAGGCCGCACGCGATGGTCAGGACCAGCGCGAGCAGGATGCGAACGTTCACGACACTCCTTCGACTTCAGTGACGGCGGCGGCGGCGCGTCAACGTCACCGCGAGGCCAAGCAGCGCCGCGATGCCGTAGGCGCTGCCGCCCGCGGTGTGCGCGCTCGTGACGGCGCAGCCCGACGTGGTGGTGGTGGTGGTGCCGCCGGACGCGGGCGGAGCGCCGGCGTCGTCCTCGGGGACCACCGGGTCGGCGCCCGTGTCGAGGCCGCTGCCCGCACACTCGGTGCTGCACTTCGAGGCGACGCACGTCGCCATCGCCTTGCGCGCCGCGTTCATGGCGCAGCCAGGATCCTTGTCGCCGTTCTTCAGGCACACGTAGCACTCGCCGTCGGCGGAGCAGGCGAGCGTCTCGTCGCAGCACGCGCCCTCGCTGCACGTCGCGCACGCGGCGGACGACGTGATCTTGAACCCGCACTTCGGGACATTCTTGCACTGGAGGCTGGTGCCGCACGTCGCCGCGCAGGCCGTGGTGCAGGTGCAGTTCGCCGCCGCGTTGAACGGCCCCTCGGCCTTGGGGAACTTCGCGACGCACGAGGCCTTCGACCCGCCCGCGGAGATGCACTCGTAGTAGCCGTTGCACTGCTTGTCGGCGAGGCAGGTCTTGCTGAGCGCCGCACACACGCCGTTGCCCGAGTTCGCGACCTTCTCGCACAGCGCGCAGTCCTCGACCGGCAGCGGCTGCGTGAGCTGACCGTTGATCCAGCTCAGGCCGAACGAGACGCGCCCGCTCACGCCTTGACCGTTGCAGTCGCCCTGCACGTACGAGTGCACGCCGACGACCTTCTCCGCGCCGCCGTTCGAGACCAGCACCGGACCGCCGCTATCGCCCTGGCAGATCCCGCTCTGCATCATGTTGAAGGCGATCTGCGCCTGACCGACCTGGCTCAGTGTCTTCGAGACGTTACGCCGGACCGAGTTCATGTCGTCGACGCCGCTGGAGTTGAGCGTCGTGCGCCCGTAGCCCACGCTCACGACGGGGGTGCCGGTCACCAGCCCATCGGTGGCGCCGATCATCGGGATCACCGACGTCGACCCGTCGACGCCTGCGATGCGGACCACGGCGAAGTCGTTCGGTGAGCCGGCGTTGCCGCTGTAGCCGGGGTCGGCGGCGTAGTCGATCACGTCGTAGCGGATGATCCCCGCAGCCGAGAAATCGTTGCCCTGGATGATGTAGACGGGCGGGATCTCGACGCAGTGCGCGGCGGTGAGCACCCAGCCGATGTGGCGCGTCGTATCGACCTTCACCACGGTGCCCGAGCACAGGCCGCCCTGGTTGCCCTGCTGCAAGATCAGCGCGACCACCGCCTGGTGCGTGGTGTCGACGTTGCCGTTGATGATCGGGCTCGCGGCCCGAGCCACCGGCTCGGGGGACGGACGAGGCGGCTCGGCGGAGCTGCACGCAGCAGCGACGACGGCGAGCGGGACGAGGACCGGGACGACGAGTGAAAGCGACCAGCGCATGGAACCTCTAACCCCCGCCTCCGCTGCGAAACGCAGCAAGGGCCTAGTATACGGACGGAACGGCGGAATGCCGCCTCGCCGCGGAGGCGGCGCGGATCGCTGGAATTTTCCGCCGTCGCGGAACGCGCTGAGGCGGCCAGCACGCGTGATACGCTGCCCTTTCAGGTTTCATGCGTCGTCCCCTGCCCCGCGTCGGTATCCTCCTTCTTTCCGTGGCCCTGCTCACGGCGCCCACTGCGGCCTCGGCGCAGCAGCCGCCGGACGCGGCAGCGAGCCCCGACGAGGCGAAGCGGCTGGGCGACGAGGCGATGGTCGCGCTGCGCTACGAGGACGCGCTCGCTCATTACCGCCGCGCCTACGAGGCGAACAAGAGCCCGGCGCTCCTCTACAACATGGGCCGCGCCTACGAGGGGCTCTCCGATTTCCCGAAGGCGCTCGATGCGCTCGAGGAGTTTGCGGAGAAGGCGCCGGCGGACCTGAAGGCGCGCGTCCCCAAGCTCGACTCGCTGCTCTCCGATCTCCGCAAGCGCGTGGCCACCGTCATCGTGAGCAGCCCCGTCACCGGCGCCGAGGTGCGGCTCGGCAACAAGGTGATCGGCACGACACGCGAGGGCCAGACGGTCCTGCGCGTGAACGCCGGCGCGCAGGTGATCAGCATCACGCACAAGGACTACTTCCCGTTCGAGAAGCCGCTCGCGCTCGTCGCGGGGAAGATCGAGACCGTCGATGCGCAGCTCTCGTCGCGCTCGGCGGGCGCGCTCATCGTCGTGACGTCGCCGATCAGCGGCGCGCAGGTGGCGGTCGACGGCGTGGGCAGCGGCAACGTCCCCGCCGAGGTGCCGACGAAGCCCGGGCAGCATCGCGTGTCGCTCCGCAAGGACGGCTACGATCCGGCGGAGCAGAGCGTGGTGGTGGTCGCTGGCGAGCGAAAGCAGATCGCCCTCACGATGGCGGTGCACGAGACGCTCGCCGGCAAGTGGTGGTTCTGGACGGGCATCGGCGTGGTCGTGACGGCAGCTGCGGCGATCACCATCGTGGCGGTCACGAAGGAGAAGCCCGCGGACAGCGGCACCATCCCTCCCGGCACGGTGAAGGCCGAGGCGTTCGGGTTTCGGTTCTGACGGGCGTGAGGTGATGCCGGACTGACTCGGTCACCGGACGCGGCGACGCCGGACGCGGCGACGCCGGACGCGGCGCAGGGTGGATCGCAGATCTTCGCGATCATGGTGTCGCGGTCGCTCGCGTGCTCGCGACGACCCGCGAGGCGATTGCGCGCGCGGCTGCGCACGATCTCGCGACGCGCGGGGTTTGCAGGCGCCGCGCGGTCGGCCACGCCATGGCACGGTGACTGCTCCAGCAGGAGTATGGCCCTCCGAGACGTCATCCCGGCGAAACGAGGCGCGATCGCGCTCGCGGGGGTCGTGACCGTGGGGCTGGGTATTTGCGTCCTCACGCGAACGGGTGGAGGCGGCGGGCCCTCAGGTCGAGCGGCCGCGACCAGGCCGGCCGCGACGGAGACCAGCGCGACGGCGACCGCCGCCGACGCTCCGCGGCCGGAGCAGCGCGCGGCGGGCGAGGGCGCGGGCGCGATGGGCGGGGCGGAGGCCGGGGCCTCGACGGTCGCACGCGTCGACCACGTGGCTGCGCTGCGCCGCGGGCTCGCGAGCGACGACGAGGCGACGCGCATCGCGGCCGTCGAGGCAGCGGCGTCGGCGACCGCGGTCGAGACGCTCGCCGACCTCGAGAGGTTCGAGCTCGCGCGCGATCCCGAGGCCGCGCCGACCGTGATCCACGCCGTGGCCCTGCTCGGCGCGAGCGCTGAAGGTCCGAAGCGCGACGAAGCCGCGGGTACGCTCCAGCGCTGGCTCACCGGCGAGCTGCGCCGCGAGGGGCCGGACGTCGCGGGCAACGTGTCGAACATCGTCGAGGCGCTCGGTAACCTGGGCGGTTCGCGCGCGGTCGATGCGCTCATCGCCGCGCTCGACCAGTCGACGCTCGCGCTGCACGTGCAGACGCTGGCAGTGATGAAGCTCGGCGAGCTGGGAGACAGCCGCGCGCGAGCGCCGGTCGAGCGGTTCGCGACGCGCGTCGCGAAGCTGCCCGCCGCCGATGGGATCGACGAAGAGCTGCGCGTCGAGGCCATCGAGGCCGCGCGCACCACCCTGTCGCGTATCTGAGGAGGAATCGATGACGAGCATTGCAAGCAAAATGGGAATGGTGATCGTGGGCGCGGCGCTGAGCCTCGTCGCCACGGGCTGCTCTTCGTCCTCGCAGGAAGGGGAAGACGAGGTCACGGGCAGCGCCGCCGACGAGCTGACCGGCGGCACGTGCGCGTCGTCGCTCGCGAGCGGCGCGGTGGCTGCGAAGCACCGGGCCCTGCTCGACACCATCGCGTTCACCGAGGGCACGCGAGGCCGCGGGCAGAACGGCTACAACGTCACGTTCGCGTACCACTACTTCACGAGCTGCACGCGGCACCCGAACCTGCGCATCTGCGCGGGCGGCTACTGCTCGACGGCGGCGGGCCGCTACCAGTTCCTGACCACGACGTGGAACGGGCTCGGCTATGCGAACTTCGGCCCCGCCAACCAGGACCGCGCGGGCATGAAGCTCGTCTCGCGCCGCGGGGCGAACGTCCCGACGGGCCGTGCGCTGAGCGCGACCGAGTTCGCGAACACCATGAACCGCATCTCGTACGAGTGGGCCTCCCTCCCCCCGGGCCGCTACGGCCAGCCCTCCTACTCCATGGCGGCCACGCGCCGGGAGTACTGCAGACTCGCGGGCTGTTGACGGCGGGACCGCGCTCGGATCGCGGGCCGGGCTCCGCACCTCCCTCGCGTCAGTGCGCCTTTGCCGGCCCGGCGTCGGTGGTGAGCATGGGCGGCGGCGCGCCGTGGGCGGGCGCGGCCCCGGTGTCGGTCGTCGGCCCGGGGGGCGCGGCGTCGGCCATCGTGGCGGGAGGGCCGCCGTACACGGGGTTCGAGTTCTTTCCGCACGCCGTCATCGCCGCCATGCTCGCGAGCGCGAGCGCCGCGCGCGAAAGCCTTCGCGAGGCACGCGGCGCCTCATGGGTCGCGCTGCGGAGCAACCCCTCGGTGTTCGTGGCGCAGAAGGGACACGAGCTCTCCGAGGCACGAACGTGCCGCGCGCATGCCGGACAGGGAACGAGAAAGGACATCGGCGCCTGCATCCGGTCAGTCTCGCACGACGATCCGACCAGGCTTTGCTATTTCATTTCTCCCCGCTGAAGAGCCAGCGCGGGTCGGCGGTTCCGATCGGCATGCGTGACCACCGCTGGCTTGTCGTTGCCTCCGTCCTCGCGCTCTCGTTCGCCGTCGCCGGCTGCTCGGCCCCCTCCCGGCGCGAGCCTCCCGCTGGTGACGCCCCCGGTGCGCGCCGCCATGCCCGCCGGCCTCGCGGGCTCCCCGAAGGGCCTCACGAAGGGCGCGCCCCGCTCCCTGGCGCTCGATCCTTCCCACATGAAGAGCCGCTTCTTCACCGAGGGACCGACCAGCATCTTCCGCCTGCTGGCGCTCGTCGACAGCTCGATCGGCGAGATCAACGCGCGCATCGCGGGCGGCGGCGCCCCGTGCCTCGCGTCGGAGCCCGTCGCCTACACGCTCTCGCCGTTCGGCGCCGCGATCCCCTTCTTCGCGCAATGCTACCCGACCGGCCCCAACGGCTTCGTCCAGTTCGGCCAGATGAACGGCGCGAACGTGTACGAGGTCGGCTCGAGCGACATGGGCTCGACGTGCAACGAGCCGGCGACCGCCTGCGTCTCCGCCAGCGACGTGCTCGTGCCCGGCACCTGCGGCCTCGTGGTCGAGAAGTTCGTGCTCGGCGCCCTCGGGCGCGTCGCGAGCGCGGGCGCCACGGGAAAGCTCGCGGCGAGCGGCTACCCTGGTGAGCCGCTCAACACGGTCCTCCTCGACGGCTCCGCGACCGACAGCGTCACGTTCGGCCCCACGGCGCCGGTGGCCGGCGTGCTCGAGCTCGGCCGCTAGGATCCGCGACCTGCGGGCGGTGGTACGCTCGACGCATGGCCCCCGCTGATCAGCTCCGCCGACGGCTGCGCGCCGCTCGCGGGCTCGAGGATTGCGATCTCGTCCTCCGCAACGTCCGCTACCTCGACGTCTTCACCTGCGCCTTCGTCGAGGGCGATGTCGCGATCAAGGACGGCTTCATCGTCGGCCTCGCGCCGGGCTTGAACGCTGCGCGCTCCATCGATGCGAAGGGCGCCCACCTCGTCCCGGGCTTCATCGACGCCCACGTCCATCTCGAGAGCTCGCTGCTGGTGCCCGAGAGCTTCCAGCGCTGCGTGCTCCCGCGCGGCACCACCACCGCGGTCTGCGATCCCCACGAGCTGGCCAACGTGCTGGGCGTCCCCGGCATCCAGTATTTCCTCGATGCCTCACGGCGCCTCGATCTCGATCTGCGCGTGATGGTCAGCTCGTGCGTCCCCGCGACCGATTTCGAGACGAACGGCGGCGGCACGCTCGACGCGACGATGCTCGCCCCGCTCCTCGCGCACGAGAAGACGCTCGGGCTCGCCGAGGTCATGAACGTCCCGGGCGTGCTGGAGGGCGATCCGCTCGTGATCGACAAGCTCGTCGCGTTCGACGGCCGCCCGCTCGACGGTCACGCGCCGCTCGTCACCGGCCAGGCCCTCTCCGCGTACGCGTGCGCCGGCATCACGTCGTGCCACGAGAGCTCGGAGCTCGGCGAGGCGCAGGAGAAGCTGCGCAACGGCATCGCCGTGTGGATCCGCGAGGGCAGCGTGGCGAAGGATCTCGATGCCCTCACCCCGCTCCTCACGCTCGCCACGTCGACGAGCGTCGGCTTCTGCACCGACGACCGCAACCCACTCGACATCCAGCGCGAAGGCCACGTCGACTACCTCGTGCGCTCGGTGATCGGCAAGGGCGTCGCGCCCGAGGTCGCCTACCGCGCCGCCTCGTGGTCGGTGGCGCGCCACTACGGGCTCGCGGGCCCGGCGAAGGCGCTCACGCGTGTCGGCGCCATCGCTCCGGGCTACCGTGCCGATCTCGTGCTCCTCGACGACGTCGCGACGTGCGCCATCCGCGACGTGTTCGTCGCCGGCCGCCGCGTGAGCGAGCTGGAGATGCCGCGCGCGCCCGCCACCAGCGTCCCCAACACCATCCGCGCCGCCCTCCCGGAGCTGCGCGATCTCGAGGGCCCGGCCGGCATGGTCCACGTCATCGGCGTGCGCCAGGGCCGCATCCTCACCGATCGTCACGTGCTGAAGAGCGACGCCCCTGGCGTGCGCCGCCTCTCCGTCCTCGAGCGTCACGGCAAGGGAAGCAAGCCGGCGAACGGCTACGTCACGGGCTTCGGAGAGCTCGAAGGAGCGATCGCCTCGAGCGTGGGCCACGACAGCCACAACCTCTGCGTCGTCGGCAAGGATCCGAGCGACATGCGCGCCGCGCTCGCCGCGCTCGCCTCCTCGGGCGGCGGCTTCTGCGTCGTGCGCGGCGGCGTGGTGATCGCGCATCTCCCGCTGCCGCTGGGCGGGCTCATGTCGCTCGAGGAGCCGGACACCATCGCGCGCGCGCTCGAGGAGCTGCATGCCGCGAGCAAGGCCATCGGGTGCATCCTCCCCGAACCCTTCCTCCAGCTCGCGTTCCTCAGCCTCCCGGTGATCCCCAGCTTGAAGCTCACCGATCGCGGGCTGATGGACGTCGACGCCTTCAAGCTGATCGACGTGCGCGCGGCGTGACCGTCACAGCTTGGTGAAGGTCGCGGTCTCTTCGTAGTCGCAGGCGTCGACCACCGCGCCCGTATCCGCGTTCGAGAACTCGACCCGCGCGGTGAGGCTCTCCGTGGCCTGCGTCGAGCTCCCGGCGACCAGCGCGAAGGTCGACTCGCGGTAGTTGATGGTCACGGTCGCGGTGCTGGTGGAGGTGTCACCGCGCGCCACGCAGCGCTGTGCGGCGTCGAAGCTCGCGACGTCCCCCGTCACCGTCGTGCCCAGCTGGCAGCCGTCGATGATGAAGAGGAGGCCCGCCGATGGGCTCTTGGCGAGCAGTACCTGCCCGGTCAACATCGTCAACGTCTTGGCCGACTGGCAGTTCTTCAGCGTGAGGACCCCGTCGGCCGTGCTCCAGGTACCGTAGAAGCGATCGATCCCGGTGGCGACGGGACCGCCCGAGGTGCCGGGCTCGCGGCCCACGGGATCCT
>JAYTHX010000531.1:0-7814 GCA_043732195.1 Polyangiaceae bacterium
TCCTCGCTCTCGTACGCATCGACCCACTCGGCCACGCCGCCCGCCATCGCCGTGACGCCCGTGACGCCCGATCTTCCTGCAGAGCCGCTTGCCCGCCCAGCGGCAGCAGGCGAAAGCATCGCATCAGTCGACGTTGCGCACGGGGCGGTCCTGCTCGGCGGGGTTGAAGGGTCGGCCGGTGCGCTCGACGTCGTGAAGTTGCACGCGTCGGGCGTCGCTGGGCGCTCGACCGCGGTCTCTCGCGGAAAAAGGTCGGGGACTGCGCGTTCGTGGCCTCGGGCCGCGGCCCTGCCGAGCCACGGGCGAGCTTCACTCGGCTTGGCGGGCCAACTCTCGCTTTGCTACGACTGAAGGGATGGCCGGGCCGCGCGTGACCGCAGGGAGCCTCGCGCGCGAGGTCGTCTGGGGGCAGCGCAGGAAGCTCGCGCTCGGGCTCGCCCTCCTGTTCGTCGACCGCGCCGCGGGGTTCGTGATCCCGTTCGCCCCGAAGATCCTGCTCGACGAGGTGGTCGGCCATCGCCGCGGCGAGCTCCTCCCGTGGCTCGCGGCCGCGGTGGTCGGCGCGGCGGTGGTGCAGGCGGTGGCGGTGTTCGCGCTCTCGCGCGTGCTCGGGCTCTCGGCGGAGCGCGTGGTGCTCGGCTGGCGACGCCGCATCATGGCGCACGTCACCCGGCTGCCCGCCTCCGACCTCGACGACGCGCAGTCGGGCGCGCTCGCCTCGCGCGTGATGGACGACGCGACCACGATGCAGAACCTCGTGGGCTGGGAGCTCGCCCGCTGGACGAGCAACGTCGTGACCGCGCTCTTCGCGCTCGTGGCGCTCTTCGTGATCGACTGGCGCATCACCCTCGCCGCGCTCGCCTTCGCGGCGCTCCCGGGCTTCGGCCTCGACTTCGCGCATCGCAAGATGCGCCCGCTGTTCCGCGAGCGCGCGCGGCTACGCTCCGAGGTGGCGGGCCGTCTCACGCAGACGCTCGGGGGCATCCGCATCGTCAAGGCGTACGGGGCGGAGCGGCGCGAGCAGCTCGTGTTCACGCAGGGGCTGCATCGCCTCTTCCGCATCCTCTCGCGCACCACCACGCGCTCGTCGGTGATGAACGGCCTCGCGGTGGTGATCTCGGCAGGGGTCATCGCGATCGTCGTGGTGCTGGGCGGGCGCGCCATCCTCGACGGCCGGATGACCCTCGGCGACTTCGGCAGCTACGTGGCCTTCGCCCTGATGTTCGCGGCGCCGCTCGGCGACCTCCCGCAGATCGCCACGCGGGTCAGCGAGACGCTCGCGGATCTCGATCGCCTGCGCGAGATGGAGGCGACGCCGCGCGAGGACGTCGACGACGCCGCGCGCGCGCCGATCGGCGAGGTGGCGGGGGACGTGGCCTTCGAGGGCGTCTCCTTCGCGTACCGCCCCGGCGTGCCGGTGCTCAGGGACGTGTCGTTCACGGCGCCGGCGGGCACCACCACCGCCATCGTCGGGGCGAGCGGGGCAGGCAAGAGCACCATGCTCTCGCTGCTCATGGCGTTTCATCGGCCCACGGAGGGCCGCGTGACCCTCGACGGCCGCGACCTCGCCGGCCTCCGCCTCCGCGACTACCGCCGGAAGCTCGGGGTGGTGCTCCAGGACGAGTACCTCTTCGACGGCACCATCGCCGACAACATCGCCTTCGCGCGGCCGCGCGCCACCCGCGCCGAGATCGCCGAGGCGAGCCGCATCGCCCACTGCGACGAGTTCGTGAGCGGCTTCGCGGACGGGCTCGACACGATGGTCGGCGAGCGGGGCGTCAAGCTCTCGGGCGGGCAGCGGCAGCGCGTGGCCATCGCGCGCGCGGTCCTCGCCGATGCGCCGATCCTCCTCCTCGACGAGGCCACCTCCAGTCTCGACAGCGAGAGCGAGTCCGCCATCCGTGACGCGCTCGGCACGCTCCGGGAAGGGCGCACGGTGTTCGTCATCGCCCATCGCCTCTCCACGATCCGCTCCGTCGACCAGATCCTCGTCGTCGAGGGCGGCGCGATCGTCGAGCGGGGCACGCACGCCGAGCTGCTGGCGCGCGCCGGCCGCTACCGCGAGCTCCACGAGGCCCAGTTCGGCGTCGAGGCGCCGGCCGCGGTCGATCGGACCCTTCCGCCGCCCCAGCGCGTAGCCTAAGACGAGGAGATGGGGGACAAGGGGATGGAGAGCGACGGTCATCTCGAGCTGGATGCGATCTCGGTCCGTCAGATCACCGCGAGGCAGCGGGCCACGTGGGCGCGCGGCGACTTCCATGTACTGGCGCTCCAGGTGCTCGGCGCGAGCGAGGCGCTCGTCCAGGCCATGGATCCGCACGCCGGCGACCGCGTCCTCGACGTTGCGTGCGGCAGCGGGAACGCAGCGCTCATCGCGGCGCGCCGCTACTGCGAGGTGACCGGCATCGACTACGTGCCGGCGCTCCTCGAGCGCGCCACGGTGCGCGCGGCCGCCGAGGGGACCACGATTCGCTTCGAGGTCGCCGACGCGCAGGCCTTGCCGTTCGAGGACCAGAGCTTCGACGCGCTCACCTCGGTGTTCGGGGTGATGTTCGCGCCGAGCCAGCCGCAGGCCGCCGCCGAGATGGTGCGCGTCTGCCGGCCGGGCGGCACGATCGGCCTCGCCTCGTGGAGGCGCGGCCAGTGGTACGCGATGCAGGTCGAGGCCACGAACAACTACGAGGTCAGCCGGCCCATCTCGATCCTCTGCGGCGGCCTCGATCGCCAGATCGAGCACCACCTGTTCCCCACGTTCCCGCCCGAGCGGCTGCGCGAGATCGCCCCCGAGGTGCGCGCCATCTGCGAGCGTCACGGCGTCGCCTACAAGACCGACACCTGGGGCCGCACCCTGAAGAAGGCGCTCGCCCACGTCGGAAACCTCGCGCGCGCCGGCGGGATGCGAGAGGTCATGCGTGAGATGGCGTAGGATCGGTCCCTCATGACGAGCGAGGCTTCCGAGGGAGCAACCGAGCACACGATCGACGAGATCGCGACGGTCGCTCGCGTCCCCAGCCGGACCATCCGCTTCTACCAGGCGCGCGGCGCGCTCATGCCCCCCGAGATCCGCGGGCGCGTCGCGTACTACGGCGACAAGCACCTCGAGCGCCTGCGTCTCATCGCGCAGCTCCAGGACCGCGGGCTCAGCATCAACGCCATCCGCGATCTCCTCGCGAGCATCGACAAGGGCGAGACCGACCTCGCGGAGTGGCTGGGCGTGGAGTCCGCGCTCCAGGCCTCCTGGGCGAACGATCATCCGCGCACCGTCACCGAGGCGGAGCTCTACGAGCTCGCGGGCACGACGCGCCCGGGCCTCCTCGCCGACCTCCTGCGCGCGAAGCTGCTCGAGCGGCGCGGCGAGGTGCTGTTATTGCTCAGCCCCGCGCTGCTCGGCGTGGCGATGAAGCTGGAGAGCGCGGGCATCGATCTCGAGACCGCGCTGCGTGCCGCCGAGATCGTGAAGAAGCACATGGCGCGCGCCGCGAGCGACCTCGTCGAGCTCTTCGTGAAGCGCGCGCAGGACGGCGCCATCGAGACCTCGGACGCCGCCGAGATGTTCCAGGCGCTCCGGCCCACCGGCCTCGAGGCGGTGCGGGTCATCTTCGGACGCGAGATGGAGCGGTCCCTGCGCAAGCTGCTCGAGTCGGGCAAGATCTCGACCCTCCCGGGAAAGGTCCGGAAGGGCCGGTCGAAGAAGCGATGATCAGGGACCGAAGTCGTCGTCCTCGGGCTCGAGCAGCGGGCGATGGCCCATGCCGCCGCGCTTCGGGAGATGCGGCGACGGCCCCGTGGGCCCGCGCTCCATCTTCGCCGCGAGCTTCTCTCGCTGCTCCGGCTTCAGGATGGGCAGGATCTGCGTGAGGAGCTTCGTCTCGTCCTCGAGCGCGGCGCGGCTCTTCTTCACGTCGAAGGAGTCGGCCTTCTTCGCGTCGAAGCCGTCCTCCTCGAACGCCGTGAGGAGCGTCTCGGTGCGCTTCTTCATGTCTGCCTGGAGGTCGGCGGTCTTCGCGTCGTCGCGGCCGTTGGGGGGAACGACGGCGTCGACCTTCTTCTGCTGCTCGGCGTCGAGCTCGAGGCCGCGGGTGAGCCGGTCGATGCGCATCTTGCCCATGTTGGAGCGCCCGGCGTCGGCCCCGCCCGCACCCAGCATGCCGCCCTTCATCCTCAGGAGGCGCTCGTCACGCTTCGCCTGCTTCGCGCGCACCGAGGTGACGACCGCCTTGCGCTGCGCCGTGTCGAGCGCGGCGTAGAGGCCATTCAGCGCGGCGACCTCCTTGTCGTGTTCGGCGGTCGCGATCTTCTCGAGCGCCACGTACTTCGGCTCGAGCTTCGCGCTCTCGATCTTGCCCGCCTTGATGCCCGCGATGAGCTCGGTGTGGAGCTCCTTCGCCGCCTCCTTCGCGGCGTTGTCGGCGGGCGGGGCGTCGAGCGCCTCGGCGTCGTCGATCTTCTTCTTCACCTCGGCGGCCGGCGCGGGCTCGAGGGTGCGCGCCGACTGGAAGAACGCCGCGCTCACGCCGCGCTGACCGCCCCGCCGTCCGCCTCCCGGCTCCGCCGCCGTGGCCGCCGCCGAGGCCGCCACCGAGGCCGACGACGAGGCCGGCGTCGCCGATGCGGCGGAAGCGGCATCCACCGCGTTGTCCGCCGGCTTGTCGCAACCGGAGCAGCCGGACGCAAGCGGAACGCCAGCGAGGAGCGCGAGAAGGACCAGCCGAAGCGTGGTAGAGCGACTCATGGCGCGCAGGGTGCCATGCTTGGTCGAAGGAGACTAGCTTGAGCGCCGTGCCGCATCTGTTCGACGACGTGACGGAGTCCACGCTGCGCCGCCGCCAGAGCGTGAAGTGGACGCTGTACGCGGGCGACGTGCTCCCGGCCTGGGTGGCGGAGATGGATTACCCGCTCGCCGAGCCGATCCGCGCGGTGCTCCGCGCCGCGATCGACGACGACGATTGCGGCTACGCCGATCCGCGCGGGCTGGGCGCGGCCTTCGCGCCGTGGGCGAAGCTGCGATGGGGCTGGGACGTCGCGCGTGAGGACGTGCACGTCGTCGCGGACGTCGTGACCGGCATCGCGGAGCTCCTCCGCGTCACCACCAAGCCGGGGGACGGCGTGGTGATCGAGCCGCCGGTATATCCGCCGTTCGCGGCCACCATCCGCCAGCTCGAGCGCGTGGTGGTGGAGGCGCCCCTGGTGCGCAGCAGCGCCGGGTATGCGCCGGATCTAAATGCGCTCGAGCGCGCGTACGCCGGCGGCGCGCGCGTGCATGTCCTCTGCTCACCGCACAACCCCACGGGCATCGTGTACCCGCGCGAGGCGCTGGCGCGCATCGCGGAGCTCGCCGACCGGCACGACGTGCTCGTCCTGTCCGACGAGATCCACGCGCCGCTCACGCTCCCCGGCGCGAGCCACGTGCCCTTCCCCACGGTGTCGGAGGCCGCGGCGCGGCGGTCGATCGTGCTCGCTTCGGCCTCGAAGAGCTGGAACCTCGCCGGCCTGAAGGCGGCGATGATGGTGGCCTCCTCCGCGGAGGGGCGCGCCGTCCTCGAACGCCTGCCGCGCGATCTCCCGTACCACGCCGGGCACCTGGGGATCCTCGCGGCGCGTGCGGCCTTCACGGAGGGCGATGCGTGGCTGGCGAACGCGGTCTCGATCCTCGATCGCAACCGAGCGCTGCTCGGCGAGCTGCTGCGCCAGCACCTGCCCGCGGTGACGTGGGTGCCGCCGCAGGCCGGCTATCTCGTGTGGCTCGACTGCACGGCGCTCGCCCTCGGCGACGATCCGGCGCGCGCGTTCCTCGAGCGCGGCCGCGTGGCGCTGTCCGCGGGGCCAACCTTCGGGACGCAAGGCCTCGGCTTCGCGCGGCTGAACATGGCGACCACCGCCTCACTCCTCGAGGAGGCGGTGCTGCGCATGGCGCGCGCCTGCGCGGCCACGCCGACGTGAGCACGCGGCGGGCGCGCGGGGACTGGCAGACGCCCGCAGGCCTCGCGCGCGCCGTGCTCGCGAAGGTGATCGATCGGCGCCGTCCGCCTCGCACGATCCTCGAGACCACGTGCGGGGAGGGCTCGTTCCTCGTGGCGGCTGCCGAGCTCGCGCCGCGCGCGCGGCTGCTCGGCTGGGACCTCGACCCACGCTACGTGCGGAAGGCGCGGCGGGCGCTCGCCGGGAGCGGCGCGACGGTGACGGCCGCCGACTTCTTCACCATGCCCTGGGAGGCGGCGCTCGCCGACCTCGCGGAGCCCATCCTCGTCGCCGGCAATCCGCCGTGGGTCACGAGCGCCGAGCTCGGCGCGCTGCGCTCCGCGAATGCGCCGGTGAAGCGCAACCAGGCGGGGCTGCGCGGGCTCGATGCCATCACGGGCAAGAGCAACTTCGACGTCTCGGAGTGGATGATCGTGCGGCTCCTCGAGGCGCTGCGCGGGCGCGACGCCACGCTGGCGGTGCTGTGCAAGGCGGCGGTAGCGCGCAAGGTGATCGAGACCGCGGCGCGACGCGATCTCCCGCTGGCGCCGGGGGGCCTGTGGCGTATCGACGCGCGCTCGCACTTCGACGCCGCCGTCGACGCGGTGCTGTTCGTGGCGCGCACGAAGCGTGCAGAATGCACGACGTGGCCGGTCCACGCCGCGCTCGAGGCGCCGGAGCCCGAGGCCGCGCTCGTGATGGTGGAGGGCGCGCTCGTCGCCGACGCGCGGGCGTACGCACGGACGCGCTCGCTCGCCGGGGTGTGCGCGCCGGAGTGGCGTTCGGGGCTGAAGCACGACTGCG
Source organism: Polyangiaceae bacterium (assembly GCA_043732195.1). Taxonomy (GTDB): domain Bacteria; phylum Myxococcota_A; class Polyangia; order Polyangiales; family Polyangiaceae; genus Labilithrix. The sequence goes on from JAYTHX010000531.1 coordinate 6,763, forward strand.
CGCGGGTGATGGAGCTCACGCGCAGCCCGCCGGGCGCGTCCGGCCCGTGGCGCAACGGGCTCGGGGAGGTCGTGGACGTCGAGGCCGTCGTCGTGCACCCGCTCCTCAAGAGCTCCGACATCGCGAACCGCCGCAGCGCGCCGCAGCGCGCGGTGATCGTCCCGCAGCGCGCCCTCCGCGAGGACACGGCGCGCCTGAAGCGCCTCGCGCCGAAGGCGTTCCGCTACCTCACGCGCCATCGCGCGCTGCTCGATGCGCGGCAGAGCGCGATCTACACGGGGCAGCCGCCGTTCGCGATCTTCGGGATCGGTCCCTACTCGTTCGCGCCGTGGAAGGTCGCGATCTCGGGCCTCTACAAGCGCGCGGTCTTCACGCTCGTCGGCCCCCACGAGGGCCGGCCGGTCGTGCTCGACGACACGTGCTACTTCCTCGCGTTCGACGACGCTGCCGCCGCGGAGCACGCCGCGGAGGTGCTGGGCTCGGAGCTGGCACACGATTTCCTCCGCGGGCGCATCTTCTGGGACAACAAGCGCCCCATCACGAAGGCCATCCTCCAGTCGCTCGACCTCACGGCCCTGAGCCTGGCGCTCGCGTCGCGGGCTGCGCTGGATGCGCCGTGAAGAACGCCCTCATCGCCTGCGTCGCGTCGACGTCGCGGTTGACCGACCCCACGATGGGGCGCGGCAGGTACTGCCGGCCGTTCGGCCACGTGTGCCCGCCGCCGAGCAGCGTGTACGCATGCACGGCGCCACCGTCCGGGCACGCGTAGGCGTCGAGGCGCGCGGTCGAGCCGTCGTCGGGGTCGCGGTCGGGCAGCAGCGTGCGCTCCGCGGGCGACGTGCCGCCGAAGCTGATCACCGAGAACGGGCGCGCTCGCAGGCGAAGAGTGCGGTCATGAAGGCGCCGTTCGACATGCCGTTCACCGGGAATGCGCTGGCGGTCGATGCGTGAGACTCTCGCAGGCCACCGCGGGACGCGGCTCCCGGCGCAGCTCGCGGGGCGGCCCATCCGGAGCGTGGCGCGAGCAGGCGGCGAGCAGCGTCACGAGCGCC
>JAYTHX010000532.1:0-21374 GCA_043732195.1 Polyangiaceae bacterium
GACAAACAGCTGGTCGGTGGCGCGGGTCTCGTCGTACGGGAAGAAATACTCGACGAAGTCCTTCGCGTTCTTCACGCGACCGCCATCGGTACGACGAAGCTCCTCCATTGCCAGGCAGAACTTCGTCACCGCGTTCTGGGGATCGTTCCTCGGCTTCGGTTCCAACGCGGATCCTCCCACGACCGGGAGAGTACACGACCGCGAGGCCGTGTCAGCGGGTCGAGACGGAAACCCGCGTGCCCGATGCGCCCGAGACCCTCTCGGGAACGGACCAGGATGCGCCGCGAAAATGCGTCGCCTTCACTTGCCCACCCGAGGCGAAGACCGCAATGGCCTCGTCCCCGCACACGCCCTTGGCGATCGCGGGCGGTCCGTCGACCGTGGACGTGTCGGCGAGCAGCGCGACGGGCGCGCTCCACGTGATGGCGCTCGCGCCGATGGTGCCCCTCATCGTGTACGGGCGCTGGTCATTGCCCCGGAACGTCATGACGAGGCCGGTCGGGGTGACGCGCGCGAGCGAGGGCTGCTCGGCCGTCTGCGCGAGCGCGTTCGTCACCGTAGCGGTCGCCCAGAGCTTCGACGTTGCATCGCGTGTGGAGAAGCCGATGACGTGGTTGACGGTGTTGTCGGCGTAGACGAGCACGGTGTCGAACTTGCCGCCGTCGATCGCCGCGAGCGTGGGAGGCGCGGTGGTGAGCGTCCCTGCGCCGACGACGGGCGTTCCCGCCGACCAGGTACCGTCGTACCTCTGCGTGTAGAGCCCTTCGTTGTCGCCGCCGTCCTGCGCGAAGACGAGATCGGCGCCGGCCGCGGAGAGGCTGCCGGCCGACTGACCGAACGCCTGCACGGCATTCGACGTGACGGCCTGCGCCGCGCTCCACGACGTGCCCGCACTCTCCACGCGGAAGAAGAGGCTCGGCGCACCGCCCGCCAGATAGACGGCGTGCGCCTTCGTCCCCACCACGGCGAGCGCGGGTGGACCGATGGTGGTCTCGCTACCGACGGCGGTCGCCGCGCCCCACGACGAGGCGCCGAACGAGACGGACATGAGCTTGTCGGCGGGCCCGCGGGTGAGCGCGAGGAAGCCGGTACCGAACGGGACGATGGCGGGATGGCTCTTCGCGGCGCCCCCGCCGATGGCCGCGCCGGTCCACGCGCCGCCCACGATCTGCGCGGCGCCGCTGAGCGCCGTGTCGCCCCCCGCGAGCACGACGACGGTGCCGGAGGTGCACGTGCTGACCGGCGCGTCCGCCTCGGGACCGCCGTCGGACGGGCTGGGGCCGCCTTCGGGGACGGGGTCGACCGCGCCATCGATCGGGCCGGCGGGGCGCTCGGGCGTGGGGCCGAACTGCGGCCCATGCACGGCATCGCCGTTGTCGGTCGCGCAGGCGCTCAGCACGCTGCTGGGGAGGATCGCCGCGCAGAGGACGGAACCGAGGAGCGAAAGTCTGGTCATCTAGGCACGCAGGAGAGAGTTACGAGGTGTGGTACGCCAGCATTGCTCGCCGGGCCCCCTTCGCAAGGAAAAAAGGTCCGGCGACCGACCATGGCGAAGTGTCTCTACGTGGCGCGCCGGCGCCTCGCTCCGCGGCAAAGAGCCGCAGTGTTCCTCGTTTTCGAGGCCTTTTCTTGCGGCACGTCCCCTGCTTCGGGGGGCCTGTGCCCACCGCTTCTCCCCGGCCCCCGCTGGTCCTGATCGCCGAGGACGAGCCCGAGGCGAGCGAGCTCATCGCGATGATCCTCCGCCGGGAGGGCTGCGAGGTGCTCCTCGCAAGCGACGGTGCGACCGCTCTCGAGATGGCGCGCGAGCTCCCGAGCCCCGACCTCGTCCTGCTCGATCTCGAGCTGCCCGTGATGGATGGCCGCGCGTTCCTCGACGCCCTCCGCGCGGATCCCACGACCTCGGGCATACCCGTTTGCGTGGTCTCGGGCGCGGCCGACGCGCAGAGCGTGCGGGCAACGGACAATGTGCGCAAGACGAGGCTGCTGGACGGACTCCAGCGCGTCCTCGCGCGTCTGCGTGGCGAGATGCCGCCCGAGCGCGAGCCCGAGTCGATCGTGCCCGGCCGGCCGCGTTCTTCGTCCTCGGCGGTGGGCTGTGCTCTCATGGAGGCAGGGATAGTAGATGCAAGGTTCGAAGAAGCCGCCGATCCGTCGTGACGACCGCGCCGAGCCCGACGAGGAAGATTCCTCGCCGCGCTTCGACGTGGTGAACGTCGATGGGCCCGGCAGCGGCTCGAATGTCAACGCCTCGCCGCGCAGCGAGGCCAACATCGGTATGAGCTCGCTGAAGCAGCAGCTCGCCCGGCTCAGCGAGCAGGCCTCGGCGGTCGAGAAGTCGCTTGACGACCAGCGCCGCGAGCGCGAAGGCGCGCTCGACCGCCTCGAGATCGCCACCGAGCGCTGCATCTCGCTCGAGAGCAAGGTGAGCGGGGTCGAGGCCGAGGCGAACGCGCTGCGCAAGCTGCTCGAGGCAGGGAACGCCGACCTACAGACCATGCGCGCCGAGCGTGACGGCCTCGCCCACGCAGTCCAGGCGGCGAAGCTCGCGACCGCCGAGCTGGGGCGCATCAAGGAGGAGAACGAGGATCTGCACGCGACGCTCGAGTCGTCGATGGCGGCCTCGGCCAAGCTCGAGGAGGATCTCTCCGAGCTGCGCAAGCGCCAGTTCAAGGAAGCGCTGAAGGTCACCGAGCAGGAGGCGCTCCTGCGCGAGGTCCGCACGAAGCTCGAACGGGCCGAGAAAGAAGGCGTCGTCGCGCGAGAAGAGGCGATGCAGGCGCGCGAGGCCACCGCGAAGGCCGAGAACACCATCGCCACGGCGCGCGCAGAGTCCTCGCGAGCGCGCGAGGAAACGCAGAAGCTCCGGCAGGAGCTGGCGAGCGCGAAGGAAGACAACCTCAAGGATCGGACGACCGCGCGTGATCGCATCGACCTGATCGAGCGCGCCCTCGACGACGCGCGCGCCAGCACGGCCCGCACCGAGAGCGCGCTCGAGGTGTCGCGCGTCAACGAGGAGACGATCACGCGCCAGACCGAGGAGGCGCTCGCACGCGCCGCGGAGGCCGAGAAGCGCGCCGTCGCAGCGCAGGCCGCGCAAGCGGCGCTCGAGCAGAAGGTGAGGAAGATCCGCGAGGCCATTGCCGCGGCGTTCGCGAAGATCGGGCTCGGCCCCATGCCGCCGCCTCTGCCCTCCGGCGCGCAGCGTACGAGCCAGGCTCCGCTGTCGTTACCGCCGGAGATGCTCGACTCGGTGCCGCCGTCGAAGGGGAGCGCCGACCCCAGCAACGTCGGGCTCGAGCTCGACGGCGACTGGTCCGATCCCGAGCCGGAGCCCACCGAGATATCTGCACGACCGAGCTCGGCGTCGCCGGCGTCGAAGTCCGTGCCGCCGCCGCCGAGCATCGTCATGTCCGGCGACGACGTCGAGGGCTCGCCGCTCTCGATCCCCACGCCCACCTACGCGTCGGTGCCTCCGCAGATCCACGCGGCGGTGCAGGCGTGGTCGAGCACGCACGAGTCGATGGCGCCAGCCACGCGTCGCGGTGAGGCATCGGACGTGCCCGCGGCGCTGGCAGAGGAGCCGGGCTCGGAGGTCGACTCGCGCGACGAGCTGATCGCGAAGCTGCTCGATCCCGCGCAGGCGGCCGAGGCTGCATACGAGCTGAAGCTGCACGCTGATTGGCTGCGCAGCGTGCCGCCGACGACGTTCACGGCGGCGCTCCAGGCCGTCGACTACAACGCCGACCGTCCGGTGTTCGAGCTGGCGCGGCAGTGGGATCGCGATCCGCTCTGCCACGCGCTCATCACGGCGCTGCGCGCCGAGCCGGACACGCGGCTGCGCGAGCACGCCGCGTGGCTGCTCAAGCATCTCGCCTCGCCCTCGTCGTGGAAGGCCATCGCTGACCTGGCGCGCAGCGAGGACGAGGCGGTGCAGCTGCGGCGCTGGCTGCTGGAGGCGCTCGATCGCCTGGCCGCCGGTCGCGCGATCGGGTGGCGGGAGCTGGGGGACGTCGTCACCGCGATCGCCAAGCATCCGGATCCTTCGCTGCGGGACGGCGTCGTGGGCATCCTCGTCTCGCTCGATCGCTCCGAGGAGAAGCGCCGCCTGCTCCTCGAGATCCTCCGGTCCGACGACGACGAAGTGGTCCTCGCGAGCGCCGTCAACGCGCTCGCGGGCGCGCTACCGATGGAGCTCGACCCGAGCCTCGTGGAGCGGCTGCTCGGGCACCCGAGCGCGCGCGTGCAGCGGAGCGTCCGCGACCTCATCGAGCGCGCGAAGCAGACGAAGTCCTGAACCGAAGGCGCACACTGCGACAGAAGTCGCCGCTGCATCGCGCCCTCGCCCCCGCAAACCGACGGGGATTTGCATGGTCGCGCCATGCCGCGGCGCGGCACGTCCCGTGAATGGGGGTCGTCATGAACACCGACAAGATCGCCTCCGACGTCAAGGCCGAGCTCAACAAGGGTCTCGAGAAGCTTGCAATGCTTCGCGACGAGGCGAAGCTCCACCTCCACCTCGCGAGCCTCGACGCGAAGCAGGAGTGGGACGACAAGCTCGAGCCTGGCATCAACGACATCCAGACCAAGGCCGCCGAGCTCACCGAGTCCTCGAAGACCGCGGTTCACGAGCTGGTCGAGCGCGTCGAGGGCTTCGTCTCGAAGCTCCGCACCAAGGCCTCCTCCTGATCGGCTGAGGCGCAAAGTTCACACCCCCCGCGTCTCGAAAGACGCGGGGTCGCGTGAAAATACCGACGCCGCGCACAAGTCGCGACAGCCCGGCTCGAGGAATTCCGCGAGGTTCGACGTTCCGCGAGGAATGGCATGCGCACTGCACGGGTTGCCGGTGCGTGCACCGTTCCCAGCAGCACGCCCTTATCGGAGGTCTCGGGTCATGTCGAAGTCGTCGTCGTTGCGCATCGTTCTCGTCGACCCGCGGGGGGACGTCCTCTTCACCGGTGAGAGCATGATCCTGCAGCCGCCGATCGACGACGTCGAAGACGTCTGCCCGCCAACCATGCGCTCGCCCACGAGCGAGAGCGGGATGTTCGCCGCAGCCGCGTACGGCATCGAGCAAGACGGCGTCGACACGTTCCCGGAGAACCCCGAGGAGATCCGGAGCTCGCGACCCCGCGCCGCCTGACCTCTGCTATGCCTCGCGCATGATCGTCGATGACATCAAGAAGCGCGTGGCCGCAGCCGTCAAGCAGGGCGACACCGTCGTGCGGGACGTCCTCCGGCTCGCGCTCGGTGAGATCCAGATGGCGGAGACCCGCAAGAACGAAGCGGGCACCGAGGAGGAGGCCGCCGCCGCGCTGCGAAAGCTGATCAAGTCGAACGAAGAGACGCTCGCCGCGCTTCCCGAGGGCGACGAGCGCATCGCGATCCTTCGGCGCGAGAGCGAGGTCCTCGCGTCACTCGCCCCTGCACAGCTGACGGTCGCGCAGATCGTCGAGGCGCTCGCGGGGCAGCTCGACGCGATCAAGGGCGCCGCGGCCGACGGCCAGGCCACCGGCCTCGCGATGAAGCATCTCAAGTCGGCGGGGGCGGACGTCAAGGGGACGGACGTTGGGCTCGCGGTGAAACAGATCCGCGCGAAATAGCCGCACGGCGGAGCTCGAAAGTCGAACGAGCACGGTCGGTTGCAGTGGTTAGTTTGGGGGGACCGACACGACGGAAATCGTCGGTAGCGACGGGCATGATCGAAACCGCTCGTACGTTTCAGCCGTCATAGAGTCGCTTGAAGAACTCCGCCGCCACCAAGCTCGTCAGCTCGATCCGGCCCGCCGAAGCGCACGCCGAGTCGGGCTCCTCGTCCCACGACCCGCTGGAGCTCCACTTCCGCGCGATGACCACGTTCCGTCTCCTCACGCGAGAAGACGAGCATGCCCTCGCGCGCAGGCTCGAGCGCGCCGACCTCACGATCACGCGCGCTCTCCTCGATCTACCCGAAGGGCGAGCGGCGCTTCGCGAGTTCGCGCGCGCGTTGACCGACGGCGAGACTCGCGTCGAGGACGTCGAGCGCAACCCCGCCGACGGCCTGCTCGCGCGCATCGAGAAGGCGGTCGCCAGCGCGGAGCGGCATCCCGAGCGCGCGCGCTCGAACCCGCCGGCCCGTGGCCTTCGCCTCCATCCGCGCGCTGTGCGCCTGGTGACGAGCGAGCTGGGCGAGATCGTCGCGCGTCAGCCGCGGAACACGCGCCTGAAGCGCGCGATCGCTGCCATCGACGTCGCGAAGCGCGAAGGCGAGCGGGTCACCGCGGATCTCGTGCAGTCGAACTTGCGCATCGTGGTCACGTTTGCGCGCCGCTATCGCGGGATGCCGCTCGTCGATCTCATCCAGGAAGGGAACCTCGGGCTGATGCGCGCGGTCGACAAGTTCGACTACCGGCGCGGGCTGCGCTTTAGCACGTACGCGGCGTGGTGGATCCGGCACGCGCTGAGCCGCGCGCTCGCCGACCAGAGCAAGATGATCCGTCTGCCCGTGCACCTCACCGGCGCGGTCCAGCGCGTGAAGCGCGCCCAGGATCGCCTGCAGCGTGAGCACGGTCGTGATCCCTCGCACGAGGAGCTCGCGGCGCGCACCGGCCTGCCTCTGGCGCAGGTGAAGCGCGCGCTCGAAGTGGTCGCGCAGCCCGTCTCGCTCGACACGCCGATGAGCGGCCCCGGCGGCGAGCGCGAGGGCAGTGACCTCGTCGACTTCGTGACCGATCAGGACGCCACGAGCGCCGAGGACACCGTCGCGCAGGCCCAGCTCCGGATCGATACCAGCGCGCTGCTCTCCGAGCTGCCCGAGCGCGAAGCAGAAATCATCCGCCTGCGTTTCGGTCTCGGCGGCGGCGCCCAGCGTACCCTCGAAGAGATCGGCGTTCGCCTCTCGCTGTCGCGCGAGCGCGCCCGCCAGCTCGAACGAGACGCGCTGAAGAAGCTGCGCGTGGCGAGCGAGAAGCGGCGGCTCCGCGCCCACCTCGGAGGATAGGCTAGGATCGGGGACGTGGCCCGGCTCGTCCAGCACCTTGTCGAGCCGCCGCACCCCTGCGCCTACCTCGGAGCTCGCGAGCAGCAGCTCGAGATCCGCGTCCAGATCGAAGTCACGTCCGCCGAGCTCGAGGCGATGCTCGAGCGGGGCTGGCGGCGCTTCGGACCCATCTACTTCCGCCCGGCCTGCGCCGCCTGCGGGGAGTGCGTGACGCTCCGGCTCGACGTCGCCGCGTTCGCGGCGCGGAAGAGCCAGCGGCGCGCGGTGAAGAACGCAGCACGCCTGCGCCGGATCGTGAGCGTGCCCGTCGCCGACGAGGAGCGCATCGCGCTGTACCGCCGCTGGCACGCGCAGCGCGAGACCGCGCGCGGCTGGGAGCCGACCGCGATGGATCCGGAGCGCTACGCGATGGACTTCGCGTTCCCGCATCCGGCGGCGCGCGAGGCCGCGTTCCGCGATCCGAGCGACGGCGATCGACTGGTGGGGCTCGGCATCTTCGACGAGACGCCGCACGCGTTGAGCGCGGTGTTCTTCTACTGGGATCCGGAGCGAGCGCCGTCCTCGCTGGGCGTGGCGAACGTGGTCACGCTGGTGCAACAAGCGCGCGAGCAGGGCCTGGAGCACGTGTACCTCGGCTACCGCGTCCTGGGCTGCCCCTCGCTTGTCTACAAGGCGAGCTACGGCCCCCATGATCTCCTGGTAGGCCGCCCTTCCCCCAGCGAACGCAGCGTGTGGACGAGGTCTTGACCTCGAGAGCTACACGGAGCCTCGGGTCAGTCGCGGACGAGCGGTTCGCGATGGCGCACGAACTGCGCGATCATCGCGCGCGCGTCCTCCGGCGCTGAAGACATCCGCGCGCCGAAGCCCGCCGGGCTGTCGTCGTCCAGCTCGTCCTGCGTCCACGCGACCGTCGCCACGACGTCGAAGCGATTCCCGCCCGGGAGCTCGATGCCCAGGATGACCGCCGCGCCGATCGGCGGCAGCTTCACATACGAATGGAGCACCATTGTAGGCCACCATCGTGGGGCCGGCCGCCCGCCTTGAACCGAGCTTCAGGTCTCGTTCAGTGGACGATCAGCGCGTGCGAGGCGCTCTCTTTTCCCTGGGGACTCGAGCACCCTGCGACGCGCGCTGCGCGGTGGTCCCGAGCGGCGGTTCATCCGCGGCGAGCGAGGATTCGCAGCGGGGCGTGACGCGCCACGGCACCGTGCGGCGCCGCGATCAGGCGTCACCTGGACGTGCGGCGGCATCGTCGTTGCTTGGGCGCGGGTATGAACCTCCCCGCCTTGCCCCCGGTCGATCTCGCGAACATGAATAACCTCGCGCAGCTCGCGAAGAAGGAGGCGGGCGGGAGCTCGGCGATCCCCGTCGCGTGTACGCTTCTGGCCGCGGCGGGAGTGCTTGCGTGGCGTCTCGCCCCGATGGTCCGCCCGCGGCGGCGCTCGTACCGGGGGTGGTGGATGGCGGGCGCGGGGCTCGCCGCGGTCGGGCTCGCGCGGTGGCAGCTCCAGCGTTGGTTCAGCCCCGAGCCGGCGTACGAGGTGGAGGGCGCGCGCGGTGAGCTCGAGCTGCGGAGGTACCCGGCGGTTCGCGTGGCGGCGACCACGGTCGACGGGACCTGGGAGTACGCGCTGAACGAGGGCTTCGCGCGGCTCGCGGGCTTCATCTTCGGGCGCAACGCGCGCCGCGAGCGCATCACGATGACGGCGCCGGTGCTGGGCACGGGCGATCGCGACGGTTACCGCCTGACGTTCGTGATGCCCGCGGGCGTGGCGCCGCCTGCGCCGGACGACGCGCGCGTGGAGGTCGGCGAGCTGCCCTCGCGCCGCGTTGCAGTGCTGCGTTTCAGTGGCCGCCACGACGCGGAGACGATCGCGAGCCACAAGCGCGAGCTCGCGCACGCGCTGGCGCTGAACGGGCTGCATCCGCGCGGCGAGGCGACGTTCGCGGGGTACGATCCGCCGACGACGCTGCCGGTGTTGCGTCGGAACGAGCTGTGGGTGGAGGTCGAGGGCTGAGCGGCGCGGGCGTCAGTGAGTCACTGTCCGTGCGTCACTGAGGCCGGCGTGAAGCCTTGCGCTCGTCGGGGCGTTCGTCTGCGCGCTCGTCCATCAGGCCATCCATCGGGGCGACGGTGAACTCCTGGCGTTCATCGTCGTAGCCGAGGATGACGACCTGGTCGCCACGCTTGACCGTCTCGCCGGCATCGACGCGGATGCGGACGACGAGCCCGGCGCCCCCGGCCTCGAGGAGGCCTTCGCCGAAGCGATCGGTCACGGTGCCGGTGCGTACGGTGCATACCTTTCCCACGAGGTCCTGCTTCGCGGTGGTGACGGGCGGCAGGAAGATGCGCGCCATCGGACAGACCGCGACCGACGTGAGCGGTAGCGAGAGCAGCGGAGCGAGCAAGAAGATCCCGAGGCGTGCGAGCGAGAGGGTGTCGGCGGGGAGGTTCGCGGCAGCGGCCTGCATGCCGAGCACGCTGAGGAGCCAGGAGAAGAGGAAGAGGAAGAGGACGCTGAGCACCACCGTCGCGGGTGCGGAGCGCAGCTTCAGCGACGCCAGCAGCCCCGACAGCGCGCCGCCGTGCGCGTGCCCCCCGTCGCCGCCGCCGTCGCCGTCGTCGCCCGCGTCGCCGTGGTGCGCGCCGGCCACGTGCGCGCCGTCGATGCCGTCGAGCGCGCCGTCGCCTGCGCCGTCGGCCACGCCGTCCCCGAGCAGATCGAGGTGGGCGGCGCCGATCATGACGAACACCCAGTAGACGAGCGCGATCCCGAGCAGCACGGTGTAGACGACGCTGGGAAACGACAGCGCGACGGAGAGGAAGTGCGCGAGCAGGAGCGGGCGGGGAGATCGTAGCGCGAGCGACGAGCGCGCGTGGGGCGGGTTGTCGTGTCTCGCGAGGGGGTGCGGCGAAGGGGTCGACGGGCGACAGGCGGCGGGCGGCGGGCGACGAAGAGACGGGACGACGACGGACGACGACGGACGACGCACCACCCACGACGGACGACGCGCGACGCGCGACGCGCGACGGCGAAGCGCGGCGGTCGCGGAGGGACTCCCTCGCTCGCGGCTCCCTGCCCACGGGCACCGCCCGTGGGGGACGCGTGGCGGAGAGCGGAGAGCGGAGAGCGGAGAGCGGAGGACGTGCGCACTGCACGCTGGGCTCGCGGCTGCGATGGCGCGCGTGGGAGGGACGGCGTAGCATCGGCGGCGAATGAACACGCGGCCACGGCTCGTGCTCGCCGCGATCGCCGCGGCGACCTCCCCGGACATGGGGCGCGGTGCGCTCGATCGCTTCAAGGGCGGCGTTCGCGAGGGCTTCGCGAAGGACCCGATGGGGAGCGTCCTCGCCACCGTCCTCGGCGGCGCCTGGATGTTCTACAAGGCCGAGCGCGGACACAACCCGAAGGTGAAGAGCTACTACGACGCGCTCGTCTACGTCTCGACGAACCTCTCCGTTGGCTACTCCGACATCTACGCGAAGACCCCGGGGCAAGGCCATCGGCTCCGCCCTCATGACGTACGGGCCCGCGATGGCCGCCAAGATTTTCGACACGCCCACCACGCCCACCGAACCGCCGACCGCGCCGCCGCCCGTGCCCGCCCGGGCCGCCGCCGTGTCCTCGCAGGCGGTGCTCGACAAGCTCGATCGCATCCTCGCTGTGCTCGAGGCCAACCGCGCGCAAGCCGGTCTGCCCAAGGTCTAGCCGTGCCCGCGGCGCACGCGCTCGACAGCCACGCCGCGGCGCGCGCGCGCACCGCTGCCCGTGCGGCGTTTGCGCTCGCGATTCTCCTTCTCAGCGCAGCATGCTCGTCGAGCTGCGGCGGGACGCCTGCGCCCGCGTCGACCGGGGACGGCGGGGTCGACGGCGCGCCCAGCCTGCTGCCGCAGACCTGCGTGCGCGGTACCAAGCGCGCCGAGAAGCCGGCCACCTGCAATGGCGCCGCCGCGCTCTGCACGCGCACCTACGATCGCGTCACCGTGCCCATGACCCACAACGCGATGTCGAACGCCGACGACGCCTGGGGCACCCCGAACCAGACCCACGGCATCGCGCGTCAGCTCGAGGACGGCGTCCGCGGCATGATGCTCGACCTCCACTACTACGACACCGAGACCAACGAGAACGTCGTCGGGCACACCGAGGGCAAGAGCGCCGTCGATCAGGTCTACCTCTGTCACGGCCCCTGCGCGCTCGGCCACCTCCGCCTGCTCGACGGCCTCTGCACCATCACGAGGTTCCTCGACGACCACCCCGGCGAGGTCTTCAGCATCATCTTCGAGAACGATGTCAGCGACGCCGACACCGACGCCGTCGTACGCGCCGCCGGCTTCGGCGACTACGTCTACACCCACCCGAAGGGCGGGTCCTGGCCCACCCTCCGCGAGCTGATCGACACCGACCGGCGGCTCGTCCTCTATCTCGAGCAGAACGGCGGGAGCCCGGCGTACCTCCATCGCGCCTACGCCGACGAGATGTGGGACACGCCCTACTCCTTCGCGAAGAAGGAGGACTTCACGTGCGCCCTCGGCCGCGGCGCGGCCACGAGCTCGCTCTTCCTCGTGAACCACTTCCTCGGCAATGGCTTCGCCGACATCGCGCTCGCGCGCGACGCGAATTCCCCCCAGGTCCTCGGCGATCGCCTCACGAAGTGCACCGGCGAGGCCAAGCGCCGGCCCACCTTCGTGAGCGTCGACTTCTACGACGTCGGCGACCTCTTCGGCGCCGTCCGCACCGCGAACGGCTTGTGAGCGCGCGACCGACCAACCGAGCACCCGCCCGGGCGCCGCCCGAATGGCGCGCCGCCGCGGCGCAACATACCCTTCGTCCTGGGGGTCTGTCGCATGACGAAGCGCTTCGTGACCGCGACGTTCGCCGTGCTGCTCGCGCTGTCCGCCACGCACCCCGCGAACGCGCAACAGCTGCAGCCGCCCGTGACGCCGCCGTCGATGGTGCTCGGCGGCAGCGCGAACACCGGCTGCGGCGATGCAGCTCGTGCCGCGACTCACGCTCATTGGATTCGGGCGCGGCGGGCGCGCATGCGACGCGGCGGTCGGTGGCGCGCTCGTCTACGCGACGCCCATCCGCAAGGACATCTGGCTCGTCGCGAGCGCAGGCATCCTCCACCTCCCGCAGGCGCTCGCCGGCACGCCGCGCGCGACCGGTCAGGCACGCGTCGATCTCGTGTTCGCGCAGCCGAAGGGCCGTTCGCTGGCGGTCGGCATCGGCACCCGCGGGCTCACGTTCGGCGGAACGCCCTGACCGCGCGCCTCCACGCCCCGACATGCGCGCTCAACGTACCGAATGGATGACGGATTACGCGCTTCGCGAGAAACCGCCCTTTGCCACTAAACCTGCGGAAGGTTCCCTGCTTAGCTACGTACCATCCCCAGCACGCTCTCAGGAGGCACGCGAATGAACGGTTCGAACGGTTATCCCCCCGGTGGCTACGGCGCCCCTCCTCCGCAGCAGGGTTACGCCGGACAACCGCCGTCGGCGCAGCCGCAGTACGGCGCGCCGTCTCCGTACGGCGCCGCTCCGCAGCAGAACCCCTACGGCGCGCCTCCGCAGCAAAACCCCTACGGCGCGCCTCCGCAGCAGAACCCCTACGGCGCCGCTCCGCAAGGCGGCTACGGCGCGCCTCCCGCGTACGGCGCGGCGCCCTCACCCTACGGCCAGGTGCAGTATCCTGGTCAGGCGATGAACATGGGCATGGGCATGGGCCCCAGCATGGGCGGCATGGTCTCGTCGAAGAACCCTGGCCTCGCCGTGGCGCTCGAGCTGCTCGGCGGCTTCTTCTTCCAGACGTTCGGCATCGGCCACCTCTACGCCGGCAACATCGGCCTCGGGCTCGGCCTGATGTTCGGTTACTGGGTGCTCATGGCGATCAACATCCTGCTGTGCGCAGTGCTGGTCGGCTTCGTCACCTGGCCGCTCACCTGGCTCGCGTTCATGATCATCTCGGCGATCACCGCGAACAACGCGGCGAAGGCCGCGAACGCGAAGGCCGGCCTCGGCACCTACTGAACCGAACCCGCGCGATCACGCCGGCCACGTGATCGTCAGCACCGTGAGCTCCTCGCTCCCGCGCGGGAGCTCGAGCTCGACGACGTCCCCCGCGCTCGCACCGAGCAGCGCCTGCGCGAGGGGCGACGCCGCGCTGATCGCCGACGGCACGACGCCCACCTCGTCCGGCGTCACGATCACCACGGTCCGCTCCGGCCCGCGCTCCGGCCGGAACCGCACCTCCGCGCCGAGCGCGACGTGCTCCGCGCCCGCAGGGTCCAGCACGTCCGCGCCGTCGAGCAGCGCCCGCAAGCGGTCCGCAGGCGCGCCCGCCTCCAGGCCTCGCAGCCGCTCGCGTACGAGCCGCGCTCCGTACGCCGTCAGCCTGCCCTCCGAGTGACGAAGCGCCAGCGGCGGAGCCTGGAAGCTCGCGTCCTGGTCCTCGCGCGTGAAGGCCTTGCTCACCCGCTCAACGTGGCCACGATGCAGCGCGCGGCAAGCGCGACCGATCGCGAACGGCCGGCTGCGCGGGGGAAATGGCCAGTTCCTGATAGACTGCCGCCATCGTGGGTTTTGCGCTGTCGAGCCGCGTCAAGCTGACGCCCCGCGCCGTGGCGCATTTCCCGAGCGAGACGCTGTTCGATCGCCTCGGCCGCGCCGTCTGCGAGGCCGACTGCCTGCCGCGCAAGGAGCTCTACGAGTCCTGGGAGCTCGCGCGCCGTGCCCGGCGGCGCTTCCGCGGCGGCCGCGTCGTCGATCTCGCCTGCGGTCACGGGCTGATCGCCCACCTCATGCTGCTGCTCGATGACACCTCCCCCACCGCGCTCGCGGTCGATACGCGTCTGCCACCGAGCGCCGCGAAGGTCGCCGAGCTCATGACCCGCGCCTGGCCACGCCTCGCCGGCCGCGTGACGCTCGAGCGCCGCGCCATCGACGACGTCACGATCGAGCGCGGCGATCTCGTGGTCTCCGCGCATGCGTGCGGCGCCCTCACCGACGACGTCCTCACCCGCGCCATCGGCGCGCGCGCGCGCGTGGTCGTGCTGCCGTGCTGTCACGAGAAGGCCACGTGCGATGCCGGCGGCGTCGACGGCTGGATGGACGCCGCGCTCGCCATCGACGTGACGCGCGCGGCCCGCCTCCGCGCCGCGGGCTACGTGGTCCACACGCAGAAGATCCCCGAGACCATCACGCCGAAGAATCGCCTGCTGCTCGCGGAGCCGAGCCCATGACGCGACGCTTCGTCGTGATCGGCCAGCAGGCCACGGCCTCGCCGGACTTCTCGCTGCTCGATCTCCCGGGCACGAGCGGCCGCCTCGACGTACTGCTGCGCTGCGTCCGCGCCGCGCTCCTCGTCTCGCACGGCCTCCGCCGCGACACGATCGTCTACCTCGTCCTGCAAGGCGGCCCCGACGCCCCGCGCGTGCTGCGCCTCGACGGCAACGACATCCGCTTCGTGCGCCCCGACGAGCGCTCGCTCGCGCTGCTCGTGCAGAAGGCGCTCGGCCGCGAGCTGCCGCCCGCCGAGCGCAACGCGTTCGTCACCATCCGGCCCGGCCTCGCGCGCGCCGCGGGCGATCTCGAGGCAGTGCTCGCCGATCTCGGACCGCATGCGGTGACCGCGTACGTGCTCGAGGAGGACGGCCGCGACGTGCGCGCACTCGCCCTCGCCGAAGACGACGTCGTGGTGTTCGTCGGCGACAACCACGGCTTCGACCCTGCGACCCGGGCGCGCATCGAGCTCCTCGGCGCGACCGCCGTCGGCATCGGCCCGATCAGCCTCCACGCCGACGACGCCATCACCATCGTGTGCAACGAGCTCGATCGCCGCCGCCCGATCCGCGAGGCCACGGCGTGATCACGCTCCTCTACGTGGACGAGCACATCGTCGTCGCCGACAAGCCCTCCGGCCTGCTCGTGCACCGCGGCTGGGCCGACGACGACGACGTCGCCATGTTCCGGGTGCGCGATGCCATCGGCGAGCACGTGCATCCCATCCATCGCCTCGACCGCGGGACCAGCGGCGCGCTCCTCTTCGCGCGCAACCGCGAAGCGGCGGCGGTGCTCTGCAAGTCGTTCGAGGAGGGGCACGTCGAGAAGCGGTACCTCGCGCTGGTCCGCGGGACCCCGCCCGCCGCGGGGCTCATCGATCATCCCATCCCGAAGGCCGAGGACGGCCCCAAGGTGCCCGCCCAGACGCGCTTTCGACTCGTCCTGCGGTCGCCTGTCGATCGCTGCTCGCTCGTCGTGGCCATGCCCGAGACCGGGCGCCTGCACCAGATCCGTCGCCACCTCCGCCACGCGAACCACCCGCTCGTGGGCGATGTGAACTATGGGTCGGGCGAGATCAACCGGCATTACCGTGCACACTACAAACTTCACCGTCTCGCGCTCCACGCCTCCCGCCTCGCGTTCACGCACCCCGTGAGCGGCGCGCGCATGGTGGTGGATGCCCCCGTCCCCGAGGATCTCGGCTCCGTCCTCCTCAAGCTCGGCCTCCCGCTCGGCGAAGGCGACCCGGAAGGAGCCGCGGCATGAGCCGCCGCAACAACGCCGCGAGCCGCTGCTGGCGCTGCCGCATGCACTCGAGCCTCTGCGTGTGCTCGCTCATCCCGCAGCTCCCCACGCGCACGCGTCTCGTGCTGGTCATGCACCGCGCCGAGGACCGCAAGCCAACGAACACCGGTCGACTCGCCGCCGAGGCCATGCCCGACAGCCGCATCATCGTGCGCGGCGACAAGCACGACCCCCAGGACGACGTCGCGTGGGACGAGGGCACGCGCCCGCTCTTCCTCTTCCCGCACGAGGACGCGGTCCCGCTCGGCACGCTCGCCACCGTCCCGGGTGACGATCGCCCGGTCACGCTCATCGTGCCCGACGGCAACTGGCGCCAGGCCTCGAAGGTCCGCAACCGGGTCCCCGGGCTGCGCGCGCTGCCGTGCGTCTCGCTCCCGGTGGGCGAGCCGTCGATCTATCGCCTCCGCTCCGAGGCGCATCCGTTCGGCCTCGCCACCGTCGAGGCCATCGCCCGCTCGCTGCGCCTCCTCGAGGGAGACGCGGGGCCGGAGATCGAGCGCGCGCTCCTGCTCGTCTTCCGCACCATGGTCGAGCGCACGCTCTGGTCGCGCGGCAACTACGACACGAAGGACGTCACCGGCGGCATCCCCGAGGGCTCGCTGCGCCACGACCCGCGGAGCGGCACCGAGTGAAGCGCTCGCTCCCTCTCGATTTCGAGCCGCGCGCGGTCTGCGCGCGCTGCAAGCGGCCCGAGCTCGTGTGCTACTGCGCGCACCTCACGTCGATCCCGACGAGGACGCGCGTGGTGCTCCTCCAGCATCCGCGCGAGGAGGACATGGCCATCGGCACCGCGCACATGGCGAGCCTGTGCCTCCCGAACTCGGAGCTCCACGTCGGCGTGCGCTTCGACGGCTCGCCCGCGCTCGAGCGCGCGCTCTCCGATCCCGAGCGCCCCGCGGCGCTGCTCTACCCGGGCGAAGGCGCGATCGACGTGCTCGCCGATCCCCCGAAGGGCCCCATCACCCTCGTCGTGGTCGACGGCACGTGGTGGCAGGCCCGCAAGCTCGTTCGCACCAACGCCACGCTCGCCGCGCTGCCTCGTTACGCGTTTGCCGCGCCGACGCCCAGCGAGTACCGGATCCGCAAGGAGCCCGACGTGGCCTACGTGTCGACGATCGAGGCGCTCGTCCACGTGCTCGGCGTGCTGGAGGGGGACCCCGAGCGGCTGGAAGAATTGCTCACGCCGTTCCGCGCGATGATCGACAAGCAGATCACCTTCGCTACCACACTGCGCGGCGCGCGCGTGCGCCACGGCAAAGGACCTTCGCCGCAGAAGCGACCGCCCATCCCCCGCGCGCTCTCCGAGCATCCGGCGCGTGTGGTGTGCGTCACCGGCGAGGCGAACGCCTGGCCGTACCGTGACAAGGATCTGCGCACGAGCCATCGCGAGGAGCTCGTGCACTGGATGGCCCATCGCCCCGCGACCGGCGAGACGCTCGATCTCATCCTGCGCCCCCGCAACCCGCTCGCGCCCAGCACCGCGCCTCACATCGACCTGACGGACGACGCGCTCGAGCAAGGCGCGTCGCTCGAGGAGCTGTTCGCTCGGTGGTCGGCGTTCGTCCGCGAGGACGACGTGATCTGCTCGTGGGGCCACTACCCGGTGGGCATCTTCGAGCGCACCGGCGGCACGCTGCCGAAGACGCGTATCGATCTCCGCCAGGTCGCGCGCGTTCTCATGAAGGGCCGTGTCGGCACGATGGACGCGGTCCTCGAGAAGCTCGCGATCGGCGCCTCCTCTCCGATCGGATCGCTCGGCCGAGGACGCGCGGGTGTGCGCGCCGCGCAACTCGCGCGCATCGTCTCCCACCTCGCACGCTCCGCTGAGACGCCGCCTGCGGCTCCGGCGGCGAGCTAGGCTCGTCGCTTGAGGTCGTGCAGGCCTCGGGCCATCAGGCGAGGTCCGTCGGGGCGGGGACGTTCTAACGCAGAGTCGAGGGCCCTTCTCTGCTAAGAGAGAGGGTCCACTTTGCAGCAATTTCTCGACGCCGTACGAAAGGCTTCCCTTCCGGCCGTGTGGGGCCAGGGGGTGAAGCTCGCGCGCGAGAAGGCGGTGACCCGCTCCTCGCAAGGCGAGGGCGAGGTCACGCTGCGCGTGCGCGCCCCCGGACATCTCATCGCCCCCACCGTCACGCTCTACACCGGCGACGGGGAGTGGTCGTGCGATTGCGGAGGCAAGGTCGACCCGTGCGCGCACGTGATCGCGGCGGCCATCGCGCTGCACGCCGGTGACGTGGCCGAGGGAACGGGCGGGCAGGCCGAGGACGCCGCGCGCGTCCGCCTCGTTTACCGCTTCACCAAGAAGGAGCGCCGGCTCGCGCTCGATCGCGTGGTCATCCATGCGGGCGGGCGCGAGGAGAAGATCGGGGCGACCCTCGGCTCGAGCCTCGCCAAGGGCCGCGCGCCGGCCGGGCTCGAGCCCACGCACGAGGATCTGCTGGTCGATCGTATCGTCGGCTCGCCAGCGCGCGAGATCGTCCCGGTGGGGCGCGTCGCCGAGGTGTTCAAGGCGCTCTCGCACGATGCCGAGGTGTTCTTCGACGGCAAGCCCGTGAAGGTCTCCGGCGAACCGGTGCTGCCGCGCGCGGTCATCGAGGACGCGCCAGGCGGCGGCTTCGTGCTGCGCATCGAGAAGGATCCGCTCATCGAGGAGATCGTCTCGATGGGCGTCGTGCGGTGCGACGGCGTGCTCCGCCCGCTCACCGAGGTGGAGACCACCGGCGAGTTCCTGGAAAAGCTCCCACTCTCGCGCGTTTTCCCGAAGGCGCAGGAGGCGGAGCTGGTCACGAAGGTGATCCCCGAGCTCGAGAAGAAGCTCACCGTCCACATCACCACCAAGAAGCTCCCGAAGCGCGCCGTCGACGCGAAGCCGCGCATGGCGATGGACCTCTCGCACCACGGGCACACGCTCTCGGTGCTGCCCCTGCTGGTCTACGGCGATCCGCCGATGGCGCGCATCGACGGGGATGACGTGATCGCCATCGGCCGCGCGAAGCAGGTGCCGATCCGCAAGCGCGACGAGGAGAAGCGCCTCGTGCAGCGGCTCCGCGCCGAGCTCGACATGATCCCGGGACGGCGCGTCGACTTCGACGGGACCGACGCCACGCGCTTCGCGGCGAAGCTCCGCGAGTGGCAGAAGCGCAACGGCGCCGACGATGACGCGGCCATCTTCGAGGGCGAGCCGCTCGTCCCGCGCCTCGTGATGGGCGAAGGCGGTACGTTCGACATCGTCTTCGAGCACGGCGACCGCGACGAGGACGAGGAGGACGACAAGGATCCGCGCAAGCGCGCCGACGCCGCGACCGTCATCCGCGCCTGGCGGGACGGGCTCGATCTCGTGCCGCTCGACGGCGGCGGCTGGGCTCCCCTGCCCGCGAGCTGGCTCGAGCAGCACGGGCATCGCGTCGCCGACCTGCTGGCCGCACGCGACGGCACGACCAAGAAGCTTGCCACGGCAGCGCTGCCGGATCTCGGCGCGCTGTGCGAGGCGCTCGACGTACCGAAGCCGCTCAGCGTCGAGAAGCTTGCGCCGCTGATGAAGAACTTCGAGGGCATCCCGCACGTCGCGCTGCCCGCGAACCTCGACGCGAGCCTGCGGCACTACCAGGAGATCGGCGTCGACTGGCTCTCGTTCCTGCGGGACGCCGAGCTCGGCGCGATCCTCGCCGACGACATGGGTCTCGGCAAGACGCTCCAGACCATCTGCGCGCTGCGCGGGCGGACGCTCGTGGTGTGTCCGAAGAGCGTCGTCTACAACTGGGCCGCGGAGATCGAGCGCTTCCGGCCCGGCCTGCGGACAGCGATCTATCACGGCGCGGAGCGCGAGCTCGATCGCACGGCCGACGTGACGCTCACCACCTACGCCGTGCTCCGGCTCGATGTCGCTCACCTCGCCGAAGAGGAGTGGGACGTGGTCGTGCTCGACGAGGCGCAGGCCATCAAGAACGAGACGAGCCAGACCGCACGCGCGGCGTTCCAGCTACGCGGCAAGTTCCGCGTGGCGCTCAGCGGCACGCCGGTGGAAAACCGGCTCGAGGAGCTCTGGAGCATCATGCACTTCGCGAACCCCGGACTGCTCGGCGGGCGCGGGGACTTCCAGGAGCGGTACAACGGGCCCATCGCCGCCGGCCAGCCTGACGCCGCGAAGCGCCTGCGCGCGAAGATCCGGCCGTTCGTGCTGCGCCGCATGAAGCGCGAGGTGCTCCCCGAGCTCCCGCCGCGCAGCGAGGCGGTGCTCCACGTCGAGCTCGACGAGACGGAGCGCAGCATCTACGACGCGGTGCGCGTCGCCACGAAGAAGGACGTCGCCGCGAAGCTCGCCCAGGGCGGCGGCGGCAGCGTCCTCGTGGCGCTCGAGGCGCTCCTGCGGCTACGGCAGGCGGCCTGTCATGCGGAGCTGGTGCCGGGCCAGCACGCGACGTCGTCGTCGAAGATCGAGCGCCTGCTCGAGGCGCTCGAGGAGGCGGCCTCGGACGGTCACAAGGCGCTCGTGTTCTCGCAGTGGACCGGGCTCCTCGACCTCGTCGAGCCCCACTTGCAGAATGCAGGCATCCGCTTCACCCGCCTCGACGGCTCCACGCGCGATCGCGGCGCGGTGGTCGGCGAGTTCCAGAGCGAGAGCGGGCCGCCGGTGATGCTCGTCTCGCTGAAGGCGGGCGGTACGGGGCTGAACCTCACGGCCGCCGATCACGTCTTCTTGCTCGATCCGTGGTGGAACCCCGCCGTCGAGGATCAGGCCGCCGACCGAGCGCATCGCATCGGCCAGGATCGACCGGTGATGGTCTATCGCATGGTGGCGAAGGACACGGTCGAGGAGCGAATCTTCGCGCTCCAGGCGAAGAAGCGAGCCCTCGCCGACGTCGCGCTGGGCGACGCCGATCACGCTGGCGGCATCACGAAAGACGAGCTGCTCGCGCTCCTCGACTGATGTCTCCTGCAACGTTGCCGTTCTGGAAACGGGACATTGCCTTGCCTTGGTCGTGATCGCGCGTAGGGTGCGCCCCTTGTCCACCAACCAGATCAGCCGAAGCTCCTTCCTGAAGTTCGCCGTCGTCTTCCTCGGCTCGGGCTCCGCGCTCGCGACCGCATGCAGCGACTCCACCGACAGCAGCCCGTCCGGCACCAGCGGCGGCACGTCCGGCACGAGCGGCGGCGCCAGCGGCTCGTCGGGCTCGAGCGGCGGCTCGTCCGGTACGAGCGGCGGCTCGTCCGGTACGAGCGGCGGCTCGTCCGGTACGAGCGGCGGCTCGTCGGGCTCGAGCGGCTCGAGCGGCACCAGCGGGTCGAGCGGCACCAGCGGGACCGACTCGGGCACGGATTCCGGCAAGGACTCGTCCTCCGCTTCGACGTGCTCGACGAACGGCGCGAAGGACACCATCATCACGGCGAACCACGGTCATGCGCTGCTCATTCCGTCGGCCGACTTCGTCGCGCCCGCCGACGGCACCTACGACATCAAGGGCACGAACATGAACCATACGCATACGGTCGCCCTGACGGCAGCGCAGCTCACGGCCCTTGCCGCGGGCACGTCGGTAACGGTCACGAGCTCGATGGGTGGGGGCGGGCCGCACGACCACACGGTCACCGTCGTCTGCGCCTGAATCTCCTACGCGGTCAATCAAGTCGTTTGGCAAGACGTGGTGAGGTCTTGGGTATGCGTCGTAGACCGCCGGCCCCGCGCTAGGGCGCGGGCTTTCCCGACGCCCGCGCGCGCCCCAGGATTTCCTGGGCGAGCTGCTCGGCGACCTCGGCATCCGAGTCGATCAGCAGCTGATCGCCGCCGCGGACCAGCCACACCAGCGTCT
>JAYTHX010000533.1:0-7694 GCA_043732195.1 Polyangiaceae bacterium
TCGCCGTCGCGCGAGCCGAGGCCCACCAGGACCACCGGCATGTCGGTCGCGAACTCGGAGAGGAACTGGCGGCAGATGCCGCACGGGGAGGCGCCCTCGTCGCCCGTGACCACCGCGCACGCGATGGGATCGCGCTCGCCTGCCGCGACCATCGCCATGATCGCGCCGCGTTCCGCGCAGATCGTGCCGCCGAAGGAGGCGTTCTCGACGTTGCACCCGACGTAGATCGAGCCGCTCTTCGTCGCGATCGCCGCGCCCACCGGGTACTTCGAGTACGGCGCATACGCCCGCTCGCGCACCGCCTTCGCCTCCTGCACGAGCTGATCGAGGAGCGCTGCGCCGACCGCGAGCTTCCCGCGCTTGTTCGCCGCCTTCGTCTTCGTGGAGCTCGGCTTCTTCTTCGCCTGCGTCTTCTTCTTTGCGCTCACGCTTTGCCCGCTTTCAGGATCCAGCCCTTGAGGAGTCGCTGGAGGTCGGCCCGCCGCGCCTTCGCAGTGGCCTCGACCTCCTGGTGATCGAGCTCGCCGGTGCCTAGGCCGGCGGCCATGTTCGTGATGCACGAGAGCGCCGCGACGCGCACGCGCATGTGCCGCAGCGCGATCACCTCGGGCACCGTGCTCATGCCGACCGCCTGCGCGCCCAGCACGCGGAGCATGCGGATCTCGGCGGGCGTCTCGTACGAGGGGCCCGTGAGCCCGGCGTACACGCCCTCGCGCAGCGGCAGGTCCTCGGCCTTCGACACCTCGCGCAGCTGCGCGCGGAGCACCGGGTCGTACGCGTTCGTCATGTCGGGAAAGCGCGTGCCGAGCGCGTCCTCGTTGGGGCCGAGCAGCGGATGCTGGCCCATCAGGTTCAGGTGATCGCTGACGATCATCAGGTCGCCTGCCGCCCAGCCCGCCTCGAGCCCGCCGGCCGCGTTCGTCAGCAGCACGCAGTCGACGCCGAGCCGCGCCATCGTGCGCACGCCGTGGACGACCTGCCACAGCGGATGCCCCTCGTAGAAGTGCACGCGGCCTTGCATGCAGACTACAGGCACGTCGTCGACGCGGCCGAAGCAGAGGTTACCGGCATGTCCCACCACCTTCGAGGCGGGGAGGTTCGGCAGGCTCGCGTACGGTAACTTGACGAGGTCGGTCAGCGTGTCGGCGAAGGCCCCGAGGCCGCTGCCCAGCACCACGCCCACGCGGGGGGCGAGGGTCGCTTTCTTGCGCACGGCATCGACGGTCTCATCGAGACGCTGCATCACGCTCGGCTCTTGCTGGCTCATGGGGGGCGCCACGCTATCATGGCGGCGTGGCAGGAAGAGCGACGTGGCGTGCCGATCTGAAGCACGTGAGCGGTTCGAAGGAGCACGTCGCCTTCATGCTCGGCCGATCGGGGATGGCGCTGCTGCCCGACCCCGTGGCCCTGCGCATCCTGCCGGACGGCGCGGGCTTCGCGCTCCTCCGCCTCGACAAGGCCGACGCGAGCATCGCGCACACCTGGCATCCGACGCTGGCGGAGGCGCAGGAGACGGCGGCGAAAGCCTACGGCGTGGCGGCGGCAGAGTGGCACCTCGAACCCGTCCCCTCCTGACTCCCGCGGGTTCGAGAGGGCCGTCACGCCGCTCTGCGCGGAGCGCCCGAGGGCCGCGCCACCCGCCGCGCGGGCTCGGCGAGGGGCTCGAAGCTGCGATGGAGCGCGCGGCGCGGTGGTGGGCCCGGGACGCGGTGCGCTGCGCGCGGTCGCGGCCTCCGCGCGCAGCGCCACCACCGAGCCCGGCGCGGGGATCATGCCGCTGAGGGCACCGGCAAGGAGCAGCTCGCGGAGGCCATCCACGAGTCGAGCCCGCGCGTGAAGGGGCCGTTCATCATCTTCGACGGCACGGCGTTGCCGGGTACGCTCATGGAGTCGGCGCTGTTCGGCCACGAGAAGGGCTCGTTCACCGGCGCCTCTTCGACGCGCAAGGGCGTCTTCGAGCAGGCGGACGGCGGGACGCTCTTCATCGACGAGATCGGCGACCTCGACATCTCGCTCCAGCCGAAGCTCCTTCGCGCCATCCAGCGCGGCGAGACGCAGCGCGTGGGCGGCACCGGCTGGTTCAAGAGCAACGTGCGCATCCTCGCGGCGACGCGACGCGACGCGGCGCGATCTCGATCGCGAGGTCGCCGCCGGGCGCTTTCGCGACGACCTCTTCTTCCGGCTCGCGGCTGCGCGCATCGAGCTGCCGCCGCTCCGCGAGCGCGGGGGTGACGTGGAGCTGCTGGCGCGCGCGTTCTGGGCGTCGCTCGGGCCGAGCGCGGGCCCGTTCCCGCCGGAGGCGCTCAACGCTGCGTCCCCCAGCCTCGTGGGAGGGCCCGCGCCGGCGGATGATCTGGTGCAGCGTCTCATCCGCGATGCGGTGCCGTTCTCGAAGGCGCGCCAGCTGGCGGCGCTGGACTTCGAGCGCCGCTACGTGAAGAGCATCCTGGAGAGCTTCAGCGGCAACGTGACGAAGGCCGCGCAAGCCTCGGGCATCGGTCGTCGCTACCTCCACATGCTGCTCGCCAAGATCGACGGCCGCGACGAGGACAGGTAGCCCGGGCCGAAGATCGAGAGCTCGTGAGACGGGATCCAGGAGTTCCCACCCGGAACTCGCCGTTCCGATCAGGGGCACGGAAGGACCAGGAACCCCGGGATCGGAGGCGGCACTCCCATTGCAACGCTGCACAGCGCGCAACCCGCCAACCCCAGGGAGTCCACCACCGTGAACCGTTCCTTCCTCCGCACCTCGCTCGCCGTCAGCTCCTTCGTCCTCCTCGCCGCGCTCTCTGGATGTGGAGGCAGCGAAGGCGAAGAGTCGACGACGGTGTATCCCGCGCCGAAGGAGGCGACGGTGTTCGCGGCGCTCTCCGAGACGAAGGCGGAGCTCGGGATCGCGAAGTGGGGGTTCGAGACCGACGAGGCGGGCGACCTCATGACGTACCGCGGCTACGGCGCCGACAACCGGGTCGTCGCCGAGGTCGTCCAGACCTTCGATCGATCGAACCCCGATCGCTGGTTCTTCACGTTGATCGCGAAGGGCTCGACCGGCGCCGCCGTCGAGAAGATCGAGTACTTCACGCGCCCCGCGGCCAACGGTCGGGACACCGAGGTCATGATGGTCGTGACCGGGAACTCGTTCGACGCCGCCTCCGGCCCGGGCCGGGTGCTCGCCCGCTTCAAGGCCGACGCCGGCAAGCGCGACCCCGGCGCGGCTGGCACGGGCGGCAGCGGCTCGCTGGTCGGCAAGGTGCACCCGATGGATAACGGGCAGCTCGTCGATCGCTGCAAGGAGCTGACCGACCGCTGCGGGATCGCCCTGATCGACCAGCGCATCGCCGCAGCGGCCGCTTCGGGAGACTGCGGGCTCCTCAAGCGCGTCGGCGTTCCCCTCGTGAGCGCGGTCGTCGGCGGCCTCGTCGGCGCGGGCCTCGGCGTCTGGGCGGGCGGCGTGGGCGCTGTGCCCGGCGCTGCGATCGGCGGAGCTGCGGGCTACCTCGGCAGGCGCGGAGGTGCAGTGCGTCGCGAGCCGTCGTGACGCGACCTCCGCCACGAGCGATCGCGACCAGTGCCGCCGCGACCAGGCCGCCACCTGCCCCTGAGAGGCACGCGGGGTCGGTGGAGGGGAGACTCTCGATTTCCGCCGGCGAGATGAGGCTCCTCGCGACGATCCCGCGTCGCGGCGATGGTGAACAGCACGACGAACGGCGCCCACTCGCACTGGGCGCGTGGCAACGGGCCAGCGTACGCGCGCGCTCGCGGACGTCGTGCGCGACGACGGCTTTTGGAACGTGAGCCTGCACGACCCCTCGCACTTCGGCGGTCGCGAGCTGACCGGCACGTCGCTCTTCGTCTACCGGATGGCGAGGGGCGTGGAGCGCGGCCTCCTCCCGGCCGCGTCGCACACGCCGACGACCCAGATGGTCAGCCTTTGCTGGGCTTCTTCGCGAACTTCTTCGCCAGGGCGTCGCACACCACCTTGGGGGCATAGCGCGAGACGTCGCCGCCGTGGCTCGCGATCTCGCGCACCAGCGAGGCGCTCACGAAGCCGTGCTTCGTGCGCGTGGGCAGGAAGATGGTGTCGATGTTCGGGCGCAGATCGGCGTTGGCGTGGGCGATCTGGAGCTCGTACTCGAAGTCGGTGGTGACGCGCAGGCCGCGCACGATCACGCTCGCCTGCTTCGACGCGCAGTACTCGATCAGCAGGCCGTCGAACGAGTCGACGACGACGTTAGGGATGTGCGAGGCGATGCTCACGATGAGGCCCTTGCGCTCGTCGGCGCTGAAGAGCGGGTGCTTCGTGGGGTGCACGCCGATGGCGACGATCACGTTGTCGAAGAGCGCCGCCGCGCGCTCGATCAGATCGAGGTGACCGAGCGTGGCGGGATCGAAGCTGCCCGCATAGACCGCGAGCGCGCGGCTCACTTCGCCGCTCCCTTGCTCTCCGTCTTGGGCGCGTTCGGCGTGGCGTTGGTCTTCGCAGCGGGCGGCGCGGGGCCGATCGCGGGGCCGGGCGCGGGCGCGGGCGGCGGCATCGGTCCGGGGGGCGTGGGCGCTGCGCCGCCGGGCGGCGGGAGCGGCGCGGGGCCGGGCGCGGGCCCAGGCGACTGCTGCGGCGAACCCTGCATGCCCATGAGCGAGGGATCGACCTCGAGCCACAGCGAGCGACCTTCATCGCTGAATGTCACGCGGAACGCGGAGAGGAGACCCGCGCCGACCACGCCGCCGAGGTCGACGTCGAAGTTGCTCTTGATGTCGGCGAGCGGGGCGCCCTGCATCGCGGGGACTTGCGGGAGATCGAGCGTGCCGAGCTTGAAGTAGGGCAGCATCCCGAGCTTCCACGTCGGCGGCGCGCCGGCCTCGCCGCGGAAGGTCGAGAGGTCGGCGCCGGAGCGCTTCAGCATCGCGTCGTCGAGGGCGAGCGGATAGAAGGCCGACGAGTCGACGAAGAGCAACGAGTTGCCGTCCTCCTTGTTCGACACCGCCGCGCGCATCATCATGCCGCCGCCGCGCACGTAGAAGAGAGGCACGCGGCTCGCGTCGGGCGGGGGCGCTGCGTCGTTCTTGCGGACCACGAACTGCGAGCCGCGACGATCGAACGTCACGTGCATGTGCCGGAGCGCGTTGACGCCGATGAGCGCCTTGATCGGCGCGCCGAGCTGCCGCGAGATGTTGCTGAGGTCGGTGGTGAGGGCGGGGACGTCCTTCACCTCGAGCTTGTCGCCGAAGCGCAGGTTTACCCAGGCGGGC
This sequence comes from Polyangiaceae bacterium, assembly GCA_043732195.1. Taxonomy (GTDB): domain Bacteria; phylum Myxococcota_A; class Polyangia; order Polyangiales; family Polyangiaceae; genus Labilithrix. Next base: position 5,251 of record JAYTHX010000533.1, read on the forward strand.
TCCTTGCGGCTCGACGCGTCGATCATGAGCTCGCCCATCGCGGTGGCGACGACGGCCAGGATGCGCTCGCCCTCGAGCTCGCACGGCACGACCAGCGCGGGGCCGGCCTGCGGCATCTCGACCGACGCCACGACCGCGCCCTCGATCGCGAACGGATGCCGGCCCTGACCGCGGCGCGCGAGCTTCGCGACCTCCTTGGCCCAGGTGTCCTTCACCGCGGGATCGCGGAGCATCTCCTCGAGCTCGTCGGCCGCCTTCTCGATGTCGCCCGCGTACCAGTACGCGCGGCCGCGCAGGCCTTTCGCGTCGCTGCCGAGGAGGCCCTCGCTGAGCTTCAGCGTCTCGGCGTAGTCGAGCTTCGCGAGCGCGATGCGCGCGCCGAGCAGGCGGGTCTCCGGATCCTTGGGCGAGGCCTTCAGCGCGCCGTCGATCGACGTGCTCGCGTCCTCCATGTCACCGGTGCGGTACGCGGTCTTCGCGCGCGTCAGCCACTTGTCGGCCAGGGGCGCGCGCGGGCTGTTCGCGTCGGGACCGCCGCAGGCGACCGCGGCCAGGGCGACGAGGCCGCCGAGGATGCCGAGCTGCAGAGAGTGGGTGGCCAGGCTTCGCATCCTCGGGGGCTCCAGTCGGAAAGGCCGTGATTCAAGAAGGGGTTTGCGGGTGCGGCACCGGCTCGATGCGCAGGATGCGGTCCGCCCGGAGCTCGCGACGACCACGCCCGGGCAGCTGATAGCCGATCACCCGTGGGGGGTCGAGCCCCGCGATGATCTCGACCAGGACCATCTGCATCGGCTCCTGGGGCCGTGCGCGAGGCCGGTACACCACCGTCACGGGCACCGCGGCGGCGATGGCTTCCATGCATTCTGCAATGATCTGCTCGCGCGCCTTGCGCTCGGCGATGCGCACCTCCCACACGTCGCGCGGGGACTTGGGCTTGAGGGCCTCCACGCACTTCGTCCAGACCACGCGCAGCGCCGCGACATCGGCATCCGCCCGGTGCGCCCGCGAGCTGTCGATCCCGAAGTGCTCGCGCAGCGCGTCGAGCGAGTGCTTCTTCAGGCCGAACGTGCGCCGCGAGAGATTGAGCGTGTCGATGTAGTGGGGGAGCGGCATGGGCGTCCCGGCGCGCGCCATCTCGGCCTCGAGGAACGCGACGTCCCACGAGGCGCCGTGCGCCACCAGCACCGCGCCGTCGAACAGCGCCGCGACGCGCGCGGCGATGGCGGCGAACGTCGGCGCGTCGTGCAGGGCCGCGGCGAAGATCCCGTGCACGTGAGCATTGCCCACCTCTTCCTTCGCGAGCGTCTCGGGGCGCACCAGCGTGTGCAGGCGATCCACCGTCACGCCGCCCAGTACGCGCTCGATGCACACCTCGACGACGCGATCCTTCGCGGGATCGAGGCCCGTCATCTCGAGGTCCACGAAGGCGAACGGGGCCTCCGCCAGCGGCAGATCCCAGGGCGCGCCTGTCGGCGGCGGGCTCGTCACCGCTCGACACACATCGCGATGCCCTGGCCGACGCCGATGCACAGCGCGGCCATCCCGCGCTTCACGTCGCGGGCCTTCATCGCGTGGAGCAGCGTCACGAGGATGCGGCAGCCGCTCGAGCCGATGGGATGACCGAGCGCGATGGCGCCCCCGCGCACGTTGACGCGCGCAGGGTCGAGCTCGAGCCCACGGATGCACGCGAGCGCCTGCGCCGCGAAGGCCTCGTTCAGCTCGACGAGATCGAGATCGGCGGTGGTCCAGCCGGCGCGCAGGAGCGCCTTCGTGCCCGCGGGGATCGGGCCCTCGCCCATGAAATTCGGCTCGACGCCGGCGGTCGCGCCCGAGACCACGCGGGCGAGCGGCTCGAGGTTCTCCGCCTTCAGCACGTCCTCGCTGACCACCATGATCGCGCTCGCGCCGTCGTTGAGGGGCGAGCTGTTGCCGGCCGTCACCGTGCCGCCCTTGCGGAAGATCGGCGGGAGCTTCTGGAGCGCCTCGATGGTGGCGTCGGCGCGCGGGCCCTCGTCCTTCGCGACCACCAGCGAGGGGCCTTTCTTCTGCGGGATCGAGACGAGCGCGATCTCGTCGTCGAGCTCGCCTGCGGCCTGCGCCTTCGCCGCCTTCGCGTGCGAGGCGAGCGCGAACGCGTCCTGGTCCTCGCGCGAGATCTTGTACTTCTCGGCGACGTTTTCCGCGGTCTCGCCCATCGACTGGAGCGGGAAGCGCTCCGCCATCTTCGTGTTCTCGAAGCGCCAGCCGAGGCTGGTGTCGAAGACCCTGGGCGGCGTGCGGGCGAATGCCTCGTCGCTCTTGCCGAAGACGAACGGCGCGCGCGTCATGCTCTCGACGCCGCCCGCGATCACGCACTCCGCATCGCCGGTCCACACGCGGCGCACGGCATCGCTCACCGCCTCGAGGCCCGAGCCGCACAGGCGGTTCACGGTCAGCGCGGGCAC
>JAYTHX010000534.1:0-21239 GCA_043732195.1 Polyangiaceae bacterium
CGTGATCTTCTGGTCCTTGCCCGTCGCGGTGTCCTTCGCGTGAACCGAGAGGATGCCGTTCGCGTCGATGTCGAACGCGACCTCCACCTTGGGTACGCCACGGGGCGCCGGCATGATGCCGTCGAGGCTGAACTTCCCAAGGGTGCGGTTCGACTTGGCTTCGGTGCGCTCTCCCTGCAGGACGTGCACCTCGACGCTGGGCTGGCTGTCGGCGGCCGTGGAGAACATCTCCTTTTTCTGCGTCGGCAACGTTGTGTTGCGCGGAATCATCACCGTCATCACGCCGCCCATCGTCTCGATGCCGAGCGACAGCGGAGTCACGTCGAGAAGCACCATGTCTTTGACGTCACCGGACAGGACGCCCGCCTGGACCGCTGCGCCGACCGCGACGACCTCATCGGGGTTCACGCCCTGATGCGGCTCTCTCCCAAAGAACTTCGTGACGCTCTGCTTGACGAGCGGGATCCGCGTCGAACCGCCAACGAGCACGACCTCGACGATGTCCTTGACCGTCTTCTTGCTGTCTGCGAGGGCCTTCTTGACGGGCTCCATCGTCCGCTCGATGAGCGGCTCCATCATCTGCTCGAGCTTCGAGCGCGAGAGGCGTAGGTCGAGGTGCACCGGCCCGCCGGGCCCAACGGTCAAGAAGGGCAAGTTGATGGACGTCTCTTGCGTGCTCGACAGCTCGATCTTCGCCTTCTCGGCCGACTCGCGTAGCCGTTGGAGCGCCATCTTGTCCTTGCTCACGTCGATGCCGCTCGTCTTGCGGAACTCGGCGGCGATCCAGTCGATGATGACGTTGTCGATGTCGTCCCCGCCGAGGTGGGTATCGCCGTTGGTCGAGATGACCTGGACGATGTTTTCTCCCACTTCGAGGATCGAAATGTCGAACGTACCTCCGCCGAAATCGTAGACGGCGATGAGCTCGTCCTTCTTCTTGTCGAGACCATAGGCGAGCGCCGCGGCGGTCGGCTCGTTGACGATGCGCTTGACGTCGAGTCCCGCGATGCGGCCGGCGTCCTTCGTCGCCTGGCGCTGCGCGTCGTTGAAGTATGCGGGGACGGTGACAACGGCCTCGGTCACCTTTTCGCCAAGGTAGTCCTCGGCCGCCTTCTTCAGCTTGAGCAGCACCTGAGCGCTGACCTCCTGCGGGCTCAGCGTCTTTCCGCGGATGGAGAAGGCGCTGTCGCCGTTCGATGCCCGCGCCACCTTGTAGGGTACACGCTTCGTCTCTTCGGCGACCTCCTCGAACTTGCGTCCTATGAAGCGCTTGGCACTGAAGATCGTGTTCTCCGCGTTCGTTACTGCTTGGCGCTTTGCGATCTGTCCGACGAGGACGCCGCCTTTGTCATCCCAGGCAACGACGCTGGGGGTGATGAGGGACCCTTCTTCGTTGACGATGACCTTCGGTTCCCGCCCAACCATGATCGCGACCACGCTGTTCGTTGTGCCGAGGTCGATGCCGATAATCTTGCCCATGGTCGTTCGTCTCCTGAAAGGTTGTTGCCGGAACCTCCGGCGATCGGTGTCATGCTCGCCGCCCAGCGCGGCGAGCTAGGCTGGTGCGTCGATCGAAGCGCCGCGTACCAGTTTCTTCACGAGCGCGCCCCGTGCTGCAGACGAGTGGTCGTGTCTTTCGTGCGCGCGGCGTCTTTGGCTTGAAGTGCGCCCATCAAGATGACCTTCCCGCCGGAATGCCCCTCGGCGAGGGTCTGCGCTTCCCGCGCCTGAGCGAGCGGAAGCCTCTTGGCGACAGGGATGACGAGCTTTCCCTCTGCCACGGCGCCTGCCAAGGATGCCAGGCGCTCCGGGTCCGGGTGCGCCATGCCTCCTCGGACGATGAATCCGTGCGACACGGCGCCGGCCGGCTCCCCGACAACGCTTCCGATCGTCCCGCCGGCCTTCAGCTTCCCGAACAGCTTCGCGAGCGTCGGGCCACCGATCGTGTCTGCGATGGCGTCGAGACGAGGAAGGCTTGCGAGCTCGGCGTCATCGTCGAGCGCCACCACGCCGTCTGCACCGAGCATTGCCGCGGCTGCCCTTTGGGTGGCCCGAACGCCCGCCCATACCTTGGCGCCGCGCGCTTTGGCAACGAAGACCGCGACCCGGCCGACAGACCCAACGGCGCCGGTAACGAGCACGACGTCGCCGGGATGAGGCTGAACCCATTCGTCGATGAGCTGCGCGCCTGTGAGGAGCACGAGCGGGAGCGCAGCAGCGTCTGCCAGGTCCAGCTTCGCGGGGACCGCGACCCACGCGTCTTCGGGAGCGACGACGAAGTCGGCGTAGGCGCCCATGACGAGTCCCATCACTCGTTCGCCCACCTTGAATCGCGTGACGCCGGTACCGACAGCGGCGACCTCTCCTGACGCATCTCGTCCGAGGACGGAGGGGAGCGCGAGTGGCATCAGCGCCTGGAGAGCGCCGCTACGAAGCTTCCAGTCGACCGGATTGATGCTGGCGCCGGCCATCCGAACCTTGATCTCGTTCGGGCCCGCGCTCGGATCAGGTAGGTCTCTCAGTTCGAGTTTGTTGACGTCGCCGTAGGCGGTGAGAACGACAGCTTTCATTTAGGCACCTGTTGCGTGGGCGTCGTCGAGCGAGGAGCAGGCGACGAGGACGCAATGCATGCGATGTGCCGGCGACTGCTTGGACTCTGCGACGGCAGACGGATGCTCCGGGTTGCCTCTGCACCCGCTCCGTCGCTGCTGCGCTTTACGTCGCCTACCTCGCTCTCGCCGGAGCCGTTCGTCGGGAGCCGCGCGACCCGGCGCGATTCGCATCGTGCGAACGCACTCGCAAACGACGCACGACGAGATCACGGCTGGCAGGCTCTCTCTCGGCCTTCGGAGTCTCGACGTCCACCGGAGCAGTTTGGGGGCTACCAGTGCGCAAGGCCGAGCGGATGAATCCGATCGACTCCATCGATGAATGAGCTGGCGCTCTTGTTGCGTGGTCAGCCCCATGCTGAAGGAATCGCCCACCGCTTGGCTCATCCTCTTCGGGGCGGTCGTGCTCGGCGGCGCGCTCGGGGTAGTCGTCAGCGTGAATCGATTGCGGGTCGCCCGACGCGTAGCCAACGAGGTGCGTGCACTTCTCAGGGCGCCGCGTTCCGCGTCCTCTCCCAACGACGACCTGTCGGCCCCGAACGCGTTGCTGCCTCCCCCCGTCCTTCGCTACCGAACGCTGGCCGCCGGCGACCGCACGCCCGTTCATACGCTTCGCATTCGTCACGGCGGCACGTTTTGCATGAGCACGACTGGGAAGGCCCGGCGCATCGAAGGAGCCCAGGTCTTCACAGCCGATCCGCCGGGTTTCGTCTGGACAGGCCGAATCCGGATCCTGCCTGGACTATGGGCCAACGCGCGCGACGAGTTCGTGGAGGGGCGCGGGGGTATGAGGGTCCTGCTTGACGACACCGTTACGCTTGTCGATGTGAACGGGGGCTCCGACATCGATGAAGGCTCGGCCCTGCGATTGCTTGCGGAGATGGTGTGGTATCCCACGGCGCTCTTCGACGAGCGCTACGTGAGTTGGTCTCCGATCGACGACGATCACGCCAAGGCGACCCTTCGCTTCGGGAGCGTCGAGGTGTCCGGAGTCTTCGAGTTCGGAGAGCAAGGCCTCCCGTCGCAATTCAGCGCCGACCGGGTCCACGAGAAGGGCGAGCGCCTACCGTGGGGAGGAATCTATCGTGACTACCGGCGGACCGCGGGGATGCTCGTACCGTTCGAGGCCGAGGTCTTCTGGCAGCTCGCGTCCGGCCGGTTCACGTATGCCCATTGGTTCGTGAATTCGATGGAGTACGACGAAGTACTTCCGGTGGAGCTCCTGGCTGCGCGCAGGCATTCGTTGAACAGTCCGGTCCCGGCTCATTAACGCGCAAGCCGTTGCGCTGGTTCTCCTCGTCGGCCGCCCAGCTGCCGATTCGCAGCCTGCGAACGCGCTCTCAACCGGCGCAGGCGCGATCGCGGCCTCATGAGGGCGCGCTCATCCTGATCCGGCGAGGCGTCGGTTCATTTCATCGGAACTGCTGAGCAAAGCGGAAGCCTTCGTCACGCTGCGCGTCAACATGGCTCGCGCTTTGCTCGCAGGCATTCATGTTGGGCAACCCAGGGGTCGGCGAGCTGCCCGGACTCGTGGCTCCGGCGCCGGATCCGATTCCGACCCACGCCGCTCCAAAGGCTGGTGTGACCGGAACTGGGCTGCGCATCGGGCGAAAGTGGCTCGCCATTCTGCTTGCCGTCCTCGTGCTGATCGCCGCAGGAGCCGCCACCGCGTACCTGCGCAGCCGACCCGCGGCCGCCGCCTTCCGCACCGCAAGTGTCGTGCGCACTGACCTTACGCAGCGGGTGACGGCTACCGGAACCCTGCAGCCGGTGATCACGTCGCCTGTCGGGGCGCAGGTGTCGGGCATCGTCTGGAAGCTCCACGCCGATTTCAACTCGCCGGTCAAAGCGGGCGATCTCCTGGTCGAGCTCGACCCCGCCCTCTTTCAAAATGCCGTGGCCCTCGCGACATCGGCGCTCGCCCAAGCGGAGGCAAACCTCACGAGCGCGCAAGCAACGGCGCTCGGTGCAAGGAGCGCGCGGGACCGTACCGCGAACCTCGAGCGGTCGGCACTCGCGAGTGACGCCGATGTCGACGCAACGCAGGCGATCTTCGCCCAAAGTGCCGGGCTCGCGCGCTCGAGCGTTGCACAGATCGCACAAGCCCACGCGCAGCTCGATCTCGCGAAGCTCAACCTCCAGCATTCGATCATTCGATCACCGGTCGACGGTACGGTCATCTCACGCAACATCGATGTCGGCCAAGCCGTCGCCGCGACGCTGACCGCACCGACGCTTTTCACGATCGCGCGCGACATGCGGCACATGCAGGTCCACGCCGCCGTGGACGAGGCCGACATCGGCGAGGTGGGGCAAGGGCAGAGTGCATCGTTCACCGTGGACGCGTTTCGAGACCAGACGTTCAGCGCCGTCGTGAAGGAGGTTCGAAACGCGCCGCAGACGCTCTCGAACGTCGTCACCTACGACGTCGTGCTCGATGTGGACAATCCCGATCGGAAGCTTCGTCCGGGCATGACGGCGAATGTGCTGATTCTCGTCGCGCAGAGGCTGCAAGTCCTGGCTCTACCCAACGAAGCGCTTCGCTTTCGGCCGGCAGTGGCGTCCGCCTCGGCGGGCATCGTCAAGTCGGCGAGCTCTGGCCCTCGCGAGGGCGCCGCGGTCTACGTCGAGCAAGGGGATGCGGCGGTGCGCGTGCCGATCAGGCTCGGCGTGTCCGATGGCACCATGACCGAGGTGGAGGGGCTCGACCTGGGCCGTGCCGTGATCATCGACGCCGTACGCGACAAGAGCAAGGGCACACCATCCTCCGCCGCGAGACCCGGCCGTGGCCTCTAAACCCATCGTCATCCGGCTGGACGGCATCACCAAGACCTACAAGGCCGGTGAGCTCGAAGTGCACGCACTCGTCGACATCGATTTGAGCGTCCGCACGGGCGAGATGGTTGCCATCATGGGTCCCTCTGGCTCCGGGAAGTCGACGCTCATGAACGTGCTGGGGTGCCTCGATCGACCCACGAAGGGCAGCTATCTCTTCGAGGGACGCGAGGTCGCGACCCTGCACAAGCGTGACCTGTCCGCCCTTCGGCTCTCTGCCTTCGGCTTCGTGTTCCAGGGCTTTCAGCTCATCGCGCGTACGAGCGCACTCGACAACGTCGCGCTTCCACTTGTGTACGCCGACGTCCCTGCGCCAGAACGCAAGGAGCGCGCGATGGACGCGCTGCGGCGGGTCGGCCTCGCGGGACGTGAGGCTGCGACCGCGGCCCAGCTCTCTGGAGGGCAACAGCAGCGCGTGGCCATCGCACGCGCGATCGTGAACCGTCCGCGGGTGATCCTGGCCGACGAGCCTACGGGCGCCCTCGACACCCGCACATCGGTCGAAGTCTTGGAGCTCCTGCAGTCACTTCACAACACGGGGATCACCATCATCGTCGTGACGCACGAGCCTGACATCGCCGGCTATGCCGAGCGCTGCGTCGTGGTGCGTGATGGACGAATCGTTTCCGACGACAGCCAGTCACCACGGGATGCCGGCGGGGATCTCAGGACGATGCCTGTAAGGGCCGCATGAGCGCGCTCGCGACTATCCTTCCGCTGTCCTTCGGCGCCCTGCGAAGGAACCGCATGCGCTCGCTGTTGACGTCGCTCGGCGTCATCATCGGCGTCGCTGCGCTCATCGTCACCGTTGCCTCCGGCGAGGGTTCCAAGGCTGTCCTCGAGGAGCAACTCGCGACGCTCGGGACCAACCTCCTGATCGTCCTTCCGGGCTCGAGCACGCTCGGCGGCGCCCGCGGTGGGCCGGGAACCGGCAAGCCGTTGACGCACGCCGACCTCCTGGCCGTGCTGAAGGGCGCGAGCGCAGCCCGGTACGCGGCGCCGGTCGATCGCACGGTCACCCAGGTCGTCCTCGACAACCAGAATTGGCTCACGACGGTGTATGGTTCCACGACCGAGTTTTTCGCGATTCGCGAATGGTCGCTGGCACGCGGTCGGCTGTTCAACAGCAGCGAATCGGATTCGGGAGCCAAGGTTTGCGTGCTCGGTCAAACCGTAGCGACGCAGCTCTTCGGAGTGGGCGATCCGCTTGGTCAAGTCGTGCGCGTGAAGGCGATGCCTTGCGAGATCGTCGGCGTGCTCGCGAGCAAAGGACAGTCGTCCCAAGGTCAGGACCAGGACGATCTCGTGGTGATGCCGTGGGTGACGTTCAAATCGCGAATGATGAGCCAAGATCGCATCCACGTCGGCAGCATCTTGGTCTCCGCGATTTCGCCTGACGAGGTCTCGCACGCGCAGACGCAGGTGACGGGGATCCTGCGGCAGCAGCATCGGCAGTCGGACGGCGAGCTCGATGACTTTACGGTGCGCAACCTCGCCGATCTCGCAGCGACGCAAGAGAAGGCAGCGGACGCGCAGACGGGCATGTTGCGAAACGTCGCCGCCGTGTCGCTCCTCGTGGGCGGCATCGGGATCATGAACATCATGCTCGTGTCGGTGACCGAGCGGACGCGAGAGATCGGGATCCGCTTGGCGATCGGCGCGAGCGAGAACAAGGTGCTCTTGCAGTTCCTGGTCGAAGCCGTCGTGCTTTCGGCTGCCGGAGGCCTCATCGGAATTGCTCTCGGGATGGGAGGGGCGTTGGCGCTGGCAAGAACGATGCACTGGCCCTTCGTCCTCACCCCCTTCTGGATCGTCGTCGCGTTCGGCATATCCATGGCGATTGGCGTGATCTTTGGCTTCTATCCGGCACGGAAGGCCGCCCGCATGAACCCGATCGACGCCTTGCGTTTTGAATAGGGAGAGAGCCATGACGTACACGTCGACGACGAAGCGAATGCCTGCCGCGTTTCTCGGACACGGCAGCCCGATGAACGCGCTCGAGACGAACCGATACACGTCGGCGTGGAGCGCCTTCGGAGCCAGCGTTCCGCGTCCGCGCGCGATCCTTGTCGTCTCCGCACACTGGTACGTCGGCGTCACCGCGGTCACGGCCATGCCGCGTCCGCGGACGATCCACGACTTCTTCGGCTTCCCGCAGGAGCTCTTCGACGTCGAGTACCCGGCGCCAGGCGATACGAGCCTCGCGCAAGAGGTCGCCGAGATTGCGAAGCCCACGCGTGTCGGGCTCGATCACGACAGCTGGGGCCTCGATCACGGCACTTGGTCAGTGCTCGTGCACGTGTTTCCGAAGGCTGACGTGCCCGTGGTGCAGCTCGCGATCGACGCACGAAAGGATTTCGACTTCCACTTCGAGCTCGGCGCTCGGCTCGCGCCCCTTCGCGAGCGAGGAGTCCTCATCCTCGGGAGCGGGAACGTGGTCCACAACCTCCGCGCGATCGACCCTTCGATGCGCGACATCGGCTTCGATTGGGCGCACCGTTTCGACGACGCCGCGAGAGCCGTCATCACCGAGCGTCCGGCCGAGGCATCCGCCCTCCAGAGCCACATCGATTTCAGCCATGCGGCGCCGACGCCGGAGCATTTCATCCCGTTGCTCCACTTCGCCGGTCTCGCTGCAGCGTCGAGGCGCCGTGCTGAGGTGCTGATCGATGGCTATACGCTCGGATCGTTGTCGATGACGTCGTTCACGATCGACGCCGACTGCCCGTCCGAGCGTGACGACCGACGCCCGAGCGCAAGCCTTCCAGATCCAGAAAACGTTCGCCCCGAAGACACGAACGTGTAGGCCCAGATGAAGATTGGCGTTGTCTTCGCCTCTATCCCGCGCGGAAGACGGCGCGAATGGCCCGGCTCGATGCCTCGCGCTTCGAGTGAGCGGGCGGGAGCCGCCTCTGAGTCGAGCGGCACGTCGCGTGCAGGCTTGAGTCGCGACGCTATCAAGCGAGGAGATCTTCATGTCGGCAAAAGCAAAATCGTCATCGCAACTGCATCTGCAAGGCACCGTCTTAGGCTTCAACCTCGATTCGAAAGGACACATCGAGGGCGCGCTCGTGGAGACCTCAAGGGGCCCCGAGCAGGTCAACTTCCCGAAGCGCGTAGCGAAGGCGCTTGCCCGATCCGTGCACGTCGGCTCGAAGATCGACTTCAGCGTCGAGCTCGAGAGGAAGGTGAAAAATCACCGCGTCTATCGAGTGTGCGACAAGAAGAGCAGGGCGAGCGGCCAGGTCATACGCCTCAACTACAACCATCATGGGAAGCTCAACGGATGCCATCTCGATGATGCCACATTCCTCCACATCAAGCGGCACGGCGCTAAAGAGTACGACATTCGCCTCGGGGAGACGGTGAAGGCGCGGGGGGTGCGGCGCGCGGGACACGACGCGGTCGTACTGGAAGTCCGCACGATCAAGACGAGTCGAAGGACTGGAAAAGCGGCACGATGATGCCCGGCCGCTCTAGCTGACCGCGAGCGTCCTTTCACTCACGCTGTCGTGCGCTCTCGGAATTTGCGCAAAGCCTCGACCAAATCTTCGAGCGCGACGCCGGAGGCGGGCGCGCCGACCGGGCTCGTGAGGTGAGACAGCACGCGCTGGGAGCCCGCCGGGGTCTCGAGGGCAGCAAGGGCGCGGTCGACAGCGGCCTGGTGTTCGGTCTTCGTCAGAGAGTCCATATGCGTGCTCCAGATGCCGTGGCGATTCGCGCAGCTGATACGCTGCCCCAGCGCTTTCGTAACGTGACCGCGCGCCCTTCATGGCCGATGCCGTGCCCGTGTGTAGCCTGCAAGACGGGCACGCTCCGCCGAGAGACGCGCAGTGATCGCGGCACGGCGCGCAACATCTGCCTCGAAGTGCAGCTGCGCACGGGCCTCTCGAGCGTCGCTCGAGCCGATCGCGAGAGCACTGGCGACATCCGCGCGCTCAATCTTGTCGGTTTCCGCTCCGCTCGATGTCATCACGATCTCCTCAACGATCCTCGTGGCACGTAGCAAACGAGAGTGCCTGCGTACGAGCGCTGGCGCTCACCTGGGTCAGATCAAGATCAGGACCTTCATGGCCCGCTCCTTCATCGCATTGCCGAAGGTGTCGTAGGCCTTCATGGTCTCGCCGAGGGTGAAGCGATGCGTGATGAGCTTTTTTGGCTCGATCTTGCCCGATAGGACGGTTTTGAGCAGCATCGGGATGGTCACCGTGTCGACGAGTCTCGTCGTCAGCGTGATGTTGTGAGACCACAGCTTGTCCAGGTTGAGCTGCACCGGCTTGCCGTGAACGCCGATGTTGGCGATGTGGCCGCCCGCCGTCACGATTCCCTGACATATGTCGAAGCTTGCCGGGATCCCGATCGCCTCGATGGCAACGTCGACGCCGCGACCGTGGGTCGACGCCATCACGCGATTCATCGCGTCGCCGTCCGAATTGTTGATCGTCATCGTCGCGCCGAACTTCTTCGCGACCTCGAGGCGATTCTCGTCCGTATCAATGAGAATGACCTCGGCTGGCGAATAGAAGCGCGCCGTGAGAAGGGCTGACATCCCGATGGGGCCGGCGCCGACGATCGCGACTGTGTCGCCGGGCTTCACGCAGCCGTTCAGAACGCCACACTCGAACGCGGTGGGCAGAATGTCGCTGAGCATGACCAGCGCCTCTTCGTCGGCTCCGGATGGCACTGCGTAGAGGCTGGTATCCGCGAACGGGATGCGGACGTACTCCGCCTGCGTGCCGTCGATGTCGTTGCCCAGAATCCAGCCGCCGCCACTCTCGCAATGCGAATACATTCCTTTTCTGCAGTTGCCGCATTTTCCGCACGCGTTGACGCACGAGATGATGACGCGGTCGCCGACCTTGAAGCTCGTGACGCTCTCGCCGATCTGCTCGACGACGCCAACCCCCTCGTGACCGAGGATCCGGCCCTTCGCGACGTTGGGAAGATCGCCTTTCAGGATGTGCAGATCGGTTCCGCAGATGGTCGTCATCGTCACCTTCACGACGGCGTCGGTCGCCCTCTGGACGGTGGGCTTCGGCCGGTCTTCAAGCGCGCGCAGGCCAGGGCCTTGGTAGATGAGTGCCTTCATGGTCGTTCCCTTCGGTGCAGCCCGCGCTGCTGCAAGAGTCGGTCTCGCCGATGTTGGCCGTCATCTACCCGCACCACGCGCAATCGAGCCAGACCCCAACCGTGGCGCTTGCTCGTGTTTGCGCGCGCTCTGCGGGCCACGCGCGCGTTCCGCCCTTCAGCTCAGTGGAGCGAGATGTCGACGCGACGGTCACGCTGCCAGCTACTTTCGTCGGTTCCGCTCGAATCGAGCTCCCCGCGCGAGCTGAGTGAGAGCTTGGACCCGTCCACGCCGAGACCCGACAGGTACTCACGCACGCTGCTGGCCCGTCGGCCGCCGAGCGCCATGTTGTACTCGCCCTTGCCGCGTGGGTCGGCACGACCGACCAGATCGAGCGCACGACCCGCGAGCGGGCCGTTCGTTACGCAATTCGCAATCTGAGAAAGAACGGCGTTGTCCTGCGCGACCAGAGTGCTCTGGTCGAAGTCGAACTTTGGCGCGCTTTCGACGTTGTCCAGATTGAGCTTGCAGGTGGCCATCAGCTCCTCGGAGACGCTCACGCTTGGAGAGACTACGACCGCCGGTGCAGGCGCCGGGTTCGGAGCGGGTCTTATCTCCGCCGACGTGAAGAGCGGAGCCGCGGCGGGCGGAGTCGTCTGCTGCCGGCCGCAGCCGACTGCGAGGAGAAGGAGCGAGGCGGAGGCCGCCAACGCCAGGGACCGGACAGCGTTTCGTTCATTTGTCATGATGCCGCTGCCTCAAGCACTTGCCGTGCCGTGGTGACCACTATCGAGAACGTTCCGATCCCGTGCCGGGCATGCGTGCTCGAAGCCACGTTCGGGCGATCAACACCTGAGCCGCAACCGCCAAGAGACCGTTGAGCAAGAACGCATGCCTCACCCCCATCAAGGTCACCGACAGCCCCGTGAGCAGAGCGCCGAGTGAGATGCCACCTCGCATCGCGAGCAGGTAGAGGCTGACCGTCTGGCCGAGAAGGCGCGGGCGCGACGTGGCCTGCAGAAGCGTGTTCGCTGCGGTGTTACTGACGGTCATCGAGGCGCCGGCCAGCACGAACAGCGGAAGGACTGCCCAGAACCAAGGGTTCACCGCGGTGAGCACGAGCGCGACCCCGTAGGCGACCGCGAAGCCCGCGGAGAGCCGCCGTCGGTCGACGGTGGGCGCCACGCCGAGGAGGCCTACAGCACCGAGGACGCCGCCGGCACCGAAGGCCATCGCCGCCATCGAGAAGTGCCCAGCGTCTCCGTGGAACACATCCTTCACGAGCACCGGGCTGAAGGTGACGAGCGGCGAGCAAAGCGTGCCGGTGGCGAGGACCGTGAGCAGGCCGCCCCGAAGGTGAGGCTCGCGGAGAACATCGCCGATACCGGCCAGTGGCCGGTATCGGTCAGGTGGCGCCTCTGCGGCCTTGGGCGCCGGCGTCCAGCGCGGGAGAATCCACAGCGCGACTCCGATGAAGGGTACGTACGAGGCAGCGCTGACAACGAAGCAGGCCATAGCGCCGAAGCTCGACATCAGCACGCCCGCAATCGACGGGCCGAGCACGCGAGACAAGTTGAACTGGGTCGAGTTGAGCGCGAGGCCCCGACCGATCTGATCCCGCGTGACGATCGACGGAACGATCGATTGGAACGACGGCATCGATAGCGCGTCGGTGACGCCCACGACCACGGAGAGCACGATAATCATCCACGGCTGGATTCCGCGAGTCAGCAGGAGCACGACGATCGCGATCGGGCACAGCATCTGAATCGACTGGAACGAGGCAATCACGCGTCGACGATCCGCACGATCGGCGAGCGCTCCGCCCGCTAGCGTAAGTAGCCACACCGGCGCGTTCATGGCGAACGAGTCGAGACCGATCACGAACGACGACGCCCCAAGAGTGAGGAGGAGCCACGGCTCTGCGACCTGCTGCGCCCATGTGCCGATGCTTGAGAGTAGGCTGGCGAACCAGAACGTTCCGAAGCGCCGGGTCGCGAGCAGCCGGAGCGACTCACGAAACGTCTTGATGGCGGCTAGTACCCCGAATCTACGGAATGGACGGGTAAAGTCGGTGCAGTTTGATCCGCGCTTGCGCGGTCGTAAAGCGCCACTTGACCGCACCACCAACACGCGCCGCCTGCCATGCGGCGATGGTTGATCGGAGGTCGGCAATGGTCGCGATGCGCTGGTCAAGGCATTGGCGCGAGAGCGTCGACAGCAAGATCTCGGCGACGTTGAGCCAGCTTCCGTGCTTGGGAGTGTGGTGAATCTCAAACCGCTCCACGAGACGCCGCGCCTCCCTCGGTTCAAACGCTTCGTAGAGGCACGAGAGTTCGTGGATGTTGAGGTTATCCATGACCAACACGATCGCGCTCGCCCTCGGGTAGTGCTCGTCGGCGATGCGACGGAGAAAGTGGGCCATGTCGACGGCCGTGCGACGTTCTGTCACCTCGATGATGTTCTTCCCAGTCAGCGGCTCGATAGCGGCGAAGATGTTCGCCGTGCCGCACCGTTTGTACTCGTCGTCGACCCGTTGCGGAGTTGTCGGGGTCGCGGCGATCGGGACCCGCGTGTGCTCGAGCAGCTGCTTACTGCTCTCGTCGAGGCACACTTGGGGTCGCTTCGGATCATAGGGCCGGTGGTAGACGTCGAGCACGTCCTCCATCGCGTGGACGAACGCCGCGTTCTCCTCCGGAGGGATGCAGAAGCGCTCTACAAGCCAAGGCTTGGTTTCATTTTTTTTAGACCGCGCTGGACTGTGCTGTGGCTCACCGCGTCGAAGATCTTCAGCTCAACGAGCTTGTCGGCGAGCAGGGATATCGTCCACCGCGCGCGACCGGGCGGCGGCGGACTGCACGCGATGCGCACCAGCTGCGCCTCCGAAGCACCATCCAGCTTTCGGGGGCGCGAAGGTTGGTCCTGGGCCTTTCGATCCAAGCATGCGTCGAGCCCGCGTTCACAGCACCGCTGCCGAACGCGCTCGACCGTCCTGAGCCCCACTCCCACTTCGTCCGCGATCTCCTCGTCGGTCAGGCCTTCGTCGGCTTTCAACAGAATGCTTGCGCGCAGGCGCTTCAGACCGGACACCCGCTCGCGACTCACGAGGTGCGAAAGGGCGGCACGCTCATCCTTGGTAAGATTGACGATGTATCGCTTTTCCATGGCCGCGGATGGAGCACGCCCATCCGCCAATGGAAAGCAAAACCCGTCGCTTTGATGGATTCGGGGTACTAGTTCCGGTCTTCCCTGGGTCGCTTGGTCAGTCGCGGACACGGCGCCTTCGCCGAGGTCGCCCGACGCATCTCGGCCAAGGACAGCGGCGAACGCGAGCGGCATCATCGCCGGCAGGGCGCGGACCGGATTGACGCTGGCACTTGTGTTGCGTGTGGAGCATGGCGAGGAGCTGGAAGAGCTGCATGCGATGTGCCGCCGACTCCTTTGGTCTCTTGCGCGCGATGGAGGCATGTCCTGTCGCGATCCGCGCAGCTCGGCCGATTCGCATGTTGCGAACCCACTCGCAAAACGACGACGACGAGATCACGACGCCATAAAGTCGGAAGGCTTGGACACGGGCCTGCGAGTCCGTGGCTCGCGCCTTGCTGCTCGGGGGACATGTTGGGCACCCAGCGTCGGCGACCTTCCCAGAGGATTGCAGGGTGACTGGCCGGCTCCCTTGGGCTCCGTCGGGGGCTGGTCGAGTTACGCGCTCACGAAGGAGTACCGATGGCGAGTGAACTAGAGAGGGTGTTGGTCGGTGTCGATGGGTCGGAGGCTCTCCTCTGGTCGGTCGAGCGTGCCGCGTGGTTGCGACGTTCCGAGGAGTCGGTCGTCACGCTGCTCCACGTGGTGCATCGCGATCTGCAGCTCGCGCCGCTGCTCGAAGCGCTTGCCGAGGACGAAGCTCCAGCGATGCTCCAGCGGGCCGAGCAGGTTGCTCGGAAGGTTGCTGCTAGCGCGGGCACGTCCTTGCACATGACCACGGCGTTCTGTCGCGGTGTTCCGTTCCGCGCGTTGCGAGCGAAAGGTTTGGACGAAGTTGATGGCGACGCTCAGCGAGACGATCACGATGATGATCGCAGCATTGACGAGCTCACCGACGAACGCCGAGACGATGCTCGCCAGCAACAGAATTGCGACGAGTGGATTTGCAAACTGCAAAAGCAGGTCGACCACCTGCGATCGCTGCTTCTGGGGAGCGGGATCGTTGGGGCCGTATTGGGCAAGCCGCCGGTCGGCTTCCGCGGCGGTGAGGCCGGCGGGGGCAGGGCCCGGCGCGATCACGTGACCGTCAATCGCGATCGCTTGAGGCGTTCGAAATACGCGTTCGCGTAGGTGACGACCACGGTGCTCGCATGGATCTGGAAGACGTGCGCCTTCTGCTGGTCGGGCCAGACCGCCATGTGCTTGGGCATCGTTCGCTCCTTCGGTTCCTCGTGACGCTCCGTTCACGTAGGGCTTCACTGTATGTGGGCGCCCACTCGATGCCCGTCACGGCGCGTGACTCCGCCGCGGCAGATCAATGGTGAAGACGCATCCTTTGCCCGCGATGTTGCGAACGCGGACGGTTCCGCCGTTCGCCTCGACGCCGCGACGACTGATGGATAGTCCGAGGCCGAGTCCCGTTCGGTCATCGCCGCGCTGCTCGAAAGAGTGAAACAGCTCTTCGCTCCGTCCCTCGGGCAAGCCGCCGCATTCGTCCTCGACTTCGACGAGAACGCGATCCGCCGCGGTCTCGGCTGTCAACCGGACGTTGCCTCCCGGGCGCGTGAACTTGATCGCGTTTTGCAGCAGGTTTGCAACCGCCGAGGAGATCATCGGCCGGTCTGCGTCGACTGCCACTTCATCATCGATCGGCACGATCGTGAAGCTGACGCCTTTCGCCTTTGCCTCCATAGCGGCCCATATTCGAAGGTCCTCGATGAGCTCGTGAATCGCTATCGGCTCCGATCGGACCTGAAGCCCTTCGGTCAAACGAACGTCGGCGAGCGATCGGTCGATGAGGTCACGAAGGCCGGTGAGACTCCGACCCAAAACCGCGCCCGTCGCCCCTCCCACGGTCGCGTTGCCCCCCTTGAGCGCCTCGAATGCGAGCATGGCCGAGTTGAGACTGTTTCGTAGCTCGTGCGCGAGAAAACCCAGTCGCTCGTTCATGGTGTGGGCGCCGGCCTCCGAAATGCCCTTGTCGCGCAGCCGTCCGAACTCCGTCACGGCGTCTGCGATGGCATTGTCGAGGCAGCGGTTGAACGTATGGAATTCGTCCACGCTGATCGACGCCTTCTTCTCGTGCGCGAGCTCGGTGAGCGCCTGGCAAAGATCGCCATAGTCGTGAACCACTTGATCGACGGTAAATCCCTTCCGAAGGAGCTCGTTGCCATGCTTGCCCGCCGTGCTCCCGATGTCCGCGGGAAGGGTGGCCGGCTCCACCCGGGTGGTCTCCTCTGACCGAAGGGTATCCACGAGCTGGCCGAGAAGAGTTGGAATGCCGTATTCCTGCTCGCTGACGGTCGGTGGTGGCGAAGACCTCTTGGCGACCTTCGCTCTGCAGCGTTTCACCAGCTCGTCGTGGTTCGCGGTGAGAAACTCATGCAGCATTGGCGCGGTCTCCTGTCACGGGGCGCATCGTCGAGAAGCGCGGTCCATGCAATTCGATTCGTGACGTTTCTTCGATGGATTCAAGATGATGGCGATCATAGGTCGGAACGTACGTGGTCACCGGCCACCCCGCGTTAGCCGGCGGATATGCCGAGCAGGCGCCCGATGGCGGCGGTCACTGCCATTGCCGCGGCGCCACCAAGGGTGACCCGAAGCGATGCGCGAAGCAGAGGAGCTCCGCCCAGGTGACCACCGAACGCTCCGAGAGCCGCGAGGCTCATGAGCGAGACCGCCGCGATCAGTGGGATTCGCAGATTTGCTGGCGCGATGAGCAGAGCTGCGACAGGTACGAGGGCGAACGAAGCGAAGCTCGCAGCAGAGATCCAGGCCGCCTGCATCGGGCGCGCAAGGGCGGCCTGATCGATGCCAAGCTCGTCGCGTATGTGGGCGCCTAGCCGGTCGTGCAGGCTCAATTGCTGCGCCACGCGCATGGCGAGCTCCTTGTCGAGCCCTCGCTTCACGTAGATCCCGGCAAGCTCGTTCAGCTCGGCAACCGGCGCTCCCGAAAGCTCCCGTTTCTCGCGTTCCACGTCCGCCTGTTCAGCGTCGCGCTGAGAGCTGACCGATACGTACTCGCCTACGGCCATCGACATGGCGCCGGCAACGAGTCCCGCCGCTCCCGCCACGAGAGTCGCTTCCTTCGTGGCGGAGGCCGCGGCGACGCCGATCATGAGGCTCGCGGTCGAAACGATGGCGTCGTTCGAGCCGAGGACGGCGGCACGCAGCCACCCTGCGCGCCCGCTCCGGTGCCTCTCCCCGTGCAGCAACGCCCGCCTATGCGTCAGACGAGCCACCATGGTCAGTTCGCGTGGGAGCGCGTCGCCGCCTCGGCCCGATGGGCGGAGAGCAAGCCGACGATTTGGTCCCACGTATGCTCGCGCACGGCCTTGCGCGGAAGGACATCTCCCATGGGTGCGGTCGCTTTTCCGCGCGCTCGTCGTACACCGTCATCGGGCGTTCGTAAGTCGACGTACTCGTCGCCATCGGCGAGCTGCGCCGCCGTCTCTGCGGTGCTCACCCGGGCGATCTCTTCGTCAGAGAGCAACCTCAAGATCGTGTCTCGCGTGACGTACTCGGTTCGGTTGTCGGATTTCATCTTCTTCTCCAATCGTTCGTCGTCTTCGACATCGTCGTCTCGCTGCGCGCGTCACATTCGATTAGGAAGCGACTGCGTGCTCTCGCCCGGGCCGGATCCGCGCTGTCTTCTTGAGAAGGCGCGCGTCCAGCGAGAATGCTCCTGCGCCCCACGTCGCGACGGAGAGGAGTCCGCCTGCGATAGCGAGGTTCTTGAGCACTTGAATGAGCTGCATGTTCGCCTCCATGCCGGTGAGCCCGAGCGGGCTGTGGAACAGGATGGTGGTGGGCACGAGAAAGAGGGCGAGCCCCAGGGCGGCTACACGCGCGCGGAAGCCAGCCAACAGCATGAGACCACCCGCGAGCTCCGTGATCCCCGCGAGTACGGCCAGGAGCGTCGGGGCCGGAAGGCCCTTCGATGCAATGTACGAAGCCGCAGCCGCGGGCCCGGCGAGCTTGCCGAACCCCGAGAGGATGAAGATGATCGCGAGTGCGGCTCGCGATACGAGGGAACCGTAGCGTTCGAGGTTGGTCATGGTCCGCCTGCTTACTCGGCCGCAGCCGCTTGGGTGGTGTGTGCATCGAGCTGCCCCGCCCCAGTGGCCTCCAGCACGGAACGTGCGTGCTGAACCATCTCTGCGCTCCCGCGGGCAAGGACGAGGAACTTTCCTGCCTTTACCTCGAGCTCGTATTTCACGACGCTGTCTTTCGGGATCCCGAGGTTCGTGAGCGCCGCCGAGAGGGCGCCGGCTGCACCTCCGACTGCCGCGCCTTCGAGCGCACCGACGAGAAAGCCGACGAGGGGGCCCATGACCACGATCGGACCGAGAACGGGGATGACTAAGAAGGCACTGCCGAAGAGCATGCCCCAGAGGGTTCCCCAGAACGCGCCGCGTCCTCCCCAGAACTTAATCCGGTCACCCGCGGTATAGAAACCGAGCGCGTGCTCCTCGGTGTGGAAGTCTTTGCCGACGATCGACAAGCGCTTCATGTCGAGGCCTGCTTGCTGGAGGGCCTTGATGCCGGCTTCTGCTCCCTCGTGCGAGGCGTAGATCGCGACAACAGACTCTTCTTGGGTGCTCTCGGTCATGGGGGTTCCAATCTTCGTTGCTGAGGACGCGCTCTGGAGTGCATCACGCGTGCCGCCGTTTGCTCCGAGGGCTCGGCGCTCAGAGCGGCCCGTGCCAGCTCTTCCTCGCGGGCCGGCCTTTGTCCGTTGCGCCAATGGAAACAACGAGGCGAGCGCGTTGGTAAGGTGACGTGCTCGGTGGCCCGCTGGTGTTCGGAGTGAATGCGCCGTCCTAGCGCCTCCAAGCGATTCGCATGGTGCGAGCGTTTCGCACGACGAGAAACCTCGACGCGCTACAGCCTCGGAGCAGCCGCAACGGGACGAGTCACGATCGACGGGCGGCGGCGGAGTTCACCGGCCGACCCGGCGCAGCTTCGCTGCGGCACGCCGCGTGCTCAGGAACCGCTAACCAGCGACCACCACGCGGAAGCATGGTCGGCGCTGCATCGCATCGCCAACAATCGAATCAGGAGCTGCACCATGAGCAAGACCGACAGCCAGTTGAAGCAGGACATCGAAACCGAACTCAAGTGGGACCCGAAGGTAAACGCAGCCCAGATTGGCGTTAGCGTAGACAAGGGTGCGGTCACGCTTCTTGGCGCGGTCGACACCTACGCGGAGAAGTGGGCCGCCGAGGATGCTACGAAGCGTGTCTTTGGCGTCTGCACCGTGGCGCAGGACCTCACGGTCAAGATCCTTGGCGACCACAAGCGTACGGACTCGGACATCGCCGCCGCCGTTCAGCATGCGCTCAAGTGGGACGTCTACACGCCGAACTCGGTGACCGCCAAAGTGCAGAACAGCGCGGTTACCCTCGAAGGCCAGGTCAAGTGGAACTTCGAGCGTGAAGCTGCGGAGCGCGCAGTGCGGTACCTGACGGGCGTTGTCGCCGTCTACAACTCCATCACGCTCAAGCCCGAGGCCTCGGCGTCGCAGGTGAAGGAGAAGATTCAGTCCGCGCTCCAGCGTCAGGCGACGAAGGACACCAATTCGATCCACATCGACACTTCTGGCAGCAAGGTGACCCTAACGGGACACGCTTCGTCCTGGCAGTCGATCGAGGACGCCGCGCACGCTGCATGGGCTGCCCCGGGGGTGACCGAGGTTGTCGATCGGATGAAAATGCAGATGACGTACTGAACGGCAGCGGCGGGCCTCCTTCCGGCACCGAGCCGTCGGGGAGGCACCTCGGCGTCGTCCTGCATCGCCCAGCATCCATCTCACCACCAAGGAAAACACCATGAGCGGTCACAAGGCCCACCAAAGCCAGACTCACATGCACGAGCACGGCCCCTACTGCGGACACTTGGCCGTCGATCATGCGGGGCACCAAGACTACCTCCACGACGGAAAGCTCCACCACGGCCACGGGGACAAGGTCGAGACGCATTCACTCGAGGTGAACGCAGAGAACCCCGCGAGCTGTACGCCATCGCATTCATGCGGCGGGCACGAAGCCGATCACAAGCACGGACCCAGCTGCGGCCACGAGGCCGTGCCGCATGGCGATCACCACGACTACCTCGTCGACGGACATCTTCATCACCCTTGCGACAAGCACTGCGATGACCATGGCGCAGTCAAGATGTCGGCAGAGGCCAAGGCCATCCGCCCACTCCACGACCGCATCGTCGTTGAATGCGTGAAGGAAGCCGACAGGAGCAAAGGCGGCATCATAATTCCCGACACCGCCAAGGAGAAGCCGACGGAAGGGCACGTCCTTGCGGTCGGCAATGGAACGGTGCTGGCCGACGGGAGCGTCAGAAAGGTCGCCGTGAACGTGGGCGACCGCGTGCTCTTCGGAAAATACGGCGGAACCGAAGTGAAGCTCGACGGCAAAGGCCGGCTCATCATTCGCGAGGACGACATCCTTGCCGTCCTCGAGCGCTGAAACACCACACCACGTCGTGCGCCGCTCCGTCCGGAGATAGGCAGATAGAGAGGCCCCCATGGCAGCGAAAGAGATTGTTTACACCGAAGACGCGCGAAGGCTGATTCTGAATGGGGTCAACGCCCTGGCGAGCGCCGTGAGCGTCACGCTCGGCCCCAGGGGGCGGAACGTGGTCATCGACAAGAGCTATGGCGCTCCCACGATCACGAAGGACGGAGTCACCGTCGCGAAAGAAATCGAGCTCGACGACCACTTCGAGAACATGGGCGCGCAGATGGTGCGCGAGGTCGCCAGCAAGACGAGCGACGTCGCGGGTGACGGTACGACCACCGCAACCGTCCTCGCCCAGGCGATCTATCGCGAGGGCGCGAAGCTGGTCGCCGCAGGGCACAACCCCATGGATATCAAGCGCGGCATCGATCGGGCGGTCGAGAACGTCGTCCAGTCGCTCAAGGCGATGTCGAAGCCTACGAAGGATCCGAAGGAGATCGCTCAGGTCGGGGCGATCAGCGCGAACGGTGACCAAGAGATCGGTGACAAGCTCGCTGAGGCCATGGAAAAGGTCGGCAAGGAAGGCGTCATCACCGTCGAGGAGAGCAAGACGGCAGAGACGACGCTGGAGATCGTCGAGGGCATGCAGTTCGACCGGGGCTACCTCTCGCCGTACTTCGTCACCGATACCGAGCGGATGGAGGCTGCTCTCGACGATCCGTACGTCCTCCTGAGCGAGCGAAAGATCTCGAGCATGAAGGATCTGCTTCCGATCCTCGAGGCCATTACGAAAGAGCAGCGGCCCCTCCTCATCATCGCCGAGGACGTCGACGGCGAGGCTCTGGCGACTCTCGTAGTGAACAAGCTGCGCGGCACGTTCATCTGCGCCGCAGTCAAGGCGCCGGGCTTCGGTGATCGCCGCAAGGAGATGCTCACCGATATCGCGACCCTCACAGGCGGACACGTGATCAGCGAAGAGCTCGGGCGCAAGCTCGAGGACGCGACCATCGCCGACTTGGGACGCGCGAGACGGATCACCCTCGACAA
>JAYTHX010000535.1:0-7683 GCA_043732195.1 Polyangiaceae bacterium
TGATGGTTCGCCTCCCCCTCCAGCTCGTCCTCCCGACCCTCGCGGCCGTTCTCCAGGTCGCCTGCATCACGACCGACACCGGTACGTCGAGCAGCAGCACGAGCCGCGGGTCGACCGGCACCACGGCCGATGGCGGCGCGGCAACGGCGGCGGGCAAGGCTTGCGTCGACACCGCCGACGCGTTCGCGAAGGCCCAGGTCCGATGTGGCGCCACCGACTATGCCGCGGCCAAGGCCGCCGTGATCCGCGACCTCGCGAACGGCGACTGTGAGACGGTCACGATCCGAAACGAGACGGAGCTGCGCACGGGCTGCTTTCCGGCGCTCGCATCGATCCGCTGCGCCGACCTCGCGAACCAGCAATTTCCGCCGTCGTGCGCGGGTCAGATCGTCCGCGAGAAGTGAAGCTCGCCGGCGCCCTCACGCTCGCCGTCGCGACGACCGCCGCCTGCAGCTCGTGGGAAACCGGTACGCCGACCGGCCGCGAAGGAGAGCGCGCGTGCCTCGACACGGTCGAGGCCCTGGCGCGCGCCGCCGAGCGGTGCGGGCTCGAATACCAGCGCGCCTACGACCGCGCGCTCGCCGACGTGGCGGCCGGCGACTGCAAGAACGTCGCGACCATCCGCGACGAGAGCCAGCTGCGCAGCGTCTGCCTCCCTGCCCTCTCCACCGAGGACTGCCGCAAGGTGGAGGCGAAGGACCACGATCCCAGCTGCTCGAAGCAACTGCAACGCCCGCTCTGAGTGCTGGGTCGAGCTCGTTCATGGCACGAGAGGACGACGACGAGGCCTATCGCAGCCTGCTCGAGGGCAACCGCCGCCTCGGTCGCTCAGCTCCTCCGCGAGGCCCGCGATGGTGCCGAACGCGTGGGCGCGATCGTCAGCGAGCGCCGCGTCGACGAGCGCGCGGGAAGTGCTGCGCCGAAGCCGGGGCGCCTTCACGGAGAAGGCGCGGACCTTCCTCGAAGCGCCGCGACTCCTGTGAATCGCGAGCCGGGATCGCGCTAGCCGATGGCGATGCCCAGCGCCTTGCGGAGCGCCAGGTACTGCTCGCTCACGCTGAAGACGATGAGCTCCTTCAGCTTCTCCGGCGGAGATAGATCGCCCGGGAGCTGCGGCTCCGCGGCGATGATCTTCTTCGCGATCTCGAGGTCCGCGCAGAGCAGGAGCCCCGCGCGCGCCGCCGAGACGTCGACCGCCTGCATCCAGCGCTTCAGATCCGCCTTGGCGCCGTCCTCGATGAATTTCTGGACGACGAGGCGGAGCGAGTCACGCTCGACCGGCTGCATGTACTTCACGAGCTCGCTGGCGGTGGTGTTCACGGCCTGCGCCATCTCCGCCGGGACTGCGAAGTCCGGCTGGATGATCTTGATGGCGGAGAACATGACGACCTTCAACTCACCGAGCGTCGGGAAGAGGTTCTTGATGTAGTGCTCGCCGCGGTAATACGAGAGGTGCTTACCGACGATGAACGTGAGCTCCTGGGGCGTGTACCCCGTGAGCACCGACTGCCCGGCGACGCTCGCCGGCGGCCGTGAAGGCACCGCGATGAGCGCCCCGGGAACGTCGTTGCGGACGTAGAGCTGCGGAAGCTGGATGCCGAGCACCTGGGCCGCCCAGCCGAAGGTCTTCGCGAAGGTCACCGTCGAGGTGGCGGGATCCTGCTTGAAGCGGGGGTCGAGCGAGGGCAGCTGCTTCGCCTTCGCGAGCGCCTGCGTCTTCGCGACGATGGCCGCGGGGGTCACCATCTCGAAGATCTTGCCGATGAAGATGTTCTCGTCCTTGTGGAAGAGGTTCTTCACCCACTGCTCGTTGTCGAGGCGGCTCTTCACCTGGATCATGCCGCGCGGGCGGTAGTCCTCGAAGAACCGCTGCTCCTCCTCGTCCGCCTTGTGGAGGAACGCGAGGGCCGAGCACATGCACCATGCACGGTCGTAGTCGTGCATCTTGAGCGCGAGCTTGTAAAGGCTGCGGTACGGGTCGACACGCAGCGGGTCCTTCTGGAGGACCTGCGCGTGCTCGCCGATGGCGGCCTCGAGCTGATCGGTCTGCTCGTAGAGCTCGGCGAGGATCTGGCGCTCGACCGGCTCGTCCGCCTTGTAGCGGGTGGCCATCTTGAACGCTTCGATCGCGCTGTTGATGTCCGAGAGGCGGTCTCGGTAGATGAGACCGAGGTTGTGCCAGAGGTTGAACTCGAGATCCGGGTTCGCGCTCCCCTCGCCGCTCTTGCTGGAGAGGCGGCGCAGCATCTTGCGGAACGCGCGCTCGAGCGCCTTCCAGTCCTTCTGTTGCGTGAGGATCTTGTTGATGCGCTCGAACGCCTCGAGGTACTGCGGGTTCAAGTCGAGCGCTTCGTTGAAGAGCTCCACCGCGCGTTCCTGGTCGTTCTCCTTGTCGCGATAGAGCTGCGCGATCGTGAAGACGAACTTCGACCGGCGGATCGGATCCTTCTCCATCTCGGCGATCGCCTGGATGGTGTCGATCATCCGACCCCAGTTCTGCGTCGCCTCGTACATGGCGAGCATCTTGTGGAGCAGCGGGCGGTTCTCGGGCTGGAGATCCTTGGCCTCCTCGAGAGCCTCGATGGCGCGACCCGGGTTCTTGTCCTGGTCGTTCCAGATGTCGCCGATCTCGAGCAGCACCTTGAAGCGCTCCTCGCCCTCGACGATGTTGTCGAGGATCGCGCGCTTGTACGCGACGACCTGCTTCCAGTCCTTGAGGTCGTAGTAGATGCCGACCAGCGCCTCGAGAGTGGGCTTGTGCGCCGGATCGACGCCGAGAGCCTTCTCGAAGTTGTTGATCGCCTGCTTCGCCTGGCCCTGCTCACGCTTGATGCAGCCGAGCTTGTAGTAGACCTCGGCGCGCTCCGCGTTCTCGTCCTCGGCGAGCGAGGTGAGCACCTTCTGGAAGTTCGTGAGCGAGGCCGCCCAGTCCTTGAGCCGGAAGGTGACCTCGGCGAGGCCGCGGATGGTCGCCTGGTCGGTGAGATCGAGCTGGTGCGCCGCGGAGTAGGCCTTGAAGGACTTGTCGTCCTTGTTCAGCTTCGCCGTGACCATACCGAGCTTGTTGTAGAGCGAGTGCTGCTCGCCGCGATCGCGCTTGCCCGCCTTGCGAGTGAGCGTGTCGAGGAGCGGCTCGGCGCGGTTCCAGAGCTCGCGGTGGATGTACTCGTCCGCGAGGGGCATCGCCGACTCCTCGTTCTCCGGATCGGCCTCCTGCGAGGCCTCCCAGGCGAGGACGGCGCTGTCGTGGTCGCCGAGCATCTCCTCGCGGAGACGACCGAGCTCGACGAGCAAGCGGGCACGCTGGCGGGGCGCCGGCGTGTAGCTCTGCTCCTGATCGATGTACCTTGCAGCCTTGTCGTAGTCGGCGTTGTCCATCGCGATCTGGCGAAGGGCACCGAGGGTCGGCAAGTGCGAGGCGTCGAGATCGAGCGCCATCTCGTAGCGATCCTGCGCCGAGACGCGGTCGCCGAGCTTCTCGTCGAGCGCCTTGCCGATCTTGTAGAACGACTCGACGCGCTGCTTCGTGTCCTGCGTCAGCTCGGCGACGCGCGTCATGTAGTCGATCGACTGCGAGGCATCCCCGGCCTTGTCGTAGAGCTTCGAGAGCGCTTCGAGGGCGGGGAGGTTCGTGTCGTCGAGGTCGACGATGTTGCGGTAGGCGTCGATCGCCTTGTCGGTGTCCTCGATCTCGTCGGCGTAGACCTGGGCGATCGCCGCGTAGAGATCGACCTTGGTCTTGCGATCGAGGGTCGCCGAGATGTGTCGCTCGTAGACGCCGATCAGCTCCGGCCACTGCCGCATCTTGCGGTAGCAGCGCTCGAGGGCGAAGTACGCCTCCTCGTGGTTGGGATCGATCTCGAGGACCTGCTCGAGCCGCGCGGCGGCGATGTCGGGCTTGCGGAACTGCTCCTCGTGGATGGTCGCGAGCTGCATCAGGAGATCGATGCGCTCACGTTCGGTGGTGACGACATCGAGCTCGCCCTCGAGCACCTTGACGAGCTCGGGCCACTGCTCGAGCGCCCCGTAGACCCGCGCCAGGCCGCGGAGGCCCTGCAGGTTCGTGGGCTCGATCTCGATGACCTCGCGGTACGTCTGCGCGGCCCGCTGCGAGTCCTGCATCTGCTCGTGCAGGGCGCCAATGCGCAGCTTGGTGGTGGCGATCTCGGACGGCTCGCTGAGCGCCGGGACCTTGCGGCCCAGGATGTCGACGAGCGCCTTGTTCTCACCGCGAGACGCGTAGATGCGCTCGAGGTTCTCGATGGCCGGGATGAACTGCGGGTCGACCTCCAGCGCGCGCTGGAAGTAGCTGACGGCCTGATCGGTCTGGCTCATCTGGCTGTCGAGCAGCTCGCCGAGCTCGGTCTGGATCTCCTTGCGATCCACGTCCGAGACCGCGACGTCGAGCGCGCGCGTGAGCGTGGCGCCGAGCTGCTGCCAGTTGCCGTTCTTGCGATAGAGCTGCCCCATCTGGCGCAGCGCTCCGACGTTGTTCGGGTCGAGCGAGACGATCTGCGCGTAGTAGGGCTGCGCGTACTCGGGGTGCCCGAGGTCGTCGCCGTACCACTTGGCGAGGTGAAGACAGAGGCGGATCTTCTGGTGTGGCTCGGTCTGCGCCTGGAGCCAGTTGTTCGCGGTCTGGATGACCTCGCCCCAGCGTCCGGTGGCCTGCGCCATGCGCTCGAGGTACTTCGAGGTGTCGCGATCGTGGAAGTCCTCGCCGAGCGCGTTGATGAGCGCGTCGAGGGCCTGGCTCTTGTCGTCGAGCTTCTCCTCGAAGACGCGCGCGATGCGCCGGAGCAGATCGGTCTTCGCGGCCGTCTCCTCGCGGGTGTCGAGGCGACCGAGATAGAGCTCGATGAGCGGCTCCCAGCGGCCGCCCGCGGTGTGGAGCTTCTCGAGCTCCTTGAACGCCTCGTCGTGGGCGGAGTCGACCTCGAGGATCTTCTGCCAGGCGAGCGTCGCCTTGTCGGGCTCCTGCACCGTCTCGCGCCACAGCTCGGCGACCTGACGGTACTCCTCGAGCTTGAGGGCTCGTTGGGTCGAGTCATCGAGCGCAGCGGCGCGCTGCATCTTGATGTCGATGACCTCGGGCCACTGCTCCTGCAAGCGATAGATGGCCTCGAGGGCGTCGATGGCCTCGAAGTCGGGACCGACCTCGAGCAGCTTCCGCCACGCATCGGCGGCGTCGTACGGCTGGGCGAGCGCCTCGCCGTAGACCTTGCCGAGCTCGCGGTAGATCTCCTTCAGCTCCTCGCCGTCGAACATCGTCGCCGCGCGGTCTACCATCTGGTGGAGCGACGTGACGAGCTCCTGCGAGTCGCCTTGCCGGCGCCGGATGGCGGCGATGGCGCGCAGGCCCGCGAGGTTCGCGTAGTCGATGTCGAGGACGCGGTTCCAGTCCTCGAGCGCAAGGTCGTCGCGCTGGAGCTTGCCCTCGAAGGTGCGCGCGCGGCGCGTGAGGATGTTCACGCGGTCGTCGTCGCTCTCGGCGATGTCGAACTGACGCTCGAGGATGTCGACGAGCTCACGCCACGCTCCCTGTTGCGCGCTGTCGTAGAGGTTCGCGAGGGCCGCGAGGGCCTCGGGATCCTCACCGCGGAGATCGAGGACGATCTTCCAGGTGTCGATGGCCTTGGTAGGGTCGTTGAGGCGTTCGGCGGCGAGGTGCGCGAGCTTCGCGCGGATCTCCGCCTCCTGCACGTCGCCCGAGGCGTTCTCGAGCTCGCGCTCGTAGACCGTGTTGAGCTCGGTCCACGAGCCCTGCGCCGAGTAGATGCGCGCGAGGGCCTGGATGGCCGGGTCGTGGGTCTTGTCGAGCCCGTCGAAGATGCGACGGAACGCGATGGTGGCGTTCGGGATGTCGCTGATCCGCGTCTCGTACACCTCGCCGAGGCGCGCGTAGAGATCGACGAGCTCGACATCGTCCGCCGAAGAAGACGAGACGGGCGCCTTGACGCGCATCTCGAGGATCTGCGCGAGGTCGGCCCAGCCCTCGATCGAGAGGTAGATGCGATCGAGGTTGGCGAGCGCCTCGGTGTCGAGCGCCTCGACGGAGAGGACGTAGCGGTACGTCTCGACCGCCTTGTCGATGTCGCCGAGCTCGTCCTCGAACGTCTTCGCGAGACGACGTCCGACGTTGCGCTGGATCTTCGTATCGTTGTGGAGGCCGAGGATGTCGGCGTACGCGTTGGCGAGGGTCTCCCAGCCGCCGTCGATCGAGCCGGCGAGGCGCGGCGCCTCTTCCCCGGCCTTCTCGTCGACCGGGAACTCCTTGAGCGCGCGGATGTAGACCTCGAGGGTCTGCACCGGGTCGATGAGCTTGTCCTCGTACAGCTCGGCGATCCGGTAGTACGCCTGCTGGCGCTCCTCGCCGCCCGAGTCTGGTGCGCCGTTCACGGTGTGATTGAGCTGGGCCTCGTAGACGCCCGCGAGCTTCTCCCACTCCCCTGCTGCGCGGTAGAGCGGCTCGAGGATCTCGGCGATCTCCACCTGCTTCCGCTGGCCCTCTTCCGCGAAGAGGCCCTCGAGGGCCTCGAGCGTGGCGCGGTGCTCGGGCGCTGCGTTGAGGACGTCGCGGTAGGCGCCGATCGCCGCATCGAGGTTCGCGAGCCGGTGCTGCTGCACCTGGCCGAGGCGGTGCTTGTATTCGAGGATCTCGTCGGGCGTCTGTCCGATCTCGGACTCGCGCTCGAGGATGCTCGCGAGCTCGGCCCAGCGCTCCGTCTGGAGGTAGAGGCGGTCGAGCGAGCGAACGGCAACCTGATTCTCCGCATCGACCTCCATCACGCGCCGGTAGCGCACGATGGCGTTGTCGACGTCCTCGAGCTGGACCTCGAAGATCTGCGCGGTGCGGATACCTAGCTCCACGAAACGCTCGGGCGTCTCGGAGAGCTTGTCGAGCTCGGCGTCGTAGAGGGCAGCCACGCCGCCTGGTCCGCCCCAGCGGTTCACGATCATCGCGAGGCGCTCGAGGTTCTGGAGCGTCGACTCGTTGCCGTTGTCGAGGGCGAGCGCGCGCGCGTACGTGTCGAACGCCGAGGCGTGGTTCTCGAGGGCGTCCTCGTAGAGGCGCGCGATGCGGTGCAGGAGGTCGACCTGCGTGAACGGGTCGGTCGCGTGGCGGACTTGAACCTCGTGGACGCTGATCAGCTTGGGCCAGTCGCTGCTCGCCTCGTAGACGGGCTCCAGGACCGCGGCTGCGCCGAGCGGGTCCTTCTCGCCGCTCTTGAGGCCTTCGAGCGCGATGAGGGTCGGCTCGTTGTCGACCTGGCGCTGGAGGATCTCGCGGTAGAGCTCGATGGCGCGAACGACGTCGTCGAGGCGCTTCTCGTAGAGCTCGGCGATCCGATACTGGAAGCTGATCGCCTCTTGTTGATCGGCGGTCATCTCGCTCTCGCGGGTGAGAACGCCGAGGAGCTCCTGCCAGGACTGTGCTTGCTCGTAGAGGACGTCGAGCCGAGAGAGCGCTTGAAGGTCGTCGGGATCGAGCTCGAGGATCTTCTGGTAGGTGTCCGTCGCCTTGGGCACGTCGCCGAGCTCGCGCTCGTAGACCGCACCGACTTGGTAGTAGATGCGCTTCTTCTCTTCGGGGTCTACGACGAGATCCGCCTTTTTGGCGTAAATCCCCATCAATTCGGCCCAGCGCGACAGACCGAGGTACCGCTTGATCAACGCGTCGAG
>JAYTHX010000536.1:0-49585 GCA_043732195.1 Polyangiaceae bacterium
TACTGCGAGGGCGGCCAGTACTGCCCGCGGCTCAGCATCGCGCCGTGCCAGCGGCCGAAGCGCTTGGTATCGGACTTCACGGCGTCGGCGAAGGTCTTCACCGGTCCCGGCGCGAAGAACATGGTGATCATCGATCCCGCGCGCTGCACGCAGACGTCGACCGCGTTCTTCTTCGCCGCGGCGACGAGGCCCTGCTCGAGGCGCGCGCCGAGATGCTCGAGGTGCGCGTAGAGCGCGTCATCGAGGCGCTCGAGCGTGGCGAGCCCGGCGCTCACCGCGACCGGGTTCCCGCTCAACGTTCCGGCCTGGTAGACCGGCCCGAGCGGGGCGATCTTCTCCATGATCGCGCGCTTGCCGCCGTACGCCGCGAGCGGCATGCCGCCGCCGATGATCTTGCCGAGGCACGTCATGTCCGGACGGAGGCCGGCGCGGGCCTGCATCCCGCCGCGCGCGACGCGGCAGCCGGTCATCACCTCGTCGAAGATCGAGACCGCGCCCGCCTTCTTGCATTCGTCGAGGATGGCCTCGAGGAAGCCCGGCTCCGGCGGCACGACGCCCATGTTGCCGACCACGGGCTCGACGATGACCGCGGCGATCTCCTGACCGCGCGCGGCGAAGAGCTCCTTCAGCGCGGCGATGTCGTTGTAGGGCAGCGTGAGGGTACCCTTCGCGGTCGCGACCGGGACGCCCGCCGAGTCGGGCACGCCGAACGTGAGCGCGCCGGAGCCGGCCTTCACCAGCAGGAAGTCAGCGTGGCCGTGGTAGCAGCCCTCGAACTTCACGATCGCCTCGCGCCCGGTGAAGCCGCGGGCGGCACGGATGGCCGCCATGCAGGCCTCGGTGCCGCTGGAGACCGCGCGCATCATCTCGATCGACGGGTAGATCGAGATCACCTTCTCCGCGAACGTGACCTCGAGCTCGGTGGGCGCGCCGTAGCTCGTGCCGTTGCGCGCCGCCGCGACGATCGCCTCGATCACCGCGGGGTGCGCGTGACCGAGGATCATCGGGCCCCAGGAGCCGACGTAATCCGTGTATTTTGCACCGTCCGCGCCGAACAGGTAGGGGCCCTCGGCGCGCGCGATGAACACCGGCTTGCCGCCGACGGACCGGAACGCGCGGACCGGGCTGTTCACGCCGCCGGGAATCACGCGCTCGGCGCGGGCCATCAGCTCGACGCTCTTGGGATCACTCATGGGCAGGCAGCCTACCAGAGCGCGGCGGGCTACGGCGCTCCCCGCGGCCGCCGCTGGCCGCGGCACGCCTCAGCCGTGAGAACCAGTGTCCGGGCAGCCAGTCGTGCAACACGTCCGGCCAGTGCGGGTAGCGCTCGTCTGCGCCGTCAGGCGTAGACGGCGTCGACGCTGATGGGCGTCCCGTGGACCGACACGGTCTCGCCGTCGCGCCCTTCCTCGCACGCCCATGTGCCTCGCTGGTCGGCCGGGCGCCGGAACACCTCGATGCGCCGGAGGTCCTGCGAGACGAGGACGTACTCTTCGAGCGACGCAAGCTGCTTGTAGTAAGCGAACTTCTCCTGCCGATCGTAGCGCTCGGTGGGAGAGGAGAGCACCTCGACGATCACCGCCGGATTGGTGATCGCCTCGCCGAGCGACTTTCCGTTTCTCATCACGGCCATCGTCAGCACGGGCGCGCAGACGACCGTGACATCGGCGTAGGTGGAGACGTTTGCATCCTGCACGTAGAGCGTTGTCGACTCGGAATAGACCGTGCACTGGCCCTTCGACGCCGCGCGCAGCTCACCATTGATCGCGGATACCAGCCGACCGTGCTCCGGTGTCCCTCGGGACATCGCGTACACCACGCCATCGATCCATTCGTGGCGCTCCTCGGCGGAGCTCTCTGCCTCGAAGTAGCCGGCGTAGCTGACGTACGGTCTGGCGGGAGGATGTCCCATCCTGATGGCCTCGCTCGACAATGTACCACGCACCATCCCGCTCACTTCGGGCGATGGCTCTCCTGGAAGGTCACCTCGACCTTCACCTCCTTGCCCTCGCGCACGACGACGGCGGGGACGGTCTCGCCGGGCTTGCTCGCGTTGAGCACGAACATCAGGTCCTCGACGCTCGCGACCTCGCTCTTGCCGAGCCGGACCAGCACGTCGCCCTTCTGCATCCCGCCCTTCTCGGCGCCGCTGCCCGGGCGAACGCCGGCGAGCAGCACGCCCTTCTTGCCGGGGCCGGGGCCGCCGTAGTCGGGGATGGTGCCGAGCGAGGCGTTGAAGCTGCGCTGATCACCGCGATCGCTGCCGCCTTCGGTGCCGGTCTTGAAGGTGAGCGCCTTCTCCCGCGTCGACGCGGCGAAGGCGACGTCCGCGACGATCTTGCCGATCTGGTTGGCGCCGCCCGCATTGATCTTGTCCGCGGTGTCGGAGGGCTTGTGGTAGTCGCCGTGGGTCCCGGTGAAGAAGTGCAGCACGGGCACGCTCGCCGCGTAGAACGAGGTGTGGTCGCTCGGCCCGTAGCCATCGCCGCTGAGCCCACACTCCACGCGTGACGCCGTGCACGCCGCGGGCACGAGCTCCTTCCACTCCGCCGCGGTCTCCGCGCCGAGCACCTGCAGGCGGTTTTCGCGCATGCGGCCGACCATGTCCATGTTGAGCATCGCGTAGACGTTCTCGAGCTTCCCCTTCGACTTCGCCTGCTCGACCCACTTGTGGACGAGATGCGCCGAGCCGAGGACGCCCGACTCCTCGCCGGAGAACGAGACGAACACCACGTCGCGCTTGAGCTGCCCCCTGCGGAGCGCGGTCGCGCGCGCGACCTCGAGGAGGACCGCGGTGCCGGACGCGTTGTCGTCCGCGCCGCCGTGCACCTCCTCGGAGGTCGGCGAGAGCGAGTAGCGACCGCCCTTGCCGAGATGATCGTAGTGCGCGCCGATCACGACGACGCCGGGCAGCTTCTTGCCGTCGGCCGGCTCGGCCACGACCTTCGCCACCACGTTGAACGCGTTCTGCGAGACGGGCGTGAGATCGATCTTCACCTCGCCAGAGACGCGCGTCTTCCTCACGAGCCGCTCGATGATCGGCTTGCCCGCGCTGCGCTTCAGCACGACCACCGGGATCCCGGCGTCGGAGTAGCCCTCGGGCGCGAGGGGCGGGAGGCGCGCCTCGTCGGGCTGCTTCCAGTCGGCCTTCGCGCCTTCCGGCGGCGTCGGATCGTCGACCACGACGAGGGCCGCGGCGCCCTTCTCCCGCGCGGTGAAGGCCTTTCGCCGGATGTCGCCGTAGCGGCGCTGGAGCTCGGTGCTCCCGAGCTTGCCGCCCTCGGGCGCGAAGCGGCGCACGACGACGATCTTCTTCTTCACGTCGAGCGCCTTGTAGTCGTCCATCGCGACGTCCACGGCGGCGATGCCGTAGTTGGCGAACACGAGGTCGCCCTTCACGTCGGACTTCGCGGGCGAGTAGCCGAGCACGCCGTAGTCGCCTTCTGCGAGCGCCTTGCCGTCGATGGTCAGCGCCGTGGTGGCCTCGCTCTTCAGGCTCGTCACCACCGGAAACGCCTGGCGATAGCCGTTGTCGTCGCCGGCGGGCGCGAGGCCGAGCTCCTGGTAGCGCTGCTCGAGGTACTTGCCGGAGAGCTCGAGGCCCGCCTGGCCGATGCCGCGACCTTCGCGGGCGGGGTCGGCGAGCCACGCGATGTCGTTCATGACGCGGTCGGCGCCGGTGGCCTCCTTCGGCGTGCTGGCGTCCTCGACCCAGCGCGCGACGAACACGTTCGTGTCGTGCTGGCCCTTCGCGGTGGCGCGGTTCGAGGAGAACGCGAGCGTCTTGCCGTCGGGCGAGAACATGGGGAAGCCGTCGAAGCCGGCGGCGTAGGTGATGCGCTCGAGGTTCGCGCCCGAGAGGTCGATGCCCCAGATATCGAACTCGCGGCCCTTGGGATCGCCGTGGTTCGACGAGAAAAGGATGCGCTTGCCCGAGGGGTGCCAGAACGGCGCGAAGGAGGCGGCGTCGAGGTACGTGATCTGTACCGGGTCCGAGCCGTCGGCATTCGCGACGTAGAGCTCCAGCTTCGAGGGGCGCACGAGGCCCTGCGAGAGCAGCTTCTTGAAGTCGTCGAGCTCCTTGCCGGGCCGCGGACGCGAGGCGCGCCACACGATCTTCGAGCAGTCGGCGCTGAAGAACGCGCCGCCGTCGTAGCCGGGCGTGTTCGTGAGGCGCTTCACGTTCTTGCCGTCCGCATCCATCCGGTAGAGATCGATGTCTCCGTCGCGCGTGGACGTGAAGAGGATCGAGCCGTCCTTCGCGCAGACCGTGGCCTCGGCGTCGTAGCCCTTCTGGTCGGTCAGACGCACGACGTTCTTGCCGTCGGCGTCGGCCTTGAAGATATCGTACGTGTCGTAGAGCGCCCAGACGTAGCCGAGGCTGTGATCGGGCTTGGGCGGGCACGCGTCGCCGCCCAGCATCGTCGACGCGTAGATCACCTGCTGGTTGCCAGGGAGGAAGTACGAGCACGTGGTCGCGCCCTTCCCGCTCGACACCGGCACCAGCGTGGGGATGTTGCCGCGGCTGCCGTTCGCGGGGGGCGGGACGATGCCGCTGAGCGGCATGCGATGGATGCGGTCGCACTCGTTGTCACCCGTGCCGCGCGACTGGAGGATCAGCTGCGTGCCGTCGAACGCCCAGTAGGCCTCCGCGTTCTCGCCGGAGAGCGTGAGCTGGCGCACGTCCGCGAGGTGCTTCTCCTCGGGGACGAGCGTGGCCACCGGGATCGGCGTTCCGGTCGCGCTCTTCACCGGCGTCAGCGCCGGGGGCGGCTCTCCGCAGGCAGCGAGCAACGCGGTCACCACGGTAGCGCTCGACACGGCTGAAATGAGGAGGGCGCGCTTCATCGCCCGCGGTTATACAACGCCCGCGATGGGTACGAACGGCGAAGCGAGCGAGGCGCGCCCGGTCCCGACCGCCTCCCGCCCTCTCCTCCTGCTCCTCGCCTTCGCTGCGGGTCTCGCGGTCGCGAATCTCTACTACGGTCAGCCCCTGGCGGCGGCCATCGGCGAGTCCCTCGACGCGCCGGTAGCGGCGATCGGCACCGCGCTCACCGCGACGCAGATCGGCTACGCGCTGGGAATGATCTTGCTGGTACCGCTGGGTGACGCGCGCGAGCGGCGTTCGCTCGTGGTGACGACGCTCGCGTGCTCGGTGCCGGCGCTGCTGCTCATCGCCATGTCGCGCTCGGTACCCGCGCTGATCGCGAGCAGCATGCTGGTGGGCGCGTCGTCCTCGGTGGTGCAGATGATCGTGCCGTACGCGGTGGATCTCGCGCCGGTGGAGCAGCGGGGCCGCGTCGTGGGCACCGTGATGTCCGGGCTCTTCGCGGGCATCCTCCTCTCGCGGACCGCGAGCGGCGCGCTGGGCGCGGCCTTCGGCTGGCGCGCCGTCTACCTCATCGCGGCGGGCGCGATGGCGCTCCTCGGCATCGTGCTGCGCCTGGTCTTGCCCAAGCGCCAGCCCTCGGTGCGCCTCGCCTACCGGGAGGTGCTGCGCTCCCTCGTGGTGGTGGTGCGGACGCAGCCGGTGCTCCGCAGGCGCGCGGTGGTGGGCGCGCTCGGTTTCGCGAGCTTCAGCGTCTTCTGGTCGATGCTGTCGTACCACCTGAAGAACCTGGGCCACGGCAGCGGCACCGCAGGGCTGTTCGGCGCGATCGGGGGTGGTGGGCGTGGTGGTCGCGCCGCTGGTCGGCGGCTACGCCACCGGGCCGCGCCCATCGCGCATCAACGTGGCGGCGTTGCTCCTGTGCGCGGCGTCGTTCGCGGTCTTCTCCTTCGGCGCGGCGTCGCTCGTCGCGGTGGGCGTGGGCGTCGTGCTCCTCGACCTGGGCGTGCAGTCGAACCTGCTCACGAACCAGACCGTGATCTACGGCCTCGATCCCGCGCTGCGCAGCCGCATCAACGCCGTCTACATGGTCGTGTACTTCCTGGGAGGCGCCGGCGGGACGGTGGCCGGCGCGGTCGCGTGGTCGAGCGGCGGCTGGCGCGCGGTCTGCGCGACGGGCGCGGTGCTCGCGCTCGCAGGCATGCTGCCGCTGCTCGGCGGCAAGGCCGACATCCGCGATCGAGATCAGGCGTAAGCCGGGCACGTAAGCGATCGCCTACTTTTGCCACTGAGTAAGCGCTCGCTTGCGCGCTCTCCCCGGGCGCCAGCGAGAGTGAATAGAACGCCTTCGACTGCGCGGTCGCGTCGGGCACGCGCAGGTCGGCGGCCGGGGCGGCGTTGAGCTTCTCGACGAAGGGAAACACGATCGACTGACCGCAGGTCTCATCGGCGGCCGTTGCGCCTTCGCTCGACTCGACGCCTTGCACGTACGACGCGCCGGCGAGCGCGAGGAGCTCGCCCCAGTCGGTGGCGTCGATGAAGACCGCGGGGCGGCCGTAGCCCGACGCCAGCTCGATGCCCTGCTTGTCGTAGCGGGCCGAGGCGCGCTCGTCGTACCAGTCGGCGAGGTCCTGCGAGGGCAGGCGGTCGTAGCCGCCCCACGCGACCCCGGCCTGCGGCGTCCGCTGCACGGCCACGAGGCGCGTGATGTTTCCGCCGCCCACGACGACGCGCTTCACGACCGTGTTCTTGAACACGACGAGCTGCCCGGCGCTGACGTAGCGACCGTCGCCTCCATCATGGCGAAGAAGCTCGGCGTGACATTGACCGCCGCCTTGTCGGCGGCGCCCACGTCGAGCGCGCCGACCTTGTGCCACGCCCAGTCGACGGCGCTGACGCCCGACGCGGTGAGCTGCCCACCGAGCCACTCGGTCGGCTCGACGAGGCACGTCCGCGCGCCGACATCCGCGGATGCGACTGCCGCAGCGATCGCAGCCGTCGAGCCGCCTGCGATGATCACGTCGCAGTACTTGCGGCTCGCCGTGTCGCTGGGCTTGGCGGGATACGCGCTGAGGGCCGACGCGGACGTGGCATCGTCGTCCCCGTCGGCGGGCGCGCAGCCGACGGAGCACGTGAGCGCGCCCGCGACGAGGAACACGCGACCGAGGGAGGAGGCGGAATCGAGGGGAAGGAGCATGACCGCCTTCTCGCAAGCACCGAGCCAATGTGAGCCAGTGTAGGAACCGCCGATTTCCCGCGCTCCTGGCCGAGGAATCGCGGTCCGCCCGGCCCCTCCAGCCGCGATCGCGGCGATCACCCCGGCAGCGTCGGGGATCGCGAGCACGCGATCCACGAGCTCGCCGGGCGAGGAGTGATCAGGGCGCGGCCGAGAAGATCAGCGGATAGACAACGGTGACGATCCCGCCCTCGGGCTGCGGAAAGGGCGAGGACGATGGTGAGCGGGACGAGCCGTGCGCGTGGCAGCGG
Source organism: Polyangiaceae bacterium (assembly GCA_043732195.1). Lineage (GTDB taxonomy): Bacteria > Myxococcota_A > Polyangia > Polyangiales > Polyangiaceae > Labilithrix. The sequence goes on from JAYTHX010000536.1 coordinate 7,316, forward strand.
CAGCCCGCCCGCCACGCCCGGCTCCCGGTAGATTCCTTGGTTCGCCACGGTGGCCGGGAGGACAGCCCTCCCCGCGCACCGCGCACCGCGCACCGCGCACCGCGCTCGCTCAGTTCAGTTCAGTTCACGCCGCCGCCGCAAAGGTTCGCGGTGCCGCCGCCGCCGCAGGTCTGCGGGGCGATGCAGGCGCCGCAGGCGAGCGTGCCGCCACAGCCGTCCGCCACGGTTCCGCAGTTCGCGCCGGCCTCGGGGCAGCTGCGCGGAACGCACGGAGGCGCGCCGCACATCCCGTTGACGCAAGGCATGCCCGCAGGGCACGGGCAGTTGTTGACCGCGCCGCAGCCGTTGGCGACCGGTCCGCAGGTCGAGCCGGCCGCGGGGGCCGGACACGCCATCGGGTTGCACACCGCGACACCGCAGACGTTCGGTCCGCCGCCGCCGCAGGTGCCCATCATGCAGAGGCCGCAGTCGAGCGTGCCGCCACAGCCGTTGCCCATCTTCCCGCACTCGCCCGCCGCGCAGGCCCTGGGAAGGCACGCGGGCGCGCCGCACTGGCTCGGCACGCCGCCGCCGCCGCACGACTGACCGAGCGGACACGGGCCGCAATCGATCTGGTTGCCGCAGCCGTCGCCGGCGAGACCGCAGCCGAGGCCCTGCGCCGCGCACGTCTTCGGCGCGCAGACCGGCGGGCCCGCAGGCGACACGCAGGATGCGAGATCGAAGAGCATGTAGGCGAGGACCTTCTCCTGCGAGGTGAGCGGGCTCGGGTTGCACTCGGTGGGGAAGGCCTTGTTGGTGGTGCTGCCGACCGACACGTGGAAGTCGCTGAAGAGCACGCGGCCGCACTGCATCGCCGCGGGCTTCGTGGTGTCGGTGTTGAACGTGTAGTGCATCGGCGCGTCCTGGGGCGCCGGGTCGGACCCCGCGAAGGTGACGGAGCCCACGCACTTGCCCGCGGTGCAGACTTTGCTCTTGCAGGCAGCGTTGCTCGCGCAGGCCTTGTTGTTGTCGTCCGTCGCGTAGATCCAGCGCTGCGCGGGGGCGATGATGCCCGACGTCGAGACATTCGCGCCCGTGGGCTCGATGTCCTTGCGCGGCTCGGTGAGGGCGAGCATCGGGGGCGACGTCGCGTAGAGCGCGTTGACCGCGGCGTAGGGCGGCGCGTACGACGCCGACACCGGCGCGACCGGCGCCTGGAGCCACGACGAGAAGAGGACGCCCTTCGGGAAGGAGGTGTCGACCACCGCCGAGAGCGAGCCCGGCGCCGCCGTGCTGCTCCAGGCCTGCGTGCCGGGAGCCCATTTGTTCGCGGTGGCGCCCCAGGTGGTCGGCGAGTTCAGCCAGACCTCGGACCAGTGCGTCGCGAACACGCGACCGCCCTTGTTCGCATAGTTGAGAACGGCGGTGAGCTGCGCCGTCGTCTTGGTCTTCTCCGAGCCGACGCAGCCGAAGATGACGGCGTCGTACTTGTCGATCTCGGCCTGCGTCGCGTAGAGCGTGGCGGCCTTCGGGCTGCCCGCGGTCATGCTCGCGCCGTTGTCCTCGTAGAGACGGATGCGCCCCGTGCCCGCCGCGTCGGTGAACTCGCTGTCGACGACGCCCATCTTGCGGAACACGCACTCGAGGCCATCGACGCTGCCGGTCGAGATGGCGGTGAGCGGGATGTCGCCCTCGGCCTGCGAGGCGGGGAGCGCCGCGGTCTTGTTCGCGGCCGCGCCGCCCATCGGGGGCACGAGGTTGTTCACGCACGCTGTGGTGGCGATGGTGAACTGCTTGCGCCAGCGACCGAGCTGCACGACCACCGGGATGTCGACGACCTTGCCGGCGGTGCTGACCGGCATGTTCGGCAGGAGGAAGTGGCCGTTCGCGTCGGTGGTGGTGGAGACGAGCGGGCTGCCGGACGCCGCCGCGCAGGTCTCGCACTTCACGCCCGGCGCGAAGGCGGCGACCGCGCCGTTCGGCACGTAGACGACCGCGTTCGGGACGGGCAGCACGCCGTTCGGCGACGTGACGTAGCCCTCGATGCTCGTGGTCGCCGCGCCCGCGCACGCCTGCTGCTGCGTGCAGAGGCCGGTGCAGCCCGCGGGCGTGCCGCAGGTGTTCGGGACGCCGGCGCCGCCGCACGACATGCCCGGCCCGCAGATCGGCGCGCCAGCCGGCCAGCAGGTCACGCTGCCACCGCAGCCGTCGGCGATGAAGCCGCAGTTCTGCGTGCCGCAGGTCTTCTTCACGCAGGGAGGCGCCCCGCACACGCTGGGCGTTCCGCCACCGCCGCAGGACTGACCCGCAGGGCAGGCGACCGGACAGTTGAGGAGACCGCCGCAGCCGTCCGCGATGGGGCCGCAGTCGGTCGCCGCGCAGGCGACCTTCGTGGGGACGCACACGCCGCCGTCGCCGGCGCCGCCCGCTCCACACTTGCTCGGGCCGCCGCCGCCGCAGATGCCTGCGTCGCACGTGCCGCACGAGGTGATCAGGCCGCCGCAGCCGTCGCCGATGGGGCCGCAGTTCGCGGCGAGGTCGGCGCACGTCTTCACCTTGCAGGCGGGGCGTCCGCACTGGCTCGGCTTGCCGCCGCCGCCGCACGTGTCGCCGACGCCGCAGGTTCCGCAGCTCGGGATGGTGCCGCCGCAGCCGTCGCCGATGGGGCCGCAGTTCGCGTTCGCCGTGGTGCAGGAGAGCGGCTTGCAGCCGCTGTCGCTCGTGCCGGCTTCGACCGGGTTGAAGGTGCCGGGGGGCGGGACGAACCCCCCGTCGTCGCCGTTCAGGTTCGGGTCGACGAACTCGCTGTCGCCTCCCGATCCACAAGCAATGGCGACAGCCGCGACCGCGGCAGCTACGACGAGCGAACGAACTGCGTTCCGCATGGACCCCGACCTCCGCGACACCGGCCACCGCGCATGCGGACCGGATGCGCTACTTCATCCGTACTCCATAACGGCCACCGCGCGGAGGTCTTCGCTGCGCCAAACCGAACATTTCCGCGCGCAACGCCTACAGCTTCTACAACCAGCTTCTAGAACCTCTACGCGTCGAGCTCCGGGTAGCGCCGGAAGATCCCGTCCTCGCTGAACGCGAGGCGCCGGTCGGAGGCGAGGTAGGCCTTCACGTTCGGCCGCTCGCCGACGCGATCGCGCAGCTCGACCAGGCGCGGGATCTTCTTCTCGAAGCGGCCCAGCGCACGCGGGAACGCGTACCGGAGGCCTTCGATCACCTGAAAAAGCGAGAGATCCACGTAGGAGAGGCGCGCGCCGAGGAGGTGCCGCGCCTTGCTCTTCGTGTTCGCGACCAGCACCGACTCGAAGTACCCGAGAAACTTCGGCATCCGCTCGGACAGGAAATTCCGGGCGTTCTCCTTCGCCTCCGCTTTCTGATCCTCGTAGTAGAGGCTGGTCGAGACGGGATGGTGCGTGTCGTGGACCTCGGCGAAGAGGTCGGTGACGGTCAGCTGCAGCTGGTGGGCCACGAGCCGGCTCGCCTCGTCGGCCGGGACGAGCCCGAGGCGCGGCCCGAGGAACTGGAGGATGTTCGCCACTTGAGCGACCAGGAATCGCCCCGAACGCAGGATCGGCGGCGCGAAGGGTCGGAGCTGACCCTTCGCGATCCCCTTCCCCTTCAGAAGCGCGAGCATGGCAGCCATGCCGCCGCCCTCCTTTTTCGTGAGGCGCGCGACGTCGACGTAGGGCGCGGCGGCCTCCTCGAGCGCGAGGCGGACGGGCTCTCCTCGCCCCTGGATGGTCGGCCAGTAGAACAGCTCGTACGTCGGGGCGCGCGGGGTGCGGGTCTTCACGTTGCAAGGATCGCTCTCAACGGGCGGCGCTACAAGACCTTGACGAGGGTCCGCACGCCGAGCGTCGCTGCAACGGCGAAGTGCAGCACGGGCCCACGGTTCCCGATCGGGGTCTCCGCGCGGCCGGCAGCCTTCGGCGCTCCGTCTGGCACGCAGACGCCTGCGGACCGCCCAGAGGGCAGCGACCGGCACCAGCCACCAGGGAGGAGGCGCGACGTGGCCGCTCGCCGAGCAGCCCGACGTGTCGGACGAGGGAGGCCGCGGGAGCGTCGGATCGGGGTCGCCTTCGTTCCAGGGATCCTGGCCGGCCTTCGCGTACGCGCCGCGCAGCAGATCGCCGAAGCCCGCGACCGCCGTGTAGACGTTCTCGCCGCCAAGGCACGCGGCGACCGATCCGCCCTTCATCCCGTTGCCCCCGCGTGAGAGCACGCCGATGACCGCGCCGCTCGCCGAGAGCGCGGGTCCGCCGCTGTCACCGGCGCACGTCCCCTCGCCCGTCCGGAGCTCGGCAGGGCCGAGGCCGGCGGCCGGACCGACCTTCACGATCGCAACGCCCGCACGCTCCTGGCGCACCTGCGGCGCATCGGATCGCTCGCTGATGCCGAAGCCGACGACTGTCACGAGCTCGCCGACGTTCGTGCTGCCGGTGAGGCGCACGGGCGCGATCTTCGTCCCGGGCAGCGGGCGATCGAGGAGGATCAACGCGAGATCGTGGTTGCAGAGGGTCTGCGCGGCGTCGTCGATGATCTCGGCGCCGCGCGCCGCCTTCTCGAGGCCGGAGAGAAAATCGGGCCGCTGGTTACTGCCGAACGCGAACAGCTTCGAGGCCGCGAGATCGCCGTGCACCACGCCGCCGGCCGTGGCGTTCCCCGCGGAGTCGCAGGCCGCGCTGTCGTCGGTGGTGGCAACGCAGTGGCGCGCCGTGAGCACGAGCCGCGGCGTGAGCATCGTGCCCGTGCAGCCCGCCGCGCCGCCGCCGATCTGGCGGGCATCGTACTGCATCACCAGCACGACGGCGTCACGCTCCACCGGCGAGTCGACGCCGCGGACGACCGGCGAGGCCACCACGCCGAGCGGCTCGGCGCCGAGCGGCTCGGGATCGCGGGCCGCTGCGCAGCCCGCCGCGATCGACGCGAGCGCCACCAGTGCCACCAGCGCCACCAGCGCCGAGCCCGCGTGGGCGCGCCAGCTCATCGCCGCTTGCGCAGGAAGAGGAGCCCCGCGAGCGCGACGCCGAGCGCCGCGAAGCTGCTCGGAACACGGGCGGGCGTGGCGGTCGCGACGACGCAGCCGCTGCCGTCGCCGCTGCTCGAGCCACCGCTGGTCCCGCTCGCGCCGCTGCTCCCGCTCGAGCCGCTGCTCCCGCTCGAGCCCGGATCGGGCTCCGCGAGGTGGAGGGTGAACGGCGCGTCGGTCTTCTTCACCGTCGTCCCGGCGACGACCACGAGCACGTCGCCCGCGAGGACCGCGGGGAGCGGCTGCGCCTTCGCGAGGACGGGCTTGCCGCCCTCGATCGGCACCGCCACGCCGGAGTTCCGCGCGGCGTCGGTCTCGAGCGTGATCTGCTTCGCGGCGTCGAGCGTGCCGCGGTACGCGAAGTACGGAAGGCCCGACGTGATCCCGGTCACGCCGTCGGTGAGCGCCTCGATCTTCACGCCCGGATACTTCGCCGCGTCCGGATAGCCGTCGGCGGCGGCGAGCGCCTTGGTCGCCGCGTTCCAGGCGCCGAAGAGCGGCATGTCCTGCGCGAGCGAGGAGCCCTTGGACTTCGCGACGGCGTCGACCGCGATGAGCGACGTCGCCCCCAGCGCCTCGGCCTCGAGCACGAGCTTCACGGTGTCGGGCCCGTGCTTCAGCGTGAGGAAGAGCGGCCACACCGCCGAGCCATAGAGGAAGCCGGCGGTGACGCCCGAAGGCTGCGTGTCGAGCGAGCGCGTGTTGTCCTTGAAGAACGCGGGGAGCTGGTTCTCGAAGTCGGTGAGCCCCGGGTAGACGCTCTTCATCGCCCACTGCGCGGAGCCCTCGGCCCAGAAGCGGTCCATGTCGTGGTCGTAGGCATTCTGCACGGCGTGAAACAGCTCGTGCGCCACGACGGTCTCGAAGCCCTCGGTCACGGTCGGATAGCCGCGCCCCGCGAACGTCGACTCCACGAGCAAAAAGCTCGAGCACACCGCGCCGGTGCAGGCCTCGGGCACGGTGGTGCCGTCCGCGCCGGCGAACGCGACGAGGTAGAGATCGATCTTGCCGTCCCCGCCGTTGGAGGTGCACGCGCTGTCGCTCGGCGGCGCCTTGAAGCCCATCGCTGCGTACTTCGCGAGCGCGGTATCGGCGATATGGCCGGTGAGCGCGACCGAGTCCGGCACCAGGTCGGCGCGCGTGGTGGTGAGCGCCGGCGCGTGCGTGCCGCTCGTTGCATAGTGCACGCGAATCGACGTGCTATCGAAGGTCTTCACCTCGGCGGCGCCGTAGCTGTAGCCCGCGCCGCCCGCGGGATCGGTGGGGCGACCCGAGCAGGGCACGGCAGCGGCGGTAGCGGCCACGAGCAGGAGCCCGCTCCCCAGCGCAGTGGCGACAAGGCGCTTCACTTCGCGACGACCTCGGCCACCTCGAGCACGAAGAACCCGGTCGACATGTTGTTGCGCGACCCGCCGTCGGGCAGTGCGTCGTACGCCTTGATGCCGACCTTGTAGAGGCGCCCCGTGCCGCCGCGCACCGCGTACGTCACGGCGGGCTTCGGCGACGGGATCATCGTGGCGTCGTCGTAGTCGTACCAATCGGAGAACGTGGTGAGCGGCGCGCCGGTGCGGTCGGTCTTGGCGTTGCAGTCGGCGTCGAACATGCTCTCGCCTACGGTCGCGGCGGCGGAGACCTCGGCGTCGGTGACGGAGGCGAAGGCCTTCGGGATCTGCTTGGCGCCGCCCATGCCCGAGCCGACGTCCCCGCTGTTCGTGAAGATGACGTAGCGCTTCAGGGAGAGGTCCCATTCCGGCGAGGTGGGCGCGGACTTGTCGGTGACCGCGACGCGCGTGCCGGCCCCGAGATCGAGGTAGATGCGCGGGTTCTTCGCCGCCGTTTGGAAGCCGCCCGCCGAGGCATCGACGTAGAGCGTCTTCGTCCCGGCGGTGTCGCCCAGCGCCGTGACCACGCCGCTCGATGTCTTGTCGATGGGCAGCAGCAGCTGATCGCGCGCCGTGCGGCACTGCGTGCCCACCGACGCATCGGCGATCGCGCCGTCGGTCTCGCCGCCGTCGGGCAGGGCACTCGCGGGCGTCGGGTTGGTCGACGCGCTGCTGCACGCCGCGATCGCGGCGAGCGCGAGGATGGGAAAAAGGAAGTGCTTCATGGTCGCTCCTACTTCACGCTCTTGACGCGCATCACGACGGTCCCGGGCTTCGTGGCATCCGCGCCCTCGAAGCGCGAGAAGCCGAGCAGGTACTTCGAGGTGCTGTCGGCGCCGTAGACCACCCAGGCCTGCTTGGCCGGCGCGGGCGGAGTCGCGCCGCGCTCCAGCCACAGCGTGCCGAAGGCGCTGACCACCCGGTCACCGCGGAAGGTCTGCCCGGTGAGGGCGGCGGCGTTCACCGCGTCGAAGCGGGCGAGCTCGCTCTCGTCGGTCTTCGCGATGATGTCGGGGAGCGTGTCGGTCGCGATCTTCGCGGCGTCGAGGTCGACCGCGCCGACGTTGCGCGGACCGCCGACCTCGCCGTTCACGCTGATGTCCTGCCTGCGGAAGCAGAGGTGCCACGCGCTCGAGACGCGCGCCGCGGCGGGCGTGAGCAGGGTGCGGGCCTTGGTGCCGAGATCGAGGCACTCACTCTTGTCGGTGGGCTTGCCCTGCGGTCCGCCGGCCGTGCCGTCGAGATCGGCGAGCTCCTGCGTGGGGCCGGAGCCGCTCGCGGTGATCTCGGCCCAGCGCACCTTGTAGAGCGCGCTCACGGGCGCGCCGTCGCGCACCCCGTAGTAGTTGAGGACCTGCACCTTGTAATGCTTGTCGCCGTCCTTGATGCCGTGGAGGTGGTAGCGCGAGTAGAGCGCGTGGTCGGGCGCGCCGCCGTAGAACCACCAGCGGATGAACGCGCCGCCGGTCGTGTCGGGCGCGAGGAACGGGACGGTCGGCGCGATGTCGTCGAGGAAGATGATGGGATCGAGCGGGCCGAACGCCGAGGCGCTGCCCGAGCCCGAAGGACCGCTGTTGGTGTAGACGTCGAGCCCCTGGAACGCGACGTCCCAGCCCTTGTCGGTCGCGGGATCGGCCGGCGTGACCACCGCGGGCGGGGTCGACAGCTTCACGTAGGTGCGCGCGTCGGCGGTGACGGCGACCTTCAGCTCGGCGCCGGACGTGAACGTGCCGCCGCCGTCGTCGGCGCCGCCGTCGGTCGGTGTGGTGGTCGCCTTCGTGCCGGCCGAGTCGCTGCAGGCCACGAGCGCCAGGGCGAGCGCGGCGGCGGAACCGAGTGCTGCGAGCTTCATTCGTCCTCCCAGGGAAAGTCTGCCTTCAGCCCGACGTAGAGGACGCGCCCCAGCGGCGACCGGGTGTCGCCGACGCGGCCGGGCTCCTGCTTCACGTCGGTCACGTTGAGACCGCCGACGTAGAGCTGGGAGCTCGGCCAGAGCGTGCGAGCGATGCGGGCGTCGAGGTTCTCATAGCCAGGGGCGCGGGTGTTCTCGTCGAGAAAAGAGTCGGTCACGATCCGGGCGCGTACGTAGATCTCCATCTTCCAGCCCGGCTCGATCCGCAGCGAGACGGTGACCGCGTGCGGCGGGCGACCCGGCAGAGGCTGGTCGTTCACGTCGTCGCGCGTCCAGGTGTAAGCGTAGCTGGATTCCGCCCGCAGGAAAGGCGCGGGCTTGAACGCCGCGTCCACCTGTCCGCCCGCGGTCCGGGCCTTGCCGAAGTTGGTGTAGGAATACGCGACGACGCCGCTGTCGTTCCGGCCGTTGCCGAGGTCGAGATCGATGAGGTCCTCGACCCAGTTGCCGTAGACCGAGCCGCGGAAGGTCATGGTCTTCGTCGGCGTGAGCGTCGCGTCGGCGTTCACGCCCCACGACTGCTCGGGCTTCAGCGCGTCGTTGCCGAAGATCTTGTAGCCGAACGCGGTGTGGTCGAACGCGAAGCCGAGCTCCTTCGCGCTCGGCGCGCGGAAGCCGCGGCCGCCCGACGCACGCACCGTCAGGAGCTCGCCGCTGCGCCACGCGGCGGCGAGGCGCGGCGCCAGCGAGGAGCCATAGCGCGTGTGCGATTCGAAGCGCGCGCCGGGCAGCACGGTGACGGGGCCGAGCTTCCAGGCCACCTGGCTGTAGACTGCACCGATCCCGTACGACAGCGGGATCACCTCGGGGTGCGTCGTGGTGACGGGCCCGTCCGAGGTGCTCGCGGTCTGGGTGAGGTCCTGCTCGAAGTGCTCGGCCTCGGCGCGCGCGCCCACCACCCAGGTGCGCGCGCCATCGGCGATGGTGGTGACGCCCTCGAAGCTCTGCATGCGCTGCGTGCGATCGTGGCGCTCGTCGATCGGCGAGTCGCGGCGATCACGCGCCGTGTAGTTGTCGAACCATTGCCGGCCCATGGTGAGACGGAGGTTCGAGCCCTCGCTGCCGAAGCGCGTCGTGTGGATGACGTGCAGCGTGTAGCGATCGGTCACCGACGGCGTGTCGATGGTGAAGCGCCCCAGCCCCGGCGCCGCCTGCGTCTCCAGGCCCTGCGAGCTGTCGCGGAACTGGCGCGCGCGCACGCGCACGTCCATGCGCTCCGTGAGGCTCGTTCCCGCGCGGATGCCGACCATGCGGCGCGACGTCTCGGGGATGCGGAGGTCGGGCCCGGGATCCTTCGCGATGCCATCCATGCGCGTGAGGTTCAAGTCGAGCGCAGCCCACGGCGCGCCGCGCCGGTACGACGCGTTGCCCTGCACGACGGCGCCGTTGTAGGAGCGGTACTCGAGGCGCATGCGGCCGGTGAGACCGTCGGCGCGCGGCGGGCCGGTGATGATGTTCACGACGCCGCCGATGGCCGCCGATCCGTAGAGCGCGCTCGTGGGCCCGGAGACGATCTCGATGCGATCGATGTCGCCGGTGGGGATGGACGAGAGATCGATGGCGCCGCCCACGTCGCCGATGACGCGCTCGCCGTCCTCGAGGATGAGCACGCGGTCTCGATCGAAGCCCTGGATCTGGAGCGCGCTGACGCCGCCGAGGAACCCGTACGAGCCGGGGTTCACGACGAGCCCGGGCTGGCTGGCGAGCGCGTCGGCCACGTTCGTCGCGCCGCGGCGCTCGGCCTCCTCGCGCGTGATCACGTCGGTCTTCACGGTGGAGCGCTGCATGCGCTCCGGCGTGCGCGTCCCGGTGACGACGACCACGTCGCCCTCCTTCCGGTCCTTCTTCTCCTGCTTCGTGGATGCCGCGGGCGGGTCGTCGGCGCGCGCGGTGAGCGTCAGCGCCGAGGCGCCGAGCGCGATCGACACGGCAACGAGGAGGCGCGCCACGTGACCAAGGCTACTTCGGGACTTCGAACTGCGTCCGCACCGTTTGCGGCGAGCCGGTGAACGCGTTGACCTTCACGCGGCGGAACTGGGAGGCCACGCAGTCGCCCTCCTTCGTGCCGCCGAACGGCGGATCGATGGCGACGCCGACCACGTTGCCGTCGGGGCCAAACGTCACGGACGCGCTGCCGTTGCCGGTCACGCCGCCCTCCTTGTGACAGAACGCGAGGACGCCGTTCGCCTGGGCGAGCTTCGCGCGCGCGCCCGACTCGCTGAAGGCGTTCGGATCGGCGGTGGGCTTCGGCGGCGGGGGCGTGGCGATCGCGGTCGGCTGACCGAACGGGTTCGGTGGCGCGGTGGTGGGCACCGGCGCGCTCGTCGGCGCGGTCGCGGTCGCGACCACCGCCGGCACGGCCGGGGCGGCGTCCACCTCGGCGACGACGCTTGCGTCGACCGCGGCGTCCTCCTCGGCGACGGCGACGGGGACGGGGATCGCCGTCGCGACGGCGGGCGCGGGATCGTCCGGCAGCGCGACGGGCACCGGCGTGAGCGAGGCGCTCACCATCGGACCCGAGGAGGCCGCCGCCGCATCACCGTCGGTGGGCACCGCGTGGCGCGCGCGGAGCGCGAACGCACCCATCACGATGCCGCCGAGCGCGAGCACACCGAGCACGATCGCAATGGGCAGGATCGGCAGCGGCGCCTTCGGCGGCGCCGGAGCCTGCGCGAAGGACGGCGGAGGAAACGCGTGCTCGCCCGGCTGGCGCGAGAGCGGCACCGCGGACGGCGAGTGCTGCTGCTGCTGCTGCTGCTGCTGCGGGATGACGGCGCTCCCCTGCCCGTACGGCAGCGGCGCCGGCAGGTTGCCCGGGAGGCTCACCGCCGGAACGCCCTGCGGCGGCGTGCCATGCGCGCCGGGAATACCGTGCATTCCCGGTGCAGCCTGCACCGGCGGCATCGGGACCGCGGCCATCGCCTGCGTGGGCGCGCCCCAGTCGTTGGGGCCGGTCGGCTGGAGCGGCGAAGCCATCGCGAGGGTCGAGTTCAGGCTCTGGTTTTGCCATTGCGGCGGCGGCGGCGCGGCCGCGTCCATCATCTGCTGACGCGCGACCGGCGCCATCATCAACGTACCGCCCGAGGGGGGCGGCTCGGGAATGTCCTCGTTGGGGTCGATGTACGGGGGCTTCGCTGCGGCCTGCGTGGCGGCCGCGCGCGAGGCGCGCTCGCGGGCGATCATCGCCTCCGCCTGGGCGCGGGCGTTCGCGGCTTCGTGGAAGGCGAGCGTGCGCAGCATCTCGGGCGCGGGGGCGTGCACCTTCGTCGCCTCGTCCTCGTCCTCTTCGTCGTCGTCCGGCAAAGGATTCATCGAAGGGATGTCGACGACCTCGTTCGACTCGCGCGCGGGCGCGACGCCCGCCGACGTCGGGATCGACGAGCCGGCGCGCCGTGACGACGGCGGCTTCGCGTCGGTCCTCGCGAACGCCCCGAGAGCCGGGTTGCTGCCGAGCCGCGGCGGCGCGAGCGGCGGCGCAGGCTCGGTGGTGCTTGCGCCGGGCGGGCGATCGGACGCGGCGGGCGCATGCGGCGGCGCGGGATGGCGCGCCGAGCTCGGCGCGCGCACGGCGGCGCGCGGTGCGCCGATCGCCGTGCCGGGCGTCATCGGCATCGCCATCGTGCGCCCCAGCGCCGCGGGCGGCGGAGCCGCGAGCGGCGCAGCGGTGGGCGCAGTTCCCGTGCCCGGTTTACCAGGGCCGGGGCCGGGTGTGGTGCCGGTGCCCGAGGCGGCGGCCGCAGGGGCGCGCGCGCCGGCCGGCGCAGGGATCCCGATCGTGGTCGGCGTCCGCGGACGCGGGGCGCCGGGCGTACCTGGCGCTGCGCCGGCCAGCCCGGGACGCGGGAGCGTCGCCGAGCCGAGCGGGATGGTGCGCGCGAGGTTCTTCACGACGGCGGCGTCACGCGGCGCGGCGGCAGGCCCCGGCGTGACGGGCGATGGAGGCGGCGTGCCACCCATCGCGAGCGGCGGCGTCTCGCGCGCCGCGCTCTCGTAGCGACGCTCGGTCGCGACCTTGCTCGCGATGCTCAGGCTCTGCCAGAAGTCGCCCACGCTCTGCCAGCGCTCCTTGGGATCGAGTGTGGTTGCGCGCGCGAACGCCGCCTCCACCTCGTCGGGCACGTCGATGCCGAAGGCGCGCGGCGTGGGGCGCTTGTCGGGATCGCAGGCGCTCCGCGCGAACTCGCCGAGGTGCGTGCCCTCGTTGACGCTCTTGTCGCGCAGCGCCTCGATGAGGATGAGCGCGAACGCGTAGACGTCGGAGAACGCGCCCGCGGTGCCGATGCGGTCGTCGAACTGCTCGGGCGCGCCGTACGCGGGCGCGAAGATCTTGATGTGGCCGACGGTGTGCGCGCGCGGGCCCATGTTCAGCGCGCCGTCGTGCATCAGCTTCGCGACGCCGAAGTCGAGCACCTTCATCTTCAGACCGTGCTGGGTCTGCGCGAGGAACAGGTTGCCGGGGTTCAGGTCGCGGTGGGCGACGCCCTGCGCGTGCGCGTAGCCGAGCCCGTCGGCGGCGCTCTCGAAGAGCTTCAGCACGACGTCGAGCGAGCGGCCGGTCTGGCCGAGCGTGCGGCGCACCGTGAAGTCGTTCTGGACCGAGCGCCCCTCGAGCCACTCGAGGACCATGTAGGGCACCAGCGCGCCGGTCAGCGGCGCCTGGGTGGTGCCGGCCGCGATGCTGCGGACGATGTGGAGGTTGCCCTGCGAGAGGCGGTAGAGGATGCGGCTCTCGTCGCGGAAGCGCGAGACGAACGTGTCGGCGAGCGACGTCCCCAGCGACGACGGGAGCTTGAGGCTCTTGATCGCAATGGGCTCGTTGAGCCCTTGATGATGCCCGCGGTAGACCGCGCTGAAGCCACCTTCGCCGACCAGCTTGTCGACGCGAAACTGGCCGTCGAGGACCTGACCGACGAGCCCGAACGGGTCCGCTACGCTCACCCGAGCGACCGTATCACCTTCGTGAATCGAGGCCCACGGTTCCGCCGTACCACGCCACGCGCAGGCCCAGGGCCGCCCAGTGGCGCTCCGCGCCGGGCGCGAAGATCGCGTTGTACTCGACGTACGGGCCGCCCGAGAAATGGCCGCCGAGGAGGCGGAAGAGGCGGAATTCGTGGTGCAGCCCCAGCCCGGCGAAGGAGGAGGTGCCGTCGGCCGAGGGGAACGGGCCCTTCGCCTGGAGCTCGGTGGAGCCGACGCCCGCCTGCCCGTAGATCGACGTGTCGGCGAACGTGGGGGCGAGCTTGATGAGCGGGAAGATCTCGGCGCGGAAGCCGATGGCGAGGCCGGTCGACTTCCACTTCTCGCTCTCGAAGGTCGCGATGTTCACCATCGGGCCGAACGACGCATAGTCCGTGAACGCGCCCATCAGGAAGTAGCTGGTGGAGTGCCCGACCAGCAGCGGGCTCTCCGAGTAGAAGTCGGGGTTGCCGATGAGGCGCGTGTTGTTCGGGTACCCGCTGGCGCCTGCGAACGCGATCCCGGGCGCGACCCCGAGCACGAGGCCGGCACGCCGCTCGGCGGGGACCTTGCGCAGCGCGGGGGCGGGTTCGTCCGGCGCGGGCGCGGGCGCGTCCTGGGCGAGCGCGGCGGGCGAGAACGCCGTGACCGCGAGCGTGACGAGCGCAAGGAGGGCAGGCCGGCGCATGAGCCCTCTATATACGACGGCTCACCCGTGACGCGGCGGGAATTTCGGGCTATCTCCGGCGCATGGCCGAGCGAACCCTGACCGACTTCGACCCCGAGATCGCCAAGCTCATCGACGACGAGAACCGTCGCGAGCACGAGACGATGCGGCTCATCGCGAGCGAGAACTACGCCTCTCGCGCGGTGATGGAGGCCACGGGCTCGTGCCTCACGAACAAGTACTCCGAGGGGTACGCGAAGAAGCGGTACTACGAGGGCCAGCAGGTCATCGACCAGGTCGAGGAGCTCGCCATCGCGCGCCTCAAGAGGCTCTTCGGCGGCACCGCGGCCGCGGGCGGCGAGGAGGACCTGCATGTCAACGTGCAGCCGTACTCCGGCAGTCCCGCGAACCTCGCCGTCTACCTCGCGTTCTGCCAGCCGGGCGACGTGGTGATGGGGCTCGGCCTCTCCGCCGGCGGCCATCTCACGCACGGTCACGCCGTCTCGATCAGCGGCAAGTACTTCAAGAGCGTGCCCTACGGGGTGCGCCGCGAGGACAACCGCATCGACATGGACGAGGTGCGCAAGCTCGCCAAGGAGCACAAACCAAAGCTCCTGTGGGCCGGCACGACCGCGTACCCGCGCTTCCTCGACTGGGAGGCGTTCCGCTCGATCGCCGACGAGGTCGGAGCGATCCTCGCCGCGGACATCGCGCACATCTCGGGCCTCGTCGCGGTGGGCGCGCACCCCTCCCCGATCGGCATCGCCGACGTCACCACGTCCACCACCCACAAGACCTTCCGCGGCCCGCGCGGCGGCATGATCTTCTGCAAGAAGCAGCACGCGGCCGCCATCGACAAGGCGGTCTTCCCCGGCCTCCAGGGCGGCCCGCACAACCACACCACCGCCGCCATCGCCGTCGCCGCGCGCGAGGCGCTCGAGCCGTCGTTCAAGATTTACGCGCACTCCGTCGTCGAGAACGCGAAGATCCTCGCGAAGGCGCTCGTGTACCACGGCTTCTCCGTGACGACGGGCGGCACCGACAACCATCTGATGCTCATCGATCTCACCAACAAGGGCATCGCCGGCAAGCCCGCCGCGCAGGCGCTCGATCGCGCGGGCATCGTCGCCAACTACAACGCGGTGCCGTTCGATCCGCGCAAGCCGTTCGACCCGTCGGGCCTCCGCATCGGCACGCCGTCGATCACGTCGCGCGGCATGGGCGTGAAGGAGGTGGAGCAGCTCGCGGGCTGGATCGAGCGCGTCGTCGCGAACCCCACCGACGAGGCGAGCATCGCGGAGGTCGCCGCCGAGGTGAAGGCGCTGTGCGCGAAGTTCCCGGCGCCCGGGCTGCGGGTCAGCTGACCAACTTCCGCTCGGCGCAGCCGGTCGACCGCCAGCTCATCCCAGCGTCGCAAGCCGGAGACGGTAATCACTGAATCCGATAGTCGCTATTTGGTCGTCAATGCATTCCAGCGAAACGCCTCGCTGTAGTAGCTCTCGCTATCCGCGCGTTGCGTGAAGACCCGCGCGGCGCTCAGAGAGCCTTCCGGATCTGGATCGGACCCTCCGCGAGGAGCGGCTCGATCACGCGTCCGCCTTGCGTGACCACGATGCGTCTTGCGAGGGCGAGTCGGACCGCCGCCGCGCGGACATCGTCGACGCGATCTCGCCAGCGCTTCGGCTCGAGCGCGCGCGCGATCTCGTCGAGGCCGAGCGAGCTTCCCTCGCGTCGGCCGTCCAGCACGGCCATCACCGCGGCGTCGACCGCGGCGCCGATCGCCGCCGAGCCCCGACGACAGGCGTCGGAGCAGTACTTCACGTGCTCCCAGTCGCGCGCCCATTTCTTCCTCCAGGCGAACGGCCGCCCGCACCGCGCGCAGACCTTGTCGGGGGGGACCATCGTGCGAGCTTAGGTAGGGCCGATGCTGGCGCTCGAAGAAACTGGTAATCCCACTGACCACGGCACCGCACCGGTCCTCCCGCGAACAGCGCTAACCGCTGGCCGTTACGGGAGAACTCGCTCCGACTGTCAGCTGTCGACGGTCAGCTGTCAGCTCCTCCCGGGTGGGTCCATGTGCCACTGAAATGCCTTCGTGAAGGCCATTTAACGCGGCCATCCGGAGTTGCATAAGTAGTCTCGGCCTCCCTTGGTCGCCCGCCGCTCCCGCTTGCCGCTCCTCGCCATCGCGCTCTTCAGCGCGGTCATCGCGGGTGAGCCCGAGGCGCGCGCCACCGAGGCCTCCGAGCCGATCCCGAGATCGATCCAGGGAGCGCAGCCGCTGACCGTCCCGGCGAAGAACGTGGCGCCCGAGCTCACACCGCCGATCGCGTTCGATCGCTGGAAGGGGCTGAGCTTCGGGACGTACCTCGCGCCCAGCGCGGACTTCGTCACCGCGGACGGCGGCATCGACGTCGTCTTCCACTTCCACGCGGGCCAGATGGCCGAGCGCCAGATGAAGGAGAGCGGCATGAACGCCGTCTTCGTCTCGTGCGGCTTCGGCATCGGCAGCGGCCCCTACGCCACGGCGTTCGCCAGCCCCGAGCGTTTCGGGCGCATGCTCGACGAGCTCGTCAAGAACGTGGAGACGTCGACCGGCAAGAAGGGCCTGCACGTCGGGAAGCTCGGTCTCGCCTCCTGGAGCGCGGGCTTCGCGGCGGTCAGTCGCATCCTCGGCGTCGACCGCTACTACGCGATGGTCGACACGGTGGTCCTGAACGACAGCCTGCACTCGCAGTACCTCGACCCGAACCCGAAGACCGCGGCGCAGGGCGCCGACCGCGTCGACCCGAAGATGATCCGCGCCTTCATCCGCTTCGCGAAGGACGCGAAGGACGGCAAGAAGACGATGGTCATCACCCACTCCGCCATCATCCCGCCCGACTACGCCAGCTCCACCGAGGCCACCCAGGCGCTGCTCACTGCGATCGAGGTGCCCGCCACGGCGGTCTCCGAGCCCGCCTCTCGCAAGATGACGCTCATCAAGCGCGCGGACGCGGGGAATCTTCACGTCCGCGGCTTCAAGGGCGGCGGGCCTCGCGATCACTTCGAGCACCTCTACCTGATCGGCGAAGCCTTGCAGGCGTGGGTGGTTCCGCGGTGGAAGCGCGAAGACAGACTCGTCTATACTCTCGCCGGTGAGCAGCTCTGATCAGGACGGCGGCGGCGACGCGGGGGAAACGCCTCCGGCGAGGACCGGCCCCCCGGATCCGCGCGCGAGCACGGACATCCACACCACGCTCGCTTCGGCGCTGCCCGAGGCGGCGCGCGCGGTCATCGAGGAAGCGCACCGCGCTCGCATCGAGGCCAAGGCCAAGGCCGCCGCTGCCGCCGCGCCCGCGGACGGGCCGCCTCCTTCGTCCGAGCCGCCGAGCATCGAGCCCGCGCTCATCGGAGAACGCGAGACGTCACGCAGCCTGATGATGGCGGCCGTGCCGGCGGCAAGCGCCACGCCCAAGGCGAACGCCACCGCCACCGCCACCGCGGCGACGGGCAGCTCGCGCCCGCCGCCGAAGTTCGGCTCCACGCCTCCGCCGCGCGGCGTGGCCGCGCACGCGACGACGCTCATCGGCATCAGCGCGAGCTCCGGTCCGCCGCCGATCGTGCCACGCCGACGGACGCCCTCCGCGGGCACGGCTGCGCCGCAGGTCCGCGCCGGGCAAGCCGCGACGCTCATCGGGATGACGGGCGTGGTTCCACGCCGGGCGACGCCCGCGGCGGGCACCGTCCCGCCGAAGGTCACACCGGCCGCAGGTACGCCGCCGCCTCCCCCACTCGTCATCACCGCGAAGGTGATGCCTCCGCCGCCGATGATCCGCATCCCGCAGGGCGGCATGCTCGGCTCGTCGGCGCCGGTGAAGAGCGAGAGCAAGGGCAGCCTCCTCTGCGAGGTCCTCCTGCGCGACGGCGCGATCACGCAGGATCAGATCGACCGCGCGATCGCCATCCAGGAGGAACGCGGCGGTCAGATCGGCCGCATCCTCGTCTCCATGGGCGCGTGCGGCGAGCAGGCCATCGCGCGTGGCCTCATCGAGCAGCTCAAGGTCCGCAAGAACACCGGGTACGTGACCGACGTCTCGCTCGCGGCGCGTGAGAACAAGGACGTCGCCGGCCTCAAGGTCCTCACGAAGCCGAACTGGACCATCGTGACGCTGCTGCTGACCGACATCTTTTCGCTGTTCCTCGCGGCGTTGGTGGCCACCGCGGTGCACTGGGCGCGCACCTACTCCGATCTCGGCGGCACCGACTGGACGTCGTGGCTCGTGGTCGGTCCCGCGATCGCGCTGTGCATGCTCACGTTCCTCGGGCTCGAGCTCTACTCGCCGATGGCGAAGAGCACGCCCGACGAGATCCGCGACATCGTCTTCGCCACCTCGCTCGTGCACCTCGGCGCTTCTCTGCTCTCGACGCTCGGCAACCTCCCGATCGTGAAGTGGGGAGTGTTCGTACGTGCGGTGTGGTGGCTCGCAACGCTCTTCATCGTGCCCGTCGTTCGCTCCCTCGTACGCAACAAGCTGTGCACGCAGGCATGGTGGGGCATCCCGGTGTGCGTGCTCGGCGCCGCGAAGACCGGCCGCCTGATCGTGCGCACGCTGAAGGCGCAGCCGCGCTCCGGTCTGAAGCCCGTGATGCTCCTCGACGACGACCCAGCGAAGCACGGCACGCTGCGCGCGACCTTCGCGAACGAGGTCATGGACGTGTACTCGGTGAACGTTTCCGCTGCGCATTTCATGAGCGAGTCGCAGCGGCAGGCACTCTCGGACGATCTCTTCGGCCCCGAGAGCGAGCTCGCGCCCGGGTCGATCAGCTCCGACCACATCCCCATCCCGCCCTCGTCGTGGCACTCGAAGCTCGACGTCTCGGCGGGCACCGGCAGCGACGACAACCAGTTCCTCGGCCCCGAGAGCGCGAAGCCTCGCGGACGCGAGCGAGTCCTGCCGAAGGATGCTTCGCTGTTCCCGCGCGGCAAGTTCGCGGAGGTGGAGGGCGTGCCGGTCGTCGGCGATCTCGCGCTCGCGCCCATTCTCGCCACGCGCCTCAAGATCCCCTACGCGGTGCTCGCGATGCCCGGCGTCGACGGCCCGAAGCTGCTGCAGATCGTCGAGCGCGTCGGCGGGCGCTTCTCGCACTTGCTCGTCATCCCGGACCTCTTCGGCTTTGCGACGCTCGGCGTCCCGGCGAAGAACCTCGGCGGCATCCTCGGCGTGGAGGTGCGGCAGCAGCTGCTCCTTCCGGGTCCTCGTCTCGCCAAGCGCGTGATGGACGTCACGCTCACGAGCATGGGCGTCTTCTTCGTCCTGCCCTTCCTCGCGCTCATAGCGCTGCTCATCAAGCTCGATTCAAAGGGCCCGATCTTCTACTCGCAGAACCGGCTCGGCAAGGACGGCGAGTTCTTCAAGGCCTACAAGTTCCGCACGATGCACGGAGATGGAGAGTCGCGCCTCAAGGCGATCCTCGATGCCGATCCGCAGCTCCGCGCGGAGTACGAGATTTACCACAAGCTGCGGAAGGACCCGCGCGTCACCCGGATCGGGCGCGTGCTCCGGAAGTTCTCGCTCGACGAGTTTCCGCAGCTCCTCAACGTCATCATCGGCGACATGAGCCTCGTCGGGCCGCGCCCGTACATCGAGCGCGAGGTCACCGAGATGGGCGGCCAGGAGAAGATCATCCTGCGCGCGCCGCCGGGCATGACCGGCATGTGGCAGGTCAGCGATCGCAACGCGACCAGCTTCGCGCAGCGCGTCCAGATCGACGTCTACTACGTGCGCAACTGGTCGCCCTGGCTGGATATCCATATCCTCGCGAAGACGTTCGGAGTCGTGGTGAAGGGCTCGGGGGTCTGATCCCCGAGTCGCGGTGCTACGCATGTTTCGCGCGGGTAAGACGGCCCCATGATTGCCGCCAGAGCACGCGGTGTTGGGGCGTTTCGCACCGACAAACCCACGCGCGCACCGTATCTCCTCGAACTCTGTCACCCACTCCGCGGATGGAACGCTGGTACAGCGGATGCTAGGGTGGGCGGATAATGAAACGCATCCTGCCCTTCTCCTTGGTCGTCTGCGGATCCATCCTCGCCTACGCGTGTTCCAGCTCGGACAGCGGCACCACGCCGACTACCCCCACCGCAGAGGGTGGCTCGAGCGGGTCCAGCGGAACCAGCGGAACCAGCGGAACCAGCGGAACCAGCGGCAACCCGGATGACAGCGGCACGGACGCGCCGGCCAACCCGTCGGCCAACCCGATCGAAGGAATCGGCACGCCGCTCGAGGTGACCTCGCAGAGCGGTATCTACACGGACGGGCCAATCTGGCTCAAAGACGGGCTCTACTTCTCCACGTTCGGAGCGACGAGCACCTTCCTCAAGCTCACGCCTCCGAATTCGCCGACGTCCGTTCGCCCGGCAAGCGCGGGGACGACGCTTCAGGGCAGCTCGTACGATCCGAAAGCGGCTGGTTTTGTCTCCTGTGAGGCGAACTTGGCAGGTGGCGGCGGCGCGATCATCCGGACGCCCGCAGCGGGGGGGGCCGGAACGCCCGTCACGCTGAACTACGTGGACGCGGGCGCCAGCGTGTTCAATTCGCCGAACGACATCGTCGTGCGGACGGACGGCACGATGTTCGTCACCGACCCCGGGTACCAGGACACGAACACGGTGAACAATCATATCTGGAGGATCCGGCCCAACGGCGACGTCTTCGAGACTGTCGCCGAGGGACGTCCGAACGGCGTGGCGCTCAGCCCGGACCAGAAGACGCTCTACGTTTCGTTCACGTCCCCCGCCGCAGGCCTTCCGGTCATCAACAAGTACACCGTCGCGGCGGCCGACGGCGCGCTGGGCCCCGCAATCAAGTTTGCGGACGTCGGCCCGAACGACTCGGAAGCGGACGGCGTTGCCGTCGACACGGCGGGTAACGTGTACGTCGCCGTGAAGAACGGAGTCGACGTCTTCAAGGCGGATGGGTCCGCCAAGTGGGGTCACATCACGACGACGAAGCTGGTGAACAACGTCGGCTTCGGAGGGGTGGACAACAAGACGCTCTACATGACCAGCGACACCGGACTGCTGCAGGTCACGCTGAAGGTCGCTGGCCTCACGCAGTAGCCACGTCGACGTCCGAGAGCACGGAGTGCGGGGATGCTGTGCAAGCTCTCCACACTCTGCACCCTGTCTTCTCGAGACGAGCAACGACGAGATCCTCCTCCGCGACCCGCCAAGTCGGTTGGCTCCGCCATGCATGAGGCTGCTTGCAGGGCCTGGGCACTGCGCGGGTTCTTGCGTGACCCATCAGCGACAACCGGGTGCACCGCGCCATCGACGTGCCTCGGTCTCGTCGTCGATCTTCCGCGCGCTCGCCGCTGGCAACCTCCGCGTCGCGCCCGAGCCTGCACGCCGCGACCACGGGAATCATCCCGGCGTCGCTCGTGGGTCACTCTGTTGAGCATGACAGCCGCACGGTGAGAGCTGACATGTAGCGTAAGCTCCGCCCCGGGAGCGTTTCGTGGCAGCGCTCGCTTCCAGGCGCCTCGGACACGACACGCTGGAACAACGCACCGGGCGGCGACGGCAATCCGGCAATCCTCGCCTGCCGCGCTACCGGGCGCCTGCCTTGGACTGTACGCTGGCGAGTGATGGTGCAATCTCCGCCTCGCGCGAAACTTCCGCTCCTTTACCTGCCGCTCGTTGCACTCCTTGCCGCGCAGACGATGTGCACTTCGTTTGGCGCCGACTCCCCGGCAGGAAGCGGACCGGATGCTGCCATCGCCTCGGACGCGGCCTTGGGCGACGGCGCACCGAACGATGGACCTGGCGATGCCGGGGACGCGGCTGTCGATGCGTCTGCAGAGCCAGGCTGCGCAGGACACGGTGCGGCATTATTCTGCGAAGACTTCGACAACCACGGAGGCATCGCCGCGTTCCAGCAGGAGCTGCAGCATGGCACGTCGGGACTCGACGTCGCTTTCAAAGGTGGCTTCTCGGCCCCCAACGCCGCGCGGTTCACAATTCCAGGATCAGCGTCCGACGCTGGGGTTTGTAACGACGGGCCGAGCTGCGAGGGAGCATCCTCCAACATCGTCCACGTACCAACCCCCCGCACGGGTCACCTTCGTCTCACCTTCCGCGTGCGCGTGATGAGCACTCGACTCGATGGGATCTACATCTTCTTCGCGAAGACGCCGGATGTGCAACTCAACTTCGCGGTCCAAGACAACCAGCTCTTGGTCAATACGTCCGGGAATTCCGACGCAGGAGTCGTCTACGGTCAAACCGTGTCGACCACGCTCACGAAGGGGAGCTGGACGGAGATCGTCGTCGATGAGCAGCTGACGCCGCTGGCTTCCGTGATGTTGCGCGTCGGTGCCCAGGCGCCCAAGGCCGTGCCGCTATCGCAGCAAGCGGTCATCGCGCCATCGACCGAGGAGTGCAGCCTGCAGATCGGTGGATACTACAACAACATCGCCATCCGCTCTTTCGAGGCGCTCGTCGACGACGTCATCCTCGAGTCGATCCCCTAGCGTTTCGGGCGAAGACGTGTGGCTTCTTGTTCGCGTCGGCCGCTACCGTGGGTGCCTCGGCGACGACGCGTGGCCGGATCCGGTTCGCCGCGAACCAATGATCGAGCGACCACCTAAGCGCAGTGTTCTCCGTCTGGAGAACGAACGGCGCGCCGTCGAGCGAGCGCGGGAAGCCGCGCCAGTGACGCGTCGCGAGCGCGTCGGTGCCGACGACCGTGACGTCGCATTCTCCGAGGAGGTGGCTGAAAGCGCGGACCTCCAGCGACGCCGCCACCAGCTGATCGGCAAGCACGAGATCGAGCGCGTGGATCGCGAGCTCGGCGAGCAGCCGCGGGGTCTTGTCGACGCGCAGCACCACGCGGAACGCCGGCGGCGCCTCGAACGCGGGGGCCAGCAGACGCAGCGTGGTGAGCGTGGGTAGCGAATCGGAGATGGGTAGCGAATCGGAGATGCCGACCGTGATCTCGTCCGCGAAGCGACGAACGAGCAGCCCGGTCTCGGTCAGCTGCAGATTGCGCCCGCGCCGGACGAGGAGCTTCTCCCCGAGGGACTCCTCGAGCAAGCGCAGCTGCGCGCTGATGGTCGGCTGCGAGACGCCGAGCTCGGCCGCGGCGCCCACCACCGAGCCCGTGCGCGCGACCGCAGAGAAGTAGTGGAGATGGTGGAAGTTCAGCACCTCGTGAACACCGCGCGGACCATGGTGCTGCTGGTCGGGGGACTCCTCGTTGGATTCCTGATGGGAGACGCGAACTGGAAGGTCATCGAGCCCTCGTTCGAGACGAAGGGCGCCATGTTTCGCGGTGCGCTCTGCCTGTTCATGCTCGAGATGGGGATCCTCGCCGGCGCGCGCTTCGGCGACCTCCGCAAGGTGGGCCCCTTCCTCCTCGGCTTCGGCATCATCATGCCCATCGCGCACGGCGCGCTCGGTGCGTGGCTGGGCAGCCTGGCGGGCCTCTCGGCTGGCGGCGCGACGGTGCTGGCAGCGATGGCCGCGAGCGCCTCCTGCATCGCAGCGCCGCCGGCGGTACGCGTCACGCTCCCCGAGGCGAACCCGACGCTCTACCTGACGTCCGCGCTCGCCATCTGTCCCGGTCGGCCAGCACCCGCGCGACCTTCGAGTACGCGGTCCGCAGCCTCGCGGTGCGAGCCGTTCTCGTCTGCGGCCACGAGGGCTGTCGCGGCGCGGCGGCGGAGCGCGCAGGCTTCCTCGCGCGCTGCGGCGCCGTGCGTGAAGACGGGCAGCTGGGCGAGCTCCTGCGCGCGCACGACGTCACGCTGGAGGCGCTCTGGTTCGCGGGCGGCGACCGCGTCACCCTCGCCGACCTCGTCTCGGTTCAAGCGTCATGACGAGATTCACCGGTTCCCCCCTCCCACACCGCGGCGTGATCACGGAAGTACTCTCCGAGGGTTCGCGGCCGGCGGCCGAGGAGCCGCTCCAGCGTCGGGTCGACGGCGGCAGCTTGCCCGAACCGCAGGCCCACGTGGAGCACGGTCTGGACCGCCACCTGCGCCCACGGCGCGCCGCGCGCGCGGAGGTGAAGGGCGTACCGGGCGATCGACGCTGCGTCGTAGCGGATGGTGCGGTCCAGCACGGCGGAGAGATCGCTCGCCGCCGTCGCAAAGTCGACGGCGGCGGCGCCCGTGAGCGTGTAGGCGCGTTCATCGTGATCGGCGGGCGCGGCCAGCGCCGCCGCGGCGATCGCCGCCACGTCCCGCACGTCGACGAACGCCACGCGCCCGCGCCCGGCGGGCACGAACACGCGCCCGTCCTCGACGATGTCCCGCCGGTACGCATCACCGAAATTCTGCGCGAAGAATCCGGGCCGCAGGATCGTCCAGCCGGGACCGCGCTTCAGGTGCTGCTCCACGGCGTGATGGGGAACGAGCTTGTTCTTCTCGGCTCCCGCGACCGAAAGAAAGACGATGTGCTCCACGCCGCACCGGCGCGCCTCGTCGACGAACGGCAGCAGCGTGCTCGCCATGTCCGCGATGGCCGGGGGACGCATGAGGAAGAGCGCGCTGGCGCCGTTCGCGCACGCGAAGGTCGACCGGTCGCGGTAGTCGAGCCTGACGACGTCCACGCCGTCTCCGAGGCGGCCGCGGGCGCGCGCCTCGTTGCGCTCCGCGGCGCGCACCGTGACGCCGAGCGCGCGGAGCGCGACGACGACCTCACGTCCGACGTTCCCGGAGGCCCCCGTCACGAGCACGACACGCATGGCGGGATCCATGACATCTGACCCCGCCGGAGAGCAATGAAACATCCGAGCGCTGCGACCCAGAGACGTCTGGCGTGCCGCGCTACGGGGCCTTCGAACCGTATTTCGCCTTGAAGCCGTCGCGGTATGCGGTGTGGCAAGACTTGCAGGAGGCCTTCGCGCCTGCGAGGTCGCCGGCTTCCGCCGCGGCCTTGCCCTTGTCGAGGATCGCGTCCCAGTTGGCGTACTCGGGATCGGCGGGCTTCATCTTCTTCGTCTCGACGAAGAGCGGTCCGAGAGCCTTTGGGTCCTCGCTCGCCGCGGCAGCGCCCATCTTCTTCATCAGCTCTTTCATTGCCCCGTTCGCCGCCTGGGCGTCTGCGACTGTGAGCCCGACGGTGGTGAGCACGGCGGCGACGGACATGAGGATGTGGGCGGCAGGTCGACGAACGAGCATGAGCCTCCGAGGTGTCTCGACACTACGTCCAGTACCGCGCCGCAGTTTCGTCCGGAGGCGAAAAAAAGCTCGCGGGACGGGTCCGGTCGGCAATCGACGAAGTCGAGCGACTGGCACGTGACACGGCTCGAGCTGCGCCGCTCCGGCGACAATGGCTGGAGAGCCACCGTCGTCGTCGACGGCCAGCCAGTGATCGACGACGCAGCCGCATTCCCACCAGCCGCGCCGCCGAGTGGAGGCTCGCTTTCCATCGGACCATTGCTGGAATCCGCAAACGTGCCGCAGCCCGCCCCGCCATCGGTGGTCGTCGACTACGCGGATCTCCGGTTCGCCCAGCGCCCGTGAGCAGCGCCGGAACGACGGTCTCCGTTCGCGCGTAGGCGCGCGACCACCGCGATCAGAGGCCAGCGGGGATCAGCACCTTGTCGATGACGTGGATCACGCCGTTGCGGTTCGGGATGTCGGTGAAGACCACGTTGGCCGCGGTGGTGGTGCTGTCGGTGAGCGTGACCGCGCCGCCCGCGACCGTGATGCCGAGCGTGCTGCCCTCGACGGTGGCCGGCGTGCTCGTCGCGACCTGCGGCGAGTAAACGGTGGTCGCGAGCACGTGGTACTTCAGGATCTTCGCGAGCTTCGTCTGGTCCGCCAGGATCGCGTTGAACGCGGCGTCGCCGAGCGAGGCCTTGAGCGCGGCGAACGCGTCGTCGCTCGGCGCGAAGACGGTGAACGTCCCCGGACCGCTGAGGGTGGGCGCGAGCCCGGCGGCGGTGACCGCTGCGACCAGCGTCTTGAACTTCGTCGTGCCGTCGTCGTAGCCGACGGCAGTGTCGACGATCGTGGGCAGGAGCACGCCGTCGATGACGTGGATGACGCCGTTGCTCGCCGCGACGTCCGGCGTGGTGACGGTCACATTGCCGTTGATGACGACCTTGCCGCCGGTTCCGTCAATGTCGAGCTTGGCGCCCTCGACCGACGCCGGCTCCAGCTTCATACCGAGGATAGCGGATGCGGGAACCTTACCGGCGACAACGTGGTACTTGAGCACCAGCGCGAGCTCCGTCTTGTAGGGCGCGGTCGTCAGCTTCGTCACGAGGAAGCCCGGCAGCTTCGAGAATGCCGCGTCCGTGGGAGCGAGCACGGTGAACGGACCGGCGCCGCGCAACGTGGACTCGAGCCCCGCAGCCTGCACCGCGGCTACGAGCGTCTTGAAGCTCCCCGCAGCGACGGCCGTGTCGACGATGTCCTTCGTCGCTGCGGGCGGAGGGGCGCTGTCACCCTGCGGTGCGGAATCGGCCCCGGCGTCAGCGACGGGGACGGGCGGCTTTGCGGGATTGGCTGCATTCTCATCCGAACAGGCAGCGAGGACGATGGCGGAAGCGGAGACGACGAGCAGCGTACGAAGAAGCCCAAGACGCATGATAAACCTCCAGGAGAGTTGAAAGGGTCGAGTCGCCAATTAGTTCGGACACTCGCGCCGGACGGATGCAGCATGGCCAGCGATTGGACGATTTTTGGACAACCGCAAAAATCGCCGACGGCGGCGCATCCAACGGCCGTGCCGGTGCGAACCACTCCATGGCCACGAGCAAGTACATCTTGCTCCCGTCCGGAGCGCAGCAGACCGTGGACTCGACCGTTGCGACCGTCCTTCCCTTCACCTCTCTCGCCCGGCGTGGTCGGAGCGCGTCGGTGACGCGCGCCGCCCCCGAGCCGCTGCTGCCGGCGGTCGCCCGGGGCGACGTCGATGCAGTCAAGGCGTGCGTCCGGCGCTACGGCAGTCTCGTGCACGCGATCGTCCGCCGCTTCCTCCGCGACGAGGGAGACATCGATGATGCATGTCAGGACGTGTTCGTGGCGCTTTGGCGGGGAGCCGCGGCCTTCGATCCCGCACGCAGCGACGAGGGGACGTTCGTGGCCATGATCGCGCGGAGGCGCGTCGTCGACCGTCATCGCACGCCAGGCACGCGGCCGCTGCCGATGGCGGAGGTCAGTCCAGCCCCGACCGGCTCGGCTCTGGAGGCCTACGTCGATGCCCGCAGCGCGCTGTCCGCCATGGCGGAATGCAACGAGACGCAGCGGCGGGTGATCGTCCTCGCGGCGGTCCACGGGCTGACGCACGAGGAGATCGCGCGCGAGCTGACGCTGCCCCTGGGCACGGTGAAGTCCCACTACGCGAGAGGCATCGAACGCGTGAAGCGCGCGCTCGAAGGACGCGAGGCAAAAGCATGAACTACGAAGACGACGAGCTCGCCGAGGCAGCGCTGCTGCTCGCCCACTCCGCAGAGGACGCCCGCGTACCTGGTTCTCGGATGCCTGCTGCCCTCGAGGCCAAGGTACTAGCTGCAGGCATCGAGCTCGTGCAGAAGAATCGCTATTCCACCACCAAGGCAGGCGCGATCGTGGTGGACGCACCGCCCGCGGTGGTGCCGCTACGGCGCTCCAGCGCACGGGCGTGGAGCGGGTGGTTCGCAGCCGCGGCGTGCGTCGCCGTCGCCGTCTACGCGTGGCGCTCGACGACGCTCGAGCGCGAGGCGCGCGAGCAGCATGCGGCCGCGACCGCGCGCGCGGACAGCCGCGTCACGACGCTCGTGCTGCGCACCGACGCCGGCGCCGCGCTCGCCGACGTCGTGGTGGCGCCCGACGCGACGGGGGAGCTCGTCCTCGGCGCCGTGGGAAGCGGCGCCGTACGGTTCGACCTGTGGCTCTCCGCCGGCGACCGCGAGCACGCGCTACCGGTCGGCAGGCTCGTCTGCGCCGCCGACTGCCAGGGAAAGAGCTTCCACTTCACGACGCGCGGCGGGCCGGTCCGCGCGGTCTGGCTGACGCGGAGCGCAGCCGGTGAGGGCGCAGAGACCCGAGCGCTCGCTACGATCCCGGAAGACGACGTGGTGGCCGCCGCGGGAAGCGCGGCACGAAGGTCTCCGTGAGCGCCGAGGCTTCGGCAGACGCCCCCGCGAGCGCGCCTCCGCGCGTCCTCGTCGGCAAGTACCGCCTCGACCGCCCGCTCGGCGAGGGCGGCATGGGCGTCGTGTGGTCGGGGCAGAACCTCGATCTCCAGACCCGCGTCGCGATCAAGCTCCTCCAGCCGCGGCTCGCGGAAGACGTCACCGCGCGGGCGCGCTTCCTGCGAGAGGCGCGACGCGCCGCGAGCGTGCAAGGCGAGCACTCCGTCCGCATCCACGACGTCGGCACGGACGAAGCGCGGCAGCCCTACATCGTGATGGAACATCTCGAGGGCGAGACCGCCGCGGCGCGGCTCGAACGCGGGAAGGTCCCGGTCGAGACGGCGGCCACGATCATGATGCAGCTGCTCGATGCGCTCGCCGAGGCGCACGCCAAGGGCCTCGTCCATCGCGACCTCAAGCCGGCCAACGTCTTCCTCGTCGAGAGGCCCGGCGAAGCGATCTGGGTGAAGGTCCTGGACTTCGGGATCGCGAAGCTCGCGGCGCTGGACCTCGAGCGGTCGGTCTCGAGCGTGACGCTCACCGCGCCGAACACCCTGGTGGGCTCGCCGCAGTACATGTCCCCCGAGCAGCTGCGCGACTCGGCGACCGTCGACGCGCGCTCCGACGTCTGGGCGTGCGGCGTCGTCCTCTTCGAGCTGCTGACGGGACAGGTGCCCTTCGACTCCCCGTCGATCGCCGAGCTCTTCGTGCAGATCGTGTCGGGCTCGCCACGAACGCTGGCGTCGGTCGATGCCGAAGGGATCCCCGGGCCGATCGCGAAGCTCATCGAGCGCTGCCTCGACAAGGATCCGAGGGCACGTCCGCAGGACGCGCGCGAGCTGGCCGCCGCGCTCGCGCCGTACGCCCATTCCTCGGCGCGCGCCCTGGTCCCGAGGATCGCCGCCTGGTGCAAGACCGAGCCGGTCCTGGTCACGCCGCAGCGCACCCGCGGCATGATGGCAGGTGGGCTCACGCTCGTCGCAGTCGCTGGCGTGGTGGCCTTCGCCGCGGCCTCCTGGCGCGCGCCTGCCGCGGTCGCCCCTGCCCCGGCAGCGCGCGCGGTCGGCTCGCTGGAGCCGCTGCGGATCGCCGACGCGGCCGCCGGGGCCTCTGCCGCCCCGTCCGCCCCGTCCGCACCTGCCGACGCCGCTCCCCTCACCTCCGCCTCCAGCTCGCCGAGGCCGGCCGCGCCCGCCGCGCAGCGCCGGCCACGTACGTCACCACGGAACGACGGTGCGAAACGAATCCAGGGTCTCGGTGACATCGAGTTGATCCCATGAAGCACACATTGCATTGCCACCCGAGGAGCCGCTGGGTCGTCCTCGGCACGGTCGTCGTTGCGCTCCTCGCGAGCGCGCAGCCCGCGCTCGCCGCTCCGGACGCCGCCGCTCGCCCGCCGCCCGCCGCGGTCCGCGACGCGCTCGACGCCGGGGCGAAGGCCGACTTCGACGCGGGCGCGCAGCTGTTCCGCCAGGGCCAGGTGCGCGAGGCACGAGAGGCCTTTCTCGCCGCCTATGCGCGGAGCAACGAGCCGCGGGTGCTGTTCAACGTAGCGGTCTGTGACAAGCAGCTCGGGCACCACGCCCAGGCGATCGCCACCTTCAAGAAGAGCCTCGCCGCGGCGGACCGTCCGCTCCCGCGCGAGTACATCGAGCGGACAGCCGAGGCGCTCGCCACGCTACGCCGCTACGTCGCGTCGGTGACCGTCGACACGTCGGTGGAGGGCGCCGTCGTGCGCGTCGACGGCGAGGTGTTGCGCGAGAACCCGACCGACGTCGACCCCGGCTCGCACGTGATCGCCGCCTCGAAGGACGGCTTCGAGACCGCGACGACGACGGTGACGGTGAAGGCGGGAGACACGCCGCGCGTCAGTCTCGCGCTCACGCCGTCGTCGTCGCCGGGCACCGCGAAGCTGGTGTGCGTCGGCGAGCCCAGCTGCGAGCTCCGCATCGGTGACGAGGTGATCGGCCGCGGCACGGCGAGCGTCTCCAGGACGACCGGGTCGTACGTGGTCCGCGCATTCGCAGCCGGGCGCCTCTGGTCGGAGCGGCGCGTGGACATCACGAACGGCGTCACCGTCGACGTCGCGCTGATCGGCGTCCCGGCGCCGCTGGCGCGGCTGCGGATCATGACCGATCGCCCCGACGACGTCGTGACGATCGACGGAGTGCGTGCGGGCAAGAGCGGGGTCGAGTCGGAGCTCGCGCCCGGCGAGCATCGCGTCATCATCGCGCGGCCGAGCGGAGAGTCGAAGACGATCGACGTGCTGCTGAGGGACAACGAGACGCGGGACCTCCGCGTGGCGCTCGAAGAAAAGAAGGGAGTCTCACCATGGTGGTTCGTGGCGGGGGGCGTCGTCCTGGCGGGCGCGACCACGGCGGTGATCGTGGTCGCGACGCGGCCCACGACGTTCGAGGGCAACTCGGCAGGGACCCTCAACCCTTACGTGGTGACCGCATCGGTGCGCCCGGGAGTCGTTCGATGAGCACGCATGGATGGGCGATGATGGCCCGGGCGGTGAGCAGCGGCGCGCTGGCCTGCCTCCTCACGGTGGCGCTGGGCGGCGGCTGCTCGGTCGACAAGGAGACCCAGATCACGGTCGCGCTCTCCAGCGAGACGGAGATCCCGAAGGAGCTCGACTCGTTCTCGGTGCACGTGATCTCGACGCGCACCGGTGAGCTTCGTTTCTCGCAAGACTATTTCCCCACGAGCGGGCGCGAGTTCCCGACCACCCTCGCCGTGATCCCGCTCGACCAGAGCTCGATCGGCAGCCCGCTCCGCATCGAGCTCGAAGGACGCAAACAAGGCGCGACGTTCCTGCGCCGGGTCTCGGTGATCTCGTACTTCGAGGGCCGGAACATCCTGCTCACGATGCCGCTGCGCATGGCATGCTTCCAGTTCCGCGACTGCGGCCCCAGCGCCACCTGCGCCGGCGGGCAGTGCGTGCCGACGGAGGTCTCTCCCGCGTCGCTGGCCGACTACGACGCGAAGCTCGTCTTCCCTTCGGGGGCCGAAGGGAGCTGCTTCGACGAGGAGACGTGCCTCGACGCTCCGGTCGCGATCCAGATCGAGCCGGACTGCACGTTCTCGCTCCCCGCGGCGGGAGCCACGAGAGGAAACGTCTCCATCCGCTGGGCTGCTGCTGCGGAACGGATCCTCGCGCTGGACGAGAGCGACGCTCAGGAAGGCTGGGTGCGCCTCTCCTCGCTTCGCGGTCGCCTCAGCCAGGGCGCGTGCGACTCACACTTCGGTCGGCTCGGCGCCGACGGCAAGCCGCTGGTGGCCGATTCGGCGCGCACCGTTTACTTCTCCGCAGCCTGCCCGAGCAAGACGGCGCGGCTGCCGTACTGCTACTCGGCGGTCACGCAACATGCGGGGGTGGGCGCCGTCCGGCCGGCACCGTGACGACCGCGCAAGGGAGCCTCGTGGCGGCGGGCAGCGGGGCAGGACTACACAGCGACAATGCGACGACCAGGTCGCTATTCTCCTCGCCGTCTCAGTAGTCGAGCCTTCGGCTCGCGCTCGATGTCCTTTGCCACGCGGGAGTCGCTGGCCGTCGTCGGCGCGGGCAACGAGCATCGTGAATTGGATGTCGCGCATCTTCGGCGCGAGATCCCTCGAGGTCGCAGCTCCCGTCTTTTTACGCTTCTCCTGCGCGGCGCGTGAGCAAGCCTCGCTTGCCGTGATTCCTTGGTCGGCTTATTGCCTATCGAATAACCTCCTCGTCGAGAAACAAAGCGATATGGACTCATCCACGACCGAGCCCCTTTTACCCTTGGTGGTGATCATCGGCGGTGGCTTCGCCGGACTCAGCGCGGCGCGCGCGCTGCGCAACGCGCCGGTCCGGGTGCTCGTCCTCGAACGCACCAACCATCACCTCTTCCAGCCGCTGCTCTACCAGGTCGCGACGTCGCAACTCTCCCCCGCCGAGATCGCCAAACCGGTCCGGTCCATCCTGCGCGCTCAATCGAACGCGACGGTCTCGATGTCGCAGGTGGAGGACATCTCCGTCGCGACGCGCGAGGTCGTCACGACCGGTCGCCGGATCACGTACGACCACCTCATCGTCGCGGCGGGAGCCCGGCACTCCTACTTCGGCCACGCGGAATGGGAGGCGCACGCGCCCGGTCTGAAGAGCCTGGAGGACGCCCTCGAGGTGCGTCGCCGGGTGCTGACCGCGTTCGAGCAGGCAGAGAAGTACGAGGACGAGGCGCGCCGGCGCAGCGCGATGACGTTCGTGGTGATCGGCGCCGGACCGACGGGCGTGGAGATGGCAGGTGCGATCGCCGAGCTCGCCCA
This sequence comes from Polyangiaceae bacterium, assembly GCA_043732195.1. Taxonomy (GTDB): domain Bacteria; phylum Myxococcota_A; class Polyangia; order Polyangiales; family Polyangiaceae; genus Labilithrix. Next base: position 39,666 of record JAYTHX010000536.1, read on the forward strand.
CAACACGCTCAAGGCCGACTTTCGCGCCATCGACCCCAAGGTCGCGCGCGTCATCCTCGTCGAGGCCGGTCCGCGCGTCTTGCCGACCTACAGCGACAAGCTCTCGGCGAGCGCTCGCGGCCAGCTCGAAGAGAAGCTCCACGTCGAGGTCATGCTCGACACGAGGGTCACGGGCGTGGGTGATCGCTACGTCGAGCTCGACGGGCAGCGACTGGCGGCGCACACCGTCATCTGGGCGGCGGGCAACGTCGCGTCGCCGCTCGCGAAGCAGCTCGGGGCGCCGCTCGATCGCGCGGGGCGCGTGCAGGTCGACCAGGATCTCACGCTTCCCGGTCATCGCGAGGTGCAGGCGATCGGCGACATGATCGCGCTCGTGGACAAGGAGGGACGGCCGGTGCCCGGCGTGGCTCCGGCCGCGATGCAGATGGGCCGCCACGCCGCGAAGAACGTGATTCGCCAGCTCGCAGGCAAGACGCCGCTACCGTTCTGGTACGTGGACAAGGGGAGCCTCGCGACGATCGGACGCCACGCGGGGATCGCCGACATCATGGGCCTGCAGTTCGGCGGCGTGCTCGCCTGGCTGACCTGGGCGCTCATCCACCTCTTCTTCCTTGTCGGGTTCCGGAACCGGACCCTGGTGTTCCTCCAGTGGGCCTGGGCGTATGTGTTCCACACGCGTGGCGCGCGGCTGATCTCGTCGATCCCGGTGCGCCGCAGCTAGTCGCGCCGGATGACGCGTCGCTCCGCGAGAGCACACGCGCGCCACTTCACACCCAGGCGAGCGGAGCGACGGCGAGCTCGTTCACGCTCTTCGAGGCGCCGCTGCTCGTCGACGCGAAGCTCCGCGCGCATTGAGCACCGGTCCCGTCACGCCTCGCGGGCGGACGCCCTCCACCTGACCGGCATCGGCGTCGCGGCGCCACTCGCCACGTGCCCCCGCCCGCTCGACGACGGCCAGCAGGGGCTTCGCGGTGTGCTGTAGCTGCCGCGCGACGAGCGCGTGCGCGCCCGATGCGGTCGCCTGGCGATCGCGAAGCGAGCCACCGTGAGCCCGAGGGGGCTCTCGAGCAACCGGGCGACGGGCGCGAGGAGACCGAGGAGGTCTCCCCGGAGAGAGCACGTGTCGGGCACGGCGGCCGACACGTCGACGAGGATGCGCTCGAGCGCCGCGCTCGCGAGCTTCTCGCGCGTCGGCCAGCGACGGTAGACGCTCGTCTTGTTCACGTCGGCCTTCGTCGCGATGCGCTCGACGCTCATTCCGTCGAAGCCGTACTTCGTCAGCTCGTCGATGGTGCTCGCTTGATCGCCACCACCAGCCTCGTCTCGGCCTCGTGGTCGACCGCCACGTCGGAGTGCCGGGCGAGCTGCACGCCGAACGACGCTGCAGACGGACAGCCTGCCGGTGGCGTACAGGCGAGGCGCGCGCGCAGTCGCAGCGGCTCGCTCGCCGCTGCCGGTCCATGGACTTGCAGTCCCGTCGCGGAAAAACCACTTCACCACGGGGCGTCTTGGGTCACAGCGGAGAATATCAGCGGAACACGGTACGGAGCGCCGCGCGCGCGGCGCCGTATCCGCACATGCCATGAACGCCGCCGCCCGGCGGCGTGGCGCTCGACGCCAGGAAGAGGCGCGGGTTCGGCGTCGTGTACGGATTCCAGCGGAGCAGCGGCCGCGCGAGCGTCTGGAACAGCGAGTTCTCGCCGCCCCCGATGTCTCCGCCGACGAAGCTCGCGTTGTGCCTCTCGATCGCGTCCGGCGGCATCACGTGCCTCGCGAGGATCACGTCGCGGAAGCCAGGCGCGAGGCGCTCGATCTGACGCTCGATGATATCCGTCATGTCGACCGTGCAGCCGTTCGGCACGTGGCAGTAGGCCCAGCCCGTGTGCTTTCCCGCCGGGGCCCGCGTGTCGTCGAAGAGGCTCTGCTGCGCGACGAGGACGAACGGCCGCTCGGTGATGCGCCCGTCGTGCGGCGCTTGCTCGCTGGCCTCCAGTTCGTCGAGCGTGCCGCCCACGTGCACCGTGCCCGCCTGGCGGCACTCCTCGGCGGTCCAGGGGATCGGCGCGTCGAGCGCCCAGTCCACCTTGAACACCCCCGGCCCGTGCCGGTAGCGCTGGAGCTGATCGAGGTACGAGGCGGGCAGCGCATCGCCGGCGATGGCCGCGAGGCTCCGCGGCATGACGTCGAGCAGCACCGCGCGCGCCTCGGGGAGCTGGCGCAGCGAGCGCACGCGCTCGCCCGTGCGAATGACCCCGCCCAGCGAGCGCAGCTCGGCCGCGAGCGCCTCGACGATCGCGCTCGATCCGCCGCGCGGCAACGGCCACCCGACGGCGTGCGCCGCGATGGTGAGCACCATCCCGAACGACGCCGTGCCCGGCGTCGCCAGCGGCATCATCGCGTGTGCCGCGCATCCCGCGAACAGCGCGCGAGCCCTCTCCGTGGAGAACGAGGCCTCGGCGACGCCGCGCGCCGACTGGAGCGCCGTGAACCCGAAGCGCGCCATGGTGAGCGGGTGACGGGGCACACGCAGCGGCTTCAGGATCTCGGCGAAGAGCGCGTGTGGATCGTCGGCGAACGGCGCGAAGAGGCTCTTCCAGGCCGCGGCGTCGCGCCCGAGGTGCTCCGCGGTCGCATCGAGCCCCCGCCGCAGCGCCACGGCCGTGCCATCGGCCTGCGGGTGCGCCAGGGCGAGAGGCGGCTCGATCCACTGCACCCCGTGCTTCTCGAGCGGCGCGCTCCGCAGGAAGGGCGAGAGCATGCCGAGCGGATGGATGGCCGAGCACGTGTCGTGACGGAACCCCGGCAACGTCAGCGCCTCGGTGCGCGCGCCGCCGCCGATCGCTTCGTTCGCCTCGACGACGAGCACCGAGCGCCCGGCGCGCGCGAGCTCGATCGCCGCCGCGAGCCCGTTGGGGCCTGCGCCCACGACCACGGCTTCGAAAGTATCGGTCATGGCCGCACGCGGTCCTCATGGTCCATCACGCGAAGCGGGCCAGGCTGGAGACCGCCGCGACCATCTCGTCGGGCGCGACGGGCTTCGCGAGATGAATGTAGCCGGCGCTCAGCACCTTGGTGCGATCGACCGCGCGGGCACGGCCGGTGAGCGCCACCGCGGGCACCCTTCCGCCGCTCTCCGGCGCGAGCTCCCGGATCCGGCCGATCAGCTCGGCGCCGTCGTGCTGGGGCATGCCGATGTCGGAGACGACGACCTGCGGGATCTCCGTCTCGAACGCTCGCATCGCTTGCTCCACGCTGCTCGTGGCCGTCACCTGCGCGCCGACCGTCTCCAGCACCGACTGCAGGAGCCGGAGCGAGTCGGGGCACCGCGTGCCGCTCGTCGGGCCGGGCCTTCGCCGCCACGGAGGGTGACGGGAGCGCGACCGCGAGGAGATACGGCGCCGCGCGCTCCACCGCGAGGCTCATGTTCCTCCCCGGAAGTGGTCGACGAGCGCCTTGACGGCGAGCGCCAGGAGGACGAGCCCGCCCACGATCTCGAGGCGCTTGCCGAAGCGCGCCCCGAAGCGGTGTCCGATGTAGACGCCGGCGAACGAGAGCGCCGCGGTGATCACGCCGATGACGGCGCACGCGAGCACGATGCTCGCGTTGCCGATGGCGAGCGTCACGCCCGCGGCGAGCGCGTCGATGCTCGTGGCGATCGCGAGCAGCGCGAGCACCTTGACGCCGAACAGATCCGCGCGCGACTTCGCCTCGCCCGCGTCGTCGTGCGCGGCGAACGCTTCGCGCAGCATCTTCGCGCCGATCACACCGAGGACCACGAACGTCACCCAGTGCCCCCAGCCCGTGATGTGCGACGCGAACGCACCGCCCAGCGCCCAGCCGATCGCCGGCATGCCCGCCTGGAATCCGCCGAAGAACAGCGCCAGGACGAGCGCATCGCCCCGGCGGATCGCCGGCTTGCAGGCGAGCCCGCGCGCGCCGGCCACGGCCATGGCGTCCATCGCGAGGCCGAGGCCGAGGATCACGAGAGCGAGGAACGACACGTCATCCCAGTCCGAGCGAGGTGGCGAGACCCTCGAGCAGCGCGCTCGCGGCGAGGCGCCCGGGCTGGCCGACCGCGGCATCGAACGCGCCGGTGGGGCGCGCGCGCACCGTCACCGCGAGCGATGCGAGCGCCCGGCGACGGGCCGCGACGACGCGCCCGCGCGCCCGCGCATCGAGGCGCTGCTCGGCCCACTGCGCGACCTCCCAGGAGAGCGCCGCGTGGCGCGCCTCGTCGGCGGCGACGGCGGCGAAGAGCGCGCGCAGCTCGGGCTCCGCGGCGTGCTGGGCTTGCCAGCACATGAGCAGCGCTCCATAGGTCTCGCGCACGCAGCCCTCGATCGCGTTCTCGCGCGCGAAGCTCTCGAGCGAGCGCGCCCGCTGCCGGCGAACGCGCGGCGCGGCGACGGTCGCCCCGCGGCGCCGGGCCTGGTGCGCCATCGAGCGCGCGTGTCGGGTCTCGTCGATCACCGACCGCGCCGCGCCGGCGACGAGGGCGCGCGGCGCCCCGTGCGCCACGAGCTCTTCGCGCATGCGCGCGAAGGCGTGCACGCTCGCCGCCTCGTCGTGCGCGAGCGCCGCGAGGTAGGCGGCGACCGCCGAAGGGGCGCGCGCGGGCCGCGGACGCGCGAGGCCGTTCGGCCGCCGCCCGCCGCCGCCGAGGCAGTCGGTACACTGGAACGAGAACGACCCGTTCGCGGGCGGGGCGTAGGCGTCGTTCTCGCAGCCGTCGGCGGGGAGGATCTCGCAGCCGAGCGAGGAGTCTCCCTGAAGGTCGGCCTGCGCGCGGTAGAGCCCGCAGCCACGGATCACGAACGCGTTCTCGGGCGGGATGCCGCACGGGAGCGTGTAATGACACGGCGGGTCGACGTCGATCCCGGCATCGAGGATCTCGTTGATCACCTGACAGGCCGCATCGAGAGGCGGCGGCGACGTGTCGTCCGCGCCGTCGACTCGGCCGTCCGGCGCGGCGGCTTCGCTCGAGGTCGTAGCGTCGGGCAGCGTGGTCAGGTGGAGGGTCGGGGGATCGTTGCACGCCTCGAGCGCCGCGAGGGGAGCGGCAGCGAGCACCAGTGCGCCGAAAATACGACTCAAACGGGACGTCTTCCGGCGCAGCGACACGTTCGGAGGATGGCACGCCGGCGCCGCCGAATGAAGGGCGCCGTGCTCACCGACCGGTGCGCGCGCGGCGCGTCGCGCCCGTAGCCCAGGCGCGGATGAGCGTCGTGACGTCGTCGACGTCGCGCTCCGAGTCGATCCAGCGCAGCGTCGTGCCGGCCTGGTGCGCGTGCTCCTCGAGCACGTGGCGATCCCACGACTTTATCGCAACGGACGCAACCAGGAAGGCGTTGTGATGAGCCCCGATCGCGGCGCACGCAGCCTGGAGATGTTTCACCTCGGCGCGCCCGATGCGGAGCTCTCTCGCTACCGCCTCGCAGTCGCGCGCCACCTCGGGAGGAACCGCATACATGATGAGCGTGAGGGTCGGGCTGGTGGGCGGACGGACTCCCCTGGGAGGCGTCATCGTTCGGACAGGGATCCAGCTCATGTCGGGCGGGTCTCGGTGCAAGCCGCGCGCGCGGTGCCGCCGCAGCGGCACGTGCACCCCGTACCGCCGCGGATCGCTACTTTTCCGCTCGGATCGCGTGCGGCGACGTGCCGCGCGAACGGCGAGCGAGACCCGCGCGGTGAGACTGTCGCGTCGCTGTTACCGACTCGCCACGTCTCAGCGGTGCGACGTGGTGAGCTCGCGGACGAGGGCGACCAGCGCCGGGACCTCGACAGGCTTCGTGAGGTGCGCGTCGAAGCCGGAGGCGAGGGCTCGCTGTACGTCGCTGCTCCCCGAGTGCCCACTGATGAGAACCAGCGCCGTGGCGAGGTCGCCGCGCCGGCGTAGCTCTCGCACCAGCGCGAGACCGTCCATCGCGAGGTCCGTGAAGAGGATGTGCGGGCCGAGCGAGTCGAACACCGCGAGCGCGTGAGCGCCGCCGCTCGCGACCGACACCACCGCGCCATGCATCTCGAGCACCACCACCATGAGGTCGCGGGTGTCCTGGTCGTCGTCGACGATCAGGGCCCGCACCCCGGTCAGCGAGCCCTCCTTCGGCGCCGCTGCGGGGAGCGCGCGCCGTGGTCGGTAGCGGCAACCTCACCGTGATGCGCGAGCCCTTGCCGACGCCGTCGCTCTCGCCGACTACCGCGCCCCCGTGGAGTTCGACGACCCGGCGCACGATGCAGAGGCCGATCGCGTCGCCCGCGGTCGCCCCCACCTCGGTGTGTCGCGACGGCTCGAACAGCGCAGGCAAGCTCTCCGCGGCGATCCCTCGTCCGTCGTCCTCGATGACGACCAGCGCGTGGCCCGCCTCGATCGCGACGCGCACCTCGATCCGCCCTCCCTGCGAGACCGCGTCCAGCGCGCGCGTCAGCAAGCTGCGCACGAGGCGGTGCGGGCGAGCGCGATCGCCGATGAGCACGATCGCGGGAGCGATCGCGCTCGCGAGCACGACCCCACGCTCCCCCGCGCGCGCCGCGAGCGCATCGAGCAGCGTCGCGGCGAGGGCGGAGAGGTCGACCGGCGTTCGTTCGAGCTGGACGGCATCGGAGCCGATGCGCGAGACCTCGAGCAGCTCGTCGAGGAGGTGGAGCTGGGCCCGCGCGTTCTGCTCGACGGTCGCGAGCGCGAGGTCGCGCGCCTTGCTGTCGAGCATCTCGCGGCGCAGCAGCCGGGGCTGTCTCCAGGTCGGCTGACCATCGCGAGGGCACATCCGGACTCGAATTCGATGCCCGGCCTCGAGCGGAGCTCCGTGATCCGTTGGCGCAGGAGCCGCGCGTCGGCGACGTCGACGAGCGCGGGCAGCGGCTTGCCGACGAGGTGTCTCGCCTCGACGTTCACCAGCTTCGCAGCGAGCGTATTGACGGCCGAGAGCGCAAGCGTCTCGAGAGGTCCGCGAGCTGCCGATCGAGCCGGCTCATCCCTGCGCGAGCTCTTCGTCCGTCACACCGGGACTTCACCGTTGCGGGCGCGCGCGGTCAAGCGTCTCGCGTCCCGGACGAGAGCTATCCGAGGACGCTTCGATACTCCTCGAGCAGCTGGGCGATGGCCGCGAGCTGCACGGGCTTCACGAGGTGCGCGTCGAAGCCCGCAGCGGCAGTGCGGCGGCGATCGGACTCCTGGCCGTACCCCGTGATGGCCACGAGCTTCATGCGCTGCCCGCCGGGTCCGCTGCGCAGGCGTCCGGCCAGCTCGTAGCCATCCATCACCGGCAGTCCCAGGTCGAGGAGCGCAACGTCGGGCGCGAAGCCCTCGACGACGCGGAGCGCCTGGGCGCCGTCGTAGGCGACGCTCGTGTGATATCCGAACGCCGCGAGCGCCTCGGCGAGGAGCTCGGCGGCGTCGACGTTGTCGTCGACGACCAGGATGCGCAGCGCACCGGACAGCGGCGCGGCCTCGATGTGCCACGGCTCCATCGGGGGTTCGGACGAGGGCGCGGCGTCGCAGAGCGGGAGCTCGACGACGAACGTGCTCCCTTTGCCCTGCCCTGCGCTCCGCGCTCGCACGGTGCCGCCGTGCAGCCTCACCAGGCTCTCCACGATGGTGAGCCCGAGGCCCAGCCCGCCCTGCGCCCGCTCGAGTGACTGCTCCTCCTGCGCGAAGGCTTCGAACACGCGCGGCAGCATCTCCGCGGCGATGCCGATGCCGGTGTCCTCGACCAGCAGCACCAGCTGCGATCCGCTCCGCGTCGCGGAGACGCGGATCCGCCCTCCCGGCTCCGTGTACTTTGCAGCATTCGCGACGAGGTTCGAGACCACCTGCGCGAGCCGCACCGCGTCGGCGTCGACCACGAGCCCGGAGGCGGGCACCTCCACCACGAGATGATGGCAGCGTTGTTCGAGGAGCGGGCTGGCGAGCTCGATGCCCTTGGCGACGACGCCGGCGATCTCCAGCGGCGATCGCTGGAGCGTCACCTTCCCGCGGGTGATGCGCGACACGTCGAGCAGGTCGTCGAGGAGGCGCGTCATGTGCTCGACCTGACGCTCGATGATGGTGCGCTCCTTCGCGTGCACGTCCTCGCCGCGCATCCTCATGAGCTGCAGCGCGGTGGTGATGGGCGCGAGCGGATTGCGCAGCTCGTGGCCGAGGATGGCGAAGAACTCGTCCTTCGCGCGGCTCGCGGCCTCGGCGTCGCGCCGGGCGTTCGACAGCGCCTCGATCTGCGCCTGCTCGAGGCGCTGGGCCAGCAGGTTGGTGGCGATGTCGCGCGCCGCGACCTCGAAGAGCTCGCGGTAGCTCGCGTCGAGCCGCAGGCGCGGGCTCACGCCGAAGGCCATCACCCCGAGCGGCGCGTCGGCCGGTGAGCGGCGCAGCGGCACCACGTAAACGCTGCGCAGCGGCTCGCCCGGGCCCGCGAGCGCCACCTCGGCCGGGCGGTTGGTCGTGAGGACCTGCGCGAGCTCCGTGGCGATCGACGCGAGCCGCTGCGCGCAGGCGGCCGCGCTTCCAGGACCGGTGGCCGCGACGATGCGGAGCGCGCCGTGCTCGTCGTCCCGGACGTACATGCCGACGAGCGGCGCGTCGGCCGGATTGGCCGCGAACGGCACGGTGGCCTGGGAGAGCGGGTCGCGCTGCGCGGTGAGCTGGCGCAGCGTCTCGGCCCGGCGCTCGCGCAGCACCGCGTCGGTCAGCTCGACGACGGGGTGGTAGATGCCGGCGATCTTGCCCTGGTCGTCGCGGAGGGGGCTGAACGTGTACGTGAAGTACGTCTCTTCCTCGAAGCCGTGGCGCGTCAGCGTGCGCGGCTCGCGCGAGATCTCGACGGTCCTCCCCTCCTCGAGCACCTGGCGCAGCACGGGGATCAGCAGGGCGTAGGTCTCGGGCGAGCACTCGCGGTACGGCGCGCCGAAGTAGCGCGGGTGACGCGGGCCCATGATCGCCACGTAGCGCTCGTTGTAGATCTGCGTCAGGTCGGGTCCCCAGAACACCATCGCCGGCGTGGGCAGCCCGAGGATCAGGTCGACGTAGCTGCGCAGGCTCTGCGGCCAGCTCTCCATCGGGCCCACGGGCGTGCGCGCCCAGTCGAAGCTCCGGAGAAAGTCGTGGTCGATGGCCATGGCATCCCCAGGATCGCACGAGGCTTGCCCGCACCGCCACGAGTCGTTCGGAGTCGAGTTTCAGCGGCGCGAGAGGCGGGCGGCGCCGGCGTCGTGGACGCGTCCGTGGCGGAGGGCGTAGAACCCGAGCCCGGCGGTCGCCACCGCCGCAAGCAGCATCGAGGGCGCGCCTAGGCGCACGGTGACGAGCGCCCCGGCCACCGCCCCCAGGAGGAACGTGACCGCGATCGTGACCAGGAGGCGCGACTTCGTGACCGACGGCCGTTCGGAGACGACCGAGGCGAGGGAGCGCCTCCAGTAGCGGAACCAGCGCGCGCTCTCGATCCCCAGATCGGTGACGACCCCGGTGAGGTGCGTGGTGCGGACCACGGCGCCCGAGATGCGCGTGACGAGACCATTCTGCATCCCCATCGCGGCGCACAGGAGCGCGGCGCCGGCATCGAGGACGCGCGGATGGGCGGCCGTGGCGAGGTTCGAGAACAGCGTGAAGCCCGCCAGGAGCAGCGCCTCGAGCCCCATCGCGAACGCGTAGGCGCGGGAGATGTGGCGGAACGCACGGCTCTCGAGGACGACGCTCACCACGAACGCGCCGGAGAAGAACGCGAGGAGCAGTGTGACCGCGGACACTGCGGCAGGGCTGTTGCCCTTCGCCAGGTCGTTCGCGAGCCGCCCCACGTTTCCGGTCACGTGCGACGTGAAGGTCCCTACGAGGAGAAAGCCCGAAGAGTTCGTGTACCCCGCGATGAAGGCCAGGTAGCCGGCGAGCAGGCGATTCTCCCGATCGGAACGATCGCTGCCTTCGTGGGAGAACA
>JAYTHX010000537.1:0-21175 GCA_043732195.1 Polyangiaceae bacterium
CGCGGGCTCGTCGACTCCGACGATCTCCCGCTCAACGTCTCGCGCGAGCTCCTCCAGGAGTCGGCGACGCTGCGCACCATCAAGAAGCAGGTCACGAAGCGCGTGGTCGACCTGCTCGACGAGGTCGCCGCCGAGAAGAAGGAGGACTACCTCCACCTCTGGACCACGTTCGGCCGCATCCTGAAGGAGGGCCTCGTGGTCGACGGCGGCGAATGGAAGGAGCGCATCGCCAAGCTCTCGCGCTGGTCCTCCACCTCATCGGACTCCGCCGAGCACCTCGTGACGCTAGACGAGTACATCGAGCGCATGAAGGAGGGGCAGGACGCGATCTACTACATCACCGGCGAGTCCCGGAACGCGCTGCTCGGCTCGCCGTACCTCGAGGCCCTGCGCGCGCGCGGCTACGAGGTCATCCTCATGACCGACCCCATCGACACGTGGGCGGCGGAGGCCATCGGCGAGCACGCTGGCAAGAAGCTCGTGAACGCGCAGCGTGCCGACGTGAAGCTGCCCGAGACCGAGGCCGACAAGGACAAGAAGACCGAGGAGCCGAACAAGGGCTTCGAGGCGCTCGTCGCGACGGCGAAGCAGGTGCTCGAGTCGAAGATCCGCGACGTGCGCACGTCGACCCGCCTGGTCGACTCCCCGGCCGTGCTGGTGCTCGCGCAGGGCTCGATGCCGGCCCACCTCGAGAAGATCATGCGCCAGTCGGGCAAGGAGACGCCGCGGGGCAAGCGCGATCTCGAGCTGAACCCGAACCACCCCATCGTGAAGAGCCTCGCGGCGATCGCCGCGGAGAACCCGAGCGACGCGCGGCTGCGTGACTTCGTCGTCCTGCTCTACGAGCAGTCGCTGGTCGCGGAGGGCAGCCCGCTCGACGATCCGAGCGGCTTCACGAAGCGCCTGACCTCGCTGCTGACGAGCGCCGTCGGGAAGTAGGGAGGGCGCGGGGGCAAGCCGGGCGGCCCAGCATCTCGCGCGCCACCTCGATGCACACGGTGCAGAACCACCAACGAAGCAGCTCGTGGAGAACGACGAGGAGGTCGAGGTCGAGGGCCGCCAGAAGCAACTCCTTAATCTCACGTATACCGCGCCGTCCGTGCGACGGAGGCGATCTCAGCCGAGCAGCTCGGCGGTCGCCTCGTCGAGCTCGGGGGGCGGCGCGCAGACCTCCGGGCGACCTGCGCGCAGGGCATGAGCAGCGCGCGTCAGAGCGGGTCGGCGATGTCTTCGCGGCGTCGTTCAAGGCGGCCGGCTACGACCCGAAATCGGCGCCCATCTACGCCCACGCCCTCGTGGGAATGGTCACCTTCGTCGGCCAATGGTGGACGCACGCCCGCAAGCCCGCCGTGGAAGGGTCGCGAGCCACATCGCGGCGCTCGCGTGGATGGGGCTCCGGCACCTGCCGAAGCGCCCGACCCACGTCGTCACGCGCAGACGGTGACGACTACTTTGCCCAGAGCTCGACGGTGCCGTTGCCGCCGCCCGGCACGTTGCCGTACTTGAAGTCGACCTTCTGGATGGTGCGCTTGTCGCCCGGGAGGTCGATGACCTTGCTGAGGTCGCCGTTGTGGAAGACGAGGCGCGTCGGCGGCGAGAACGTCGTGCCGTCGGCGAATGTCACGACGACGTCGAACATCTCGACCGCGCTGTGCTCGACCTTGATCTGGATGGCCTTGAAGCGGCCCTCCTTCGAGCCGACGGTGATCGTATCGTGGTCGGCCTTGCCGTTCACGGTGCGCTCGCCGAGCTTTTCCCAGCCGGTGGTGGCCTCGATGCGCTTGTCGCCCTTGTCGTCACGGTGCTCTCCGCCGGCACCGACGGGATGGGCGCCGTGCGTGGTCTCGACGGGCGGGTTGTTGACGTGACGAGGCTTGCTACCGCCACACGCGAAGAGGAAGAGGCCGAGGATCAGGAAACCAGAATGAGCTCGCATGGTCGCGAAAATACCATCGCCGCGGGCCCCAACGGCGCGACGAAGGGTCGCTGCGCACCCTCGCCTCATGGGGATCGACCGTCCAGGCGCGCCTTCACCAGCTCGGCGACGAGCTGCGGGTTTCCCTGACCCTTGGTCTGCTTCATGACCATGCCGACGAGGGCGCCGAACACGTTGAGGTTGCCGGCCTTGTAACGCGCGACGACGTCTGCGCTCTGCGCGAGAACGGCATCGACGATGGGCCCCAGCGCGTCCGCGCTCGCGATCTGCTTCATGCCCTTCGCCTCGACGATGGCGCGCGCGCTCTCTCCCGAAGCGAGCATCGCGGACAGGACGTCCTTCGCCTGCTTCGTGGAGATCGTGCCGGAGGCCCCGAGGAGCACGAGCTCGACGATCGCCGCGCCCGCGAACGGGACCGCCTCGAGCTTCCGCGAGCGCGTCTCCCCGAGCAGATCGTTGACGAGCACCGACGCCACCGCCGACGCGTGCTTCTTTCCATCCGGCGTCGCCACTGCAGCGTCGAACAAGGTACGCAGCAGCGGCTCGTGGACGAGGACGCGCGCCTCGTCGGCGGTGAGGCCGTGCTGCGCGACGAAGGCCTGCGCCTCTGGCGAGAGCGGCGCGGCCACGGCAGGCGCGGCGGGGACGAGCGCGACGCGCTTCGCGCTCGGCACCGCGGGAGACGTGACACGGCTCGAGAGCGGCGTACCGGCGCGCGCGGTCTGCTTGGCCCACCCGTCCTTGAGCGCCAAGGAGCGATTGAAGACCGGTTTGCCCGGCCCGGTGTCGGGGTCCGCGAAGAAGAACCCGACGCGCTCGAACTGGAAGCGATCGCCGGCCTTCACGCTCGCGAGCAGCGGCTCGCCCTTGGCGTGGACGACGGCGAGCGAGGCGGCGTTCAGATCCTCGAGCCACTCGCGGCCGTCTTCACCCGGACTTTCGCTGCCGAAGAGGCGATCGTAGACGCGCACCTCCACATCGACGGCGTGGGCCTTGGAGAGCCAGTGGATGGTGCCGTCGATGCGCTTGCCGTCGGTGGCGATGCCGCCGCGCGTCGCTGGGTCGTGCGTGCAGATCACCCTCGTGATCTCTCCGCCGTTCTCCTTCTCCACGCGCGTGCACGTGACGATGTAGCCGTGACGCAGCCGCACCTTGCGACCGGGCGCCAGGCGCTTCCAGCCGGGCGGTGGCTCCTCTGCGAAGTCCTCCCGCTCGATGAGCAAGGTGCGCGAGAACGAGACCTTGTGGCTGCCGCGCAGCGCCCGATCGACGCTCTCGGCCGGCTCGGTGCCGGCCGGCCAGAACGGCGCGTCGAGCTCCTCGACCTGATCCTCGGGGTACGTCTCGATGACGAGCTCGAGCGGCCTCAGCACCGTCATGACGCGCGGCGAGCGGCGTTCGAGGTCGTCCCGCACGCATGACTCGAGCAGCGCCACGTCGACGGTGGAGATGTTCTTCGCCACGCCGACCTTCGCGATGAATTCGCGGATCGACTCCGGCGTATAACCGCGGCGGCGAAAGCCGGCGATGGTGGGCATGCGAGGGTCGTCCCAGCCGCTCACGCGCTTCTGCTCGACGAGCTGGAGGAGCCGCCGCTTGCTCATCACGGTGTACGTGAGGTTCAGGCGCGCGAACTCGGTCTGCCGCGGCACGTGCGGGACCTCGGTGGCCTGGATGACCCAGTCGTAGAGCTCGCGCGCGCTCTCGAACTCGAGCGTGCACAGCGAGTGCGTGACGCCCTCGAACGAGTCCTCGAGGCAGTGCGCGTAGTCGTAGAGCGGGTAGATGCACCATGCATCGCCGGTGCGGTAGTGGTGCGCGTGCTTGATGCGGACCAGCGGGGGATCGCGCATCTTCATGTTCGCCGACGACATGTCGATCTTCGCGCGGAGGACCTTCTCGCCGTCCTTGAACTCGCCCTTCCGCATGCGGCGGAAGAGGTCGAGGTTCTCGTCCACGCTGCGCGTGCGGAACGGGCTGTTCTTGCCGGGCTCGGTGATGGTGCCGCGGTACGAGGCCCCGAACTCCTCGTCGGGCAGGTCATCCACGTAGGCGCGGTCGAGGCGGATGAGGCGCTCCGCGAGCTCGTAGTAGCGCTCGAAGTAGTCCGACGCATAATAGAGATGCTCGCCCCAGTCGAAGCCGAGCCACTTCACGTCACGCTGGATGGCCTCGACGTACGAGATGTCCTCGGTGGTGGGGTTCGTGTCGTCGAGGCGCAGATGGCACTCACCGCCCAGCTCCTTCGCGATCTGGAAGTTGATGCAGATCGCCTTCGCGTGGCCGATGTGGAGGTGGCCGTTCGGCTCTGGAGGAAAGCGCGTCACCACCTTGCCGCCGTGCTTTCCGGCAGCCACGTCGGCGCGGATCATGTCGCGAATGAAATCGTGGGGGGCGTCGGGGGCGGCTTCGGACATGGCGGATGGCCGGGGAAGATATGCGAATCCCAAGCGTTTCGCGAGGGGCCGCGCTCACCGCCGCGGCGACCGGGCGATTTCGTGACCGCTGGCGGCAGAGCCTGCCAAGACACGGTCGACCGCGCCAGCGCGGCGGGTGGCGGTGGAGCAGCGAGTGGCTGTTCGCGAAACACAGCGTCTACTACGACGCGCTCCCTCATCACTTCCTCGAGTTCGACATCCTCGACCACGAGGACGGATCCTTCCTCTCCACGGACCGACGCCGCGCGCTCGTGGGGCTCGTCGGTCGGTCGCGCTTGAGGAGCGCCGAGTGGCGGGAGCGCCTCGTCGAGACGGCGCGGGTCCCCGAGCTCGACGTCGACCGCGGTGCGCGAGACCGACGCCTCCGACGAGATGGAGTGCCTGTATCTCAAGGTCGAGGAGGAGGGCCGGGTCGTCGAGCGCTCCCGCAGGGCGCGAACGGCACGACGAGGATCGCGATGACGTGCGGCGGAGTGCGCGCACGCTGATGCCAAACGTGTTCGATCCCGAGCGCACGACCGCGGAGGCGTTCCTCGCGGCCATCGCCGACGCGCCCACCTCCTGAGCGGGTCTCACCAAGCCACCTCCAAATCGGAGAGGCTCGCGTTCTCCAGGGGTTGGAACGCCGCCAGCTCGGCCTATAGATCATCTGTCCGATGTTTGTCCAAGCATTGTCCAGGACCGACAGGTGACAGAAAGAGCCCTCTGCATGGCATCCGCAGTGAGCCTCGCGCTGACCCTCGCGCAAGGTAATCCCGACATCCTCGGCGTCCTCGTGGTCGACGGAGACGGCCACGTCCACGCGAGCGAGTCGGCGTCACCCGACCTCGTACGGTCCGCCGTCGCCGTCGCCGTTCCGCTCCGCGAGCTGCTCGATCGCGCGGCGATCGAGCTCGGATGCGGCGAGATGAGCGCGACGGTGCTCGAGGGCCGTGACTCCTCGCTGGCCATCGCCGACGTGGACGGCTTCCGCAGCGTCATCGTGATCGGCGCGACCGGCGCAGCCTCGGGGGCGCTACGCGCCGACTCGCTGTGGGCCGCCGAATGCCTACGCCGGGAGGACTCGCAGTCATGATCGAGACCTTGTTGCTCGGCTTCGGCGCCGCGACCGTGCTGTGCTGCGGCACCGCGCATGTAGCGTGGCGGGCGGGACGGACGCGCGGCGCGCGGGATGCCGCCGCCGACTCGGCGCGACGACTGACGACGATGGGAACGCAGCGCGAAGCAGCGGAGCGTCGCGCCCTGGCCGCCCAGGCGGAGAACGCGCGCTGGAGGGGATCCAGCCTCGCCGGGGCCGGCCTCAGTCGCAGCCCCGTCTTCCTCGGGCGCCCCTCCGCGCGCGACGCAGAGGAGCTCGCCCGGCTCGTCCGCGGTCTCTCTCTGGTGGACGACGTCGTGCTCGCAGACTCCTCTGGATTCTCGCTGACGCGCGAGTCCGACGGAGCTTCCGCGGACCTCGCGGCGCTCGCTCCGTCGCTCCACGCGTTCATTCGCTGCGTCGCGCTCTCGGCCGTGCCCGTCGTCGAGGTCGCGATCGAGACCGCGACCGCGGTGCACGTGGTGGCCAGACCGCTGGCGGGCCGCGGCGAGGGCGCGCTGCTGCTCATCAAGACCACGAGCCAGCGCGTGAATCCGCTGGTCGTCGATGCCGCGGCCCACGCTGCGTCCCGCGACCTCGAGGAGCTCCCGCAGGGTCTTCCCCCGCCCTCGCTCACCGGAAGCACGGATCTCGACCAGCTCGAAGGCGCGCCCTTCGCCGAGGTGTTCGCCACGCTGGAGCGCGAGCTCGGTCAGCACGTGACCGCGCTGTCGCTCACGCACGACGGTCGCGCGGTGTTCGACGCCGCGAAGGACGGCCCCGACGCGAAGACCCGCTCGGTCGCTGCAAGCGCGCTCGCCGCGCTCGCCGACCGCGTCACGCGGACCCTGCGCGCCACGGCCATCGCGCGGATCGACGTGGCGATCCGCGGTGGCTACGTCCTCTCGTGGTCTCCGGTCGCGCAGCGCTCGCGCCTCGCGCTCATCAGCTTCGGACG
Organism: Polyangiaceae bacterium; assembly: GCA_043732195.1. Taxonomy (GTDB): domain Bacteria; phylum Myxococcota_A; class Polyangia; order Polyangiales; family Polyangiaceae; genus Labilithrix. The sequence goes on from JAYTHX010000537.1 coordinate 6,411, forward strand.
CGCCGACGCGCGCTCACCCGCTCGCGTCGACCGCCTCCTCGGCAGCCTGCGCCGCGCCATCCCGCTCAACCCCGCGGCGCTCGCGTTCACCGGGAGCGCAGCATGAGCTACGCCGCGAAGCCCGCGACGCGCCGCACGCTGCCCGCCCCCAGCGAGCCGATCAACGTCGAGCAGCTGATCGCTGATCGCGATCGCCTCCGCGCGGAGCGCGACGAGCTCCTCGTGAGGCTCGAGGCTCGCGAGGCCGCGGCCCGCGAGGCGGTGTTCCTGATGGACGAGGTGGCGCGGCTCCGGGCCGAGCTCGCCCGCTCGCGCGACGAGCCCGCGCGCTTCCGCGACCTGCCTACCGCCCCGCGCGAGCCGCAGCGCGAGCCGCAGCGCGAGCCGCAGCCCGCCCCGATGCCCCGCCCGTCGCCCCTGCCCAGCGGCCTCGGCGCTGCGCTCTACCCGAGCAACGACGTCCCTTCAGGCCGGCCGCGCGAGACGGCGCCGCAGGACGGCATGGGCATCGACTTCGGCACGGTCTCGCGCCTCTCGCCCACCGAGCTCGACAAGCTGCCGTACGGGCTCATCTGCCTCGACGCGCAGGGCCGCATCGTCCACTACAACGACACGGAGTCACGGCTCGCGAAGCTTCCCAAGGAGCGCGTGATCGGCCGGAGCTTCTTCGGGGAGGTTGCGCCCTGCGCCCGCGTCCGCGAGTTCGAGGGCGAGTTCAAGGAGCTCGTCCGCGATCCGTCTTCGGTCCGCGTGCGCTCGTTCGACTTCATCTTCCGCTTCCGCCACTCCGAGCAGCACGTCACGATCGTCATGACGCCTGCGCGGCAGCGCGGTCTCTACAACATCGCGCTGCTTCGCCGCAGCGTGACCCCGAACGGATAGAGTGGTGCAATGATACGTTCGTCGCTGCTCGTCTCGCTCGCGTTCGTCGCCGTCGGTTGCAACCCGCAGCCGCCCGCGACGAAGGACAACACCACGGTGATGTCCGCCCCGGCGCCCTCTGCTCTCCCTTCCCTCCCTTCCCTCCCTTCTCCCTCCGCCTCGACCTCTCCCACGGGCAAAACCATGACCGGATCGATCTACGACTTCACCCTCGACACCATCGACGGCTCCGCGAAGCCGCTCGCCGACTTCCGCGGCAAGGTGCTGCTCCTCGTCAACGTCGCCTCGGAGTGCGGCTACACCCCGCAGTACCAAGGCCTCCAGAAGCTCCACGCGACGTACGAGACGCGCGGCTTCAGCGTCGTCGGCTTTCCCTCCAATGACTTCGGCGGGCAGGAGCCGGGGTCGAACAAGGAGATCAAGGAGTTCTGCTCGACCAAGTTCCACGTCACCTTCCCGATGTTCGCCAAGATCCCCGTGAAGGGTCCGGCCAAGCACCCTCTCTACGCAATGCTCGCCCAGACCGCGCCCGCCGGCGAGGTGAAGTGGAACTTCAGCAAGTTCCTCGTGGGCAAGGACGGGAAGGTCATCGCGCGCTTCGACTCCGACGTGACCCCGGAGTCGCCCGTGCTCGCCGCGGCCATCGAGAAGGCGCTCGGCGAGAAATAGCGCGCAACCGCGCGTTGCCGCAGGGCGACGACCGGATGCGGGCCCGCGTGAACGGGCGCCGAGCGCGCCCAGCGCCGGATCAGACGGGGATGATCCCGTGGCGCTTCGCGGGGCGCTCCACCTTCTTGTGACGCGCGAGCTCGAGGCCGATCGCGATCGTCTGGCGCGTGTCGCGCGGGTCGATCACGTCGTCGATCAGGCCCCAGCCCGCGACCTTGTAGACGTCGATGTTCTTCTGGATCTGATCGACGATCTGCTGCTTCACCTCGGGCGGCGGCTCCATCCCGCCGAACAGCTTGCGGCCGGCGATGCCGACCATGCCCTCCGCGCCCATCACCGAGATCTCGCCCGTGGGCCAGGAGACGATGAGGTCCGGCTCGTACGCACGGCCGCACATCACGTAGTAGCCAGCGCCGTACGCTTTGCGCACCACCACCGTGATCTTCGGCACGGTGGCCGCGCTCATCACGTGCATCAGCTTCGCGCCGTGGCGGATGATGCCTGCGTGCTCGACCTTCGAGCCGACCATGAAGCCCGGCACGTCCTGGAGGAAGATCAGCGGCACGTTGAAGGCGTCGCAGATCTGGATGAAGCGCGCGGCCTTGTCGGCCGAGTCATTCTCGAGGATGCCGCCCAGCCAGGCCGGCTGGTTCGCCACGATGCCCACGCTCTTGCCGCCGATGCGCGCGAGGCACGTGATGATGGAACGAGCGAAGCGCGGCTTGATATCGAGGATGTCGCCGTGGTCGACGATGGCCCGAATGAGCTTGTACATGTCGTACGGCTTGCGCGTCGACTCGGGCAGGAGATCGAGCAGCGACTCCTCGCGGCGATCGACGGGATCGGTGACGGGCAGCTCGGGCGGGAGCTCGTCGCAGTTCGAGGGGAAGAAGGAGAGGTACTTCTTGCACGCCTCGACGCACGCCTGGTCCGTCTCGTACTCGCCGTCGCCGACGCCGCTCACGTCGGAGTGGACCTTGGAGCCGCCGAGCTCCTGCTCCGCGATGACCTGACCGGTGACCGCCTTGACCAGCGCGGGGCCCGCGAGCGCGAGGCTGCCCACGCCCTTCATCATGGGGACGAAGTCGGCGAGGCCCGGGATGTACGCGGTGCCCGCGGCGCCGGGGCCGACCATCGCCGCGACCTGGGGGACCACGCCGCTCATGTGGACCTGCTCGCGGAAGAGATGCCCGGAGCCCGCGAACAGCGAGATCATGTCGGGGTGGCTCGAGCCGGGATCGATCCGCGCGCCGCCCGAGTCGACGAACCACACGATCGGCCAGCGACCGCGCAGCGCCATCTGGCGGAGGCGCGTGACCTTCTCCTCGCCCGTGTATCCGATGCTCCCGCCCTTCACCGTGAAGTCGTATGCGGCGCAGCAGACCATGCGCCCGTTCGATTTGCCGAAGGCGGTGACCACCGCGTCGGCGACCGGCTTGTCCGTGCCGTCGGGTCCCGCAGCGAGGCCCATCTGCGTGCCGTGCGCGCCGAGCTCGAAGTAGACGCCGTCGTCGAAGAAGAGCGCGAGGCGCTCGCGCGCGGTGAGCTTGCCGCGCTCGTGCTGCTTCGCGATCTTCTCGGGACCGCCCATCTCGCGGATCTTCGCGCGCCGCGCCTCGAGATCCGCCACCAGCTCGCGCATGTTCATGGGCATCGGGCGAAATATTTCGCATACGAAACTTTTTTTCGCAAGCGTGCGACGCGGCGAGCGGCCGCTTTCGACAGGCCGCGTGTTTGGTACTTTCGCGGGATGCACCACAGCCGCGAACCGCTGGGACTGAGCCGCGTGCTCAGCGCCCCTTCCACACCGGCGGGCGCTTCTCGAGGAAGGCCATCAGGCCCTCGCGTGCGTCGTCGGTGGCGAGGCACTCGCCGAGCCTCTCGCGCAGCATGGGCAGCGCCTTGTCGAGATCGAGGTCGCCCTGCGCGGCGAACGCGCGGAGGCCGAGGGCCACGGTGCTCGGGCTCTTCTTGCCTATCTCGTCGGTGACCGTGCGGACCGCGCCGTCGAGCTCGTCGACCGGCACCACGCGGTTCAGGAGGCCGATCGCGAGCGCCTGGTCCGCGGTGAGCTTCTGGCCGAAGAGCATCATCTCGAGGAGCTTGCGCCGCGGCACGAGGCGCGCGAGCACCGCCATGATCATCATGGGGAAGAGGCCGACGTTGATCTCCGGCGTGCCGAGCGACGCGCCGGACTCGGCGACCGCGAACGTGGACGCGGCGACGAGACCGAGGCCGCCGCCCATCGCAGCGCCATTGACGCGCGCGACGATCGGCAGCTCGCTGCGGGTCATCGCGAGCAGGAGGTCGGCGTAGTCGCCCTTCGGCGGCAGCACGGGTCCGTCGCCCGCGCCCCCGGTCATCTGCGCGAAGTCGCCGCCCGCGCAGAACGCCTTGCCCTCGCCGGTGAGGACGAGGCTGCGCACGTCGCCATCGGCATGGGCGTCGTCGAGCGCGTAGAGCAGCTCGTTGACCATCTGCGGGCCGATCGCGTTGCGGCGCTCGGGGTTGAAGAGCGTGACGGTGCGGACCGCGCCCTCGTCGGAGACGCGGATCTTTCCGTACGACCTCGCCTCGGGCTTCGTCTTCGTCATCCCTTGTCGTCCTTCGCGGCGGTCCCCGCGGTGGTGACCGGCTCGCCGACGTCACGACGGACGATCTGCTTCACGCGCTTCGCGACCTTCGTCATGATCCGCATGAGGTCGCGCATCTCCTGCACGGAGAGGCTCTCGAGCGCGCCCTTGAAGATCTCCATCGGCTCGACCGGGATCTCCTTCGCGAGCGCGGAGCCCTTTGCAGTGAGCCCGATGTGGACGACCCGGCGGTCCTCCTTCGAGCGCTCGCGGAGGACGAGCCCCTCGCGCTCCATCCGGTCGATGATCCCGGTCACGGTGCTGTTCTGCGCGCGGATCTTGTCCGAGAGCTCGGACAGCGAGAGATCCCCCACCTGCTCCAGGAGCTTCACCACCGTGAGCTGCGGCCCGGTCAGGTCGGCGCGCTTCGCCAGCTCCTTCGTGATGCGCCGGCTCTCCGTATAAAGATAGATGATGGCCTCCAGCACCTGATCGACATCACTCTTGAGCTCGGGATTCAGGGGGGGCGGGGTCACGGAATACTCCAGCGCGCGGATATTTAGCGTGCGAAATATCGACGGTTTCGACGCCGGCGTCAACGGGTTACCATCCAGGCATGGCGGCAAGGGAAGCCCTGGTGACGCCGCGGCTCATCCTCGAGCCGATGACCCTCGAATTGGTCGAGGCGGTGTTCCGTTCGGACCGCGCTGCGCTCGAGCGCATCGCCGGCGCGAAGATCCCCGCGGCGTGGCCGGGACGCGTGCTCGTCGAGCGTGCGTTCAGCGCTTCGCTCGAGGCGATCCGCAGTGATCCCGAGGGCCGGCTCTGGGGCGACTGCCTCATGATCACGCGGGAGAGCGAGGAGCGCCTCGTGATCGGCAGCATCATCTTCCACGGACGACCCGACGCCGCGGGCGTCGCGGAGATCGGCTACGGCGTCGAGGAGCGGTGGCAGGGCAAGGGCATCGCGAGTGAGGGGACCCTCGCCGCGGTGGAGTGGGCGCTCGCGCAGGCGGGCGTCACCTCGGTGGTCGCGACCACGCCGCCCTGGCACACGGCTTCGATCCGCGTTCTCGAGAAGTCGGGCCTCGCGCGCATCGGCATCGAGGAGCACGAGACGCTCGGTGAGGTGCTGCGCTTCGAGCGCAGGAAAAGCGCGTGAACGAAGGGGTTTCTCGATTCTTGTCTTCCTCGTCCCGCTGCGCTTTGCTTCGGGGGAGAGCTGAGGTTTAACCCCCGCCGATGCTCGCCCTCCGTCGCACCCTCGGACATTTCGTCGCGCCGTCTGCCTTCGTGCTCCTGGCCGTCGGCGCGGCGACGCTGCCCGCGCGCGCGGACGACCTGAAGCCCGCCCCGGTGATCGGCGCGACGAAGATCACGATCACCACCGACTCGGGCGCCGTGCAGACGTGCCGCGAGCAGGCGGCGCAGGCGTTCCTCATCCGCAGCAACTGGTTCCCGCACACGACGGACGCCGACAAGCTGAAGGAGGCGCGCAAGCTCTTCGAGGACTCGCTCAAGTACCGCACCGAGAAGTACGGCTACTTCGAGGGCTTCGGCAGCCCGAAGGGCAACCCGCATCCGCCGAAGTTCTACGCGAAGTCGCTCACGTTCATGGGTATGAGCGTGCAGGTCAACGAGCGCATCATCCCCGCGCTGAAGTGCGTCGAGGCTGCCCTGAAGGCGACGCCCGCGGGCAACGAGTACAAGCCGCGCGCGATGGGCGGCATCCGCTTCAAGAACACCTACCGCGGGATGGAGATCTCGAACCACGTCTACGGCATCGCCGTCGACATCGAGCCCGATCGCAACTCGTGCTGCGGCTGCGTCGCGCCCTGGCCCGACAACCCGCTCTGCAAGGCGAAGGGCAAGACCGTGTGGGAGCGCATGGCCATGCCGAAGTCGTGGGTCGACACGTTCGAGCGCTACGGCTTCTACTGGCTCGGGCACGACGTCCTCCAGGACACGATGCACTTCGAGTTCCTCGGCGATCCCGACAAGGTGGTCGACGGAGCGCCGGCCTCTCCGACGCCCTGATCCGGTCCGCCGCAAAAGCCTGGGCTTGCGCTGGCTGCGATTACGCCTAGAACGGGCGAGGCCGTAAATGATCAGCGCACACGAGTTCACGATCAAGACCATGGACCTCGACGCCGGTGGCAAGGACTACCGGCTGACCCTCCGCGCGCCCTGGATGCGCGGCATCCTCGAGACCCACGAGGCGACGGCCACGTCGAAGGACGGGATCCTGGAGGTCCGGGCCTCGAAGAGCGGGCCGGACGTGGTCGTCCACGGCACCCTCGATGCGACGTTGAACGTGCCGTGCGCCCGCTGCCTCGAGCCGTTCGACACCGAGATTCATTCGGATATCAGCGTGATCTACGTGCCCGGGTCGAAGCTGAAGGACAGCGGTCCCGACGGCGAGGTGGAGTACACGCTGGAGGACGCCGAGCCCGACACGTTGCCCTACGACGGAGAGACCGTCGTGCTCGATGACCTGGTGCGTGACGAGCTATTGCTCGGAATCCCGATGATTCCCTTGTGCTCGGAGGCCTGCCCGGGTATGTCCCCCGCCCCGGAAAGCAATGCCGAAGCGACTCCCTCCAAGGAGAAGCCGATCGACCCGCGGCTCGCGCCGCTCCTGGCGTTCCGGGCCAAGACGACGAAGTGATCTGATCGAAGGAGTATGCCGTGGCGGTTCCCAAGCGACGAATGAGCCGATCGAAGCGCAACATGCGCCGCGCGAATCACGACAAGGTGGTGCCCGTGCAGCTCATCGCGTGCGCGAACTGCGGCGAGCCCGTGACGCCGCACCGTGCGTGCTCATCCTGCGGCCACTACAAGGGCCGGCAGGTCATTGACAAAACGGCCAAAGCGAAGGCCTGACAGCGTACGGGAGCGTGCGCGCTCTCGTCATGCGGTCGTGCAATCCGCAGGCATGGGCCGCGGCGTTCGTGTGTCATGTTCTCGTCATGTGCTAGAAGCCTGACGCGCACCCCATGAACACGCCCGCCACACGCATCCTCGGTACGGGTCACTACCTTCCGTCCATCGTTCGCACGAACGCCGACCTTGAGAAGATGGTCGACACGAGCGACCAGTGGATCATGGATCGGACCGGGATCCGCGAGCGCCGCATCGCGCCCGAGGGCATCGTCACGAGCGACATGGCGGCGGCCGCGGCGCAAAAGGCGCTCGAGGCCGCCGAGCTCAAGGCGACCGACATCGACCTCATCATCGTCGCCACGGTCACGCCCGACATGCCGATGCCCGCCACGGCGGTCTACGTGCAACAGAAGCTCGGCGCCGGCGCGTGCCCCGCATTCGACCTCTCCGCGGCGTGCGCAGGCTTCATCTTCGGCCTCTCGATCGCCGATCAGTTCATCCGCTCGGGCACGATGAAGCACGTGCTGGTGGTCGGCGTGGAGCTTCTCTCACGCGTCATCAACTGGGAGGACCGCACCACGTGCGTCCTCTTCGGCGACGGCGCCGGCGCGGTCATCCTCGGCCCGGCGGGCGGCGCCACGTTCGACGGCAAGCCGCGCGGCCTCCTCTCGACGAAGATCCAGTCGGACGGCGCGCTGGCGCACTCGCTGATGATCCCCGGCGGCGGCTCCGTCTCGCCGATGAGCGCCGAGCTCATCGAGCAGAAGAAGCACAAGGTCCACATGCGCGGGCAGGACATCTTCAAGGTCGCGGTGAAGAACCTCTACGCGGCCACGAAGGGCGCGCTCGACATGACCGGCATGACGGCCGACGAGGTCGACTGGATCTGTCCGCACCAGGCGAACCTGCGCATCATCGACTTCGCCGCCACGCGCCTCGGCGTGCCGAAGGAGAAGGTCCTCGTCAACATCGATCGCGTGGGCAACACGTCGAGCGCATCGATCCCGATCCTGCTCGACGAGAACCTGCGCTCCGGCAAAATCCGCGTCGGCGACACCGTGGCCATGTGCGCGCTGGGCGCCGGAATCTCCTGGGGCGGCGCGATCATCCGTATGTAGCCTGCGCGCGCGCGGCGTGCGCTATGCTGTCCGGGATGCGCTTGGGCCCGCTGGTCGTGACCTCGGTCCTGCTCCTCGCAGCAGTGGTTTCCTGCACGAGCACCGCGCGCGTGTCCGACGTGTACATGGCGCTCGACGGCACGGGCGCTCGAAAGCGCAACGTGTTCTTCACGGACACGAAGGAGATCCACTGCGTCGTGGAGCTGGGCATCGGCCGCAAGGGCGCGACCGTCGAGGCGCTCGTACGCGAGCTCCAGGCCTACGACTTCGTCTCCGACAAGTTCTTCGCCACCGACCGCGTGCTCACGAACGTCGAGGCCGCCCCCACCCCCTCGGACGGCATCCAGATCGTCGACGTGACCCTCAAGCCGCGCGGCCCCGACGGCGTCGAGACGGAAGGCCTCCCGTTTCCGCCCGGCCACTTCGTCTGCGAGGCCTACCTCGACGGCAAGCTCGAACAGACCGCCGTCTTCAACATCGACTTCCCGGACTGCCCGGCCTCGATGATCGTGCCCGGGACGCTCTGCTTCGGCTTCTACAAGCAGAACCTCGAGTGCCCGCGCTACGGCGTCAGCTCGAGGGACACCGCGAAGTGCCACTGCACGACCTTGAAAGGCTGGGAGTGCAACTGATGGAACGTCGTGAAGAGATCCAGGCGCGCCGGCGCATCGTGGTCCGCGTGGGGCTTGCGTCCCTGCTGCTCGCCACCGTGACGGCCTGCATCTTCGAGAAGAGCGACTACCAGGGCGGCGGACGCGTCGACCACGGGGGCGACGCGAAGACCGCGGAGCCCCCCGCCTCGTCGTCCCAGCCCACGGCGCAGCCGACCAAGCCACCCAGCAGCGACGGCGCGGTGCCGGACCCGTTCGACTCCGGCGCCGGCGCCGGCTGACGACCTTCACGCCTTCGACAGGCGCCTCACGCCGCGCGCAAACGCCTCCCCCGAGCCGCGTACCCGCGCTCGCGAACGCACCATCTTCCTTCTTGCGGCGGGCGATGCCTCTCACCGCGCGCGCGCGGAGTCGAGGCCACACGCGCGCCGGCCGAAGGCGACCATCGTCGCGCGCTCCGGAAACTCCTTACGGTCGGCAAGCGTGAGCGCGAGCGCGCCACGCGGACCGTACCCCGTGGTCGACACGAGGTCATCGTCCAAGAGCGGCTTCGTTCCCCCCTCGTAGTCATCCTCCACGTCGCTGCGGTGGAGGAGCGGTCAGCTAGTTAGCGGTCAGCTGTTGGCTCTCTCACGCAGCTGCGCTATCGACCCGCTCAATGGAACCGCGTCAGATCGCGTGGCTCTTCCCGGGCCAGGGCTCGCAGGCCGTCGGCATGGGCAAGGACCTCCTCGAGACCTCGCCTGCGGCGCGCGACGTCTTCGACCGGGCGGATGCCGCGCTCGGGGACTCGCCCAAGCTCTCGCAGCTGATCCTGGAGGGGCCCGAGGAGCAGCTCACGCTGACCGCCAACGCGCAGCCGGCGCTCGTCACGATGAGCGCCGCGGTGCTCGCGGCGATGCGCGAGAGGTACCCGGCACTGCCAGCCCCGCGCTTCGCGGCCGGGCACTCGCTCGGCGAGTACTCCGCGCTGGTCGCGGCCGGCGCGCTCTCGCTCGAGGATGCCCTCCGCCTCGTCCGCGCGCGCGGGCTCGCCATGCAGGTCGCGGTGCCGGCAGGGGCCGGCGCGATGGCGGCGATCATGGGCGTCGATGCCTCGCGCCTCGAGGCGATCTGCCGCGAGATCGCCGCCGAGAACGACGCCGAGGGCAACCCCTACGGAACCGTGAGCTGCGCGAACTTCAACGCGCCCGGCCAGATCGTGATCGCCGGTACCGCCGCCGCCGTGGCGCGCGCGGGGCTGCGCGCGGGCGAGGAGAAGGGCAAGGCCATCCCGCTCAAGGTGAGCGCCCCGTTCCATTGCGCTCTCATGGCCCCCGCCGCCCTGGCGCTGAAGGCCAAGCTCGACGCCGTCGACGTGCAGGCCCTCGCCTTCCCGGTCGTGGCGAACGTCGACGCGCGGCCCAACACCGAGCCGGGCCGCGTGAAGGAGCTGCTCGTCCGCCAGGTCGACGGCGCCGTGCGCTGGGAGCAGGCGGTGCGCCTCATGCACATGGAAGGCATCACGCACGCGATCGAGATCGGCCCGGGCAAGGTGCTCGCGGGCCTTGGCAAGCGCATCGCGAAGGAGATGAAGGTCTTCAGCGTGGGCGATGTCGCCTCCCTGGAGGGGCTCGCTGCGTTCCTCGCGCCGGCCCCCGCCGACGCGCCCCCCACCTGAGAGAGAAGACGAAATGTTCCAGCTCACCGGCAAGGTTGCTCTCGTCACCGGCGGCTCGCGCGGCATCGGGCGCGCGTGCTGCGAGGCTCTCGCGGAGCACGGCGCCACGGTCGTCGTGAACTACGTGAAGGGCGAGGCCCAGGCGAAGGAGGTCGCGGACGCGATCGTCGCCAAGGGCGGCAAGGCCGAGATCCTCGGCTTCGACGTGGCGGACACGAAGGCGGCCGAGGCCGCTATCGACGAGCTGGCGAAGCGCCTGGGCCGCCTCGACATCCTGGTGGCGAACGCTGGCATCTCGATCGACGGGCTGCTCCTGCGCCTCAAGGAAGAGGACGTCGACCGCCTCTTCCAGGTCAACGTGAAGGGCTCGATCGCCTGCGCGAAGGCCGCCACCAAGGTGATGATGCGCGCCAAGACTGGCCGCGTGATCTTCATGTCGAGCGTGGTGGGCGAGATGGGCAACGTCGGTCAGACCGCCTACGCCGCCTCCAAGGCCGCGGTCATCGGGGCCGCAAAGTCGATCGGCCGCGAGTTCGCGTCGCGCAACATCACGGTGAACGTCGTCTCCCCCGGCTTCATCGACACCGACATGACGAGCGGCATGACCGACGCCATGAAGGAGATGCTGGTGAAGGTCGTCCCGCTCGGCCGCACGGGCACCGCCAAGGAGATCGCCGCCGCGTGCGTCTACCTCGCGAGCGACGAAGCCGCGTACGTCACGGGACAGGTGCTCCGCGTCAACGGCGGAATGTACGTCTGAAGACCGCTACTTCCGCTACGCAGGCCGCGCAGGAAAGCGCGGGTTGCGGTCTTGGGAAAGGCTGTGTAGAAGGCCCCCGGGACACTCCTTCCCCTCGCGAATTCTCGCGGGGCCATCGGCAAAGTACGCGAATCGAACGAGGCACACGAATGGCTCAGGACATCGGTAGCGAGGTCAAGCGCATCATCAAGGAGCAGCTCGACGTCGAGGAGAAGGACATCAAGCCGGAGTCCACCTTCATCGAGGACCTCGGAGCGGACTCGCTCGGGCTCGTGGAGCTGGTCCTCGCGTTCGAGGAAGCCTTCGAGATCGACATCCCGGACGAGGACACCGAGAAGATCCGCACCGTGCAGGATGCGGTCGACTACATCGAGAAGCACGCGAAGAAGTAGCCAGGTGCGCGCGCGCGCCTGATCGAGGAGAGCTGCGTCTGCCATGGAACGCGTCGTCATCACCGGGATCGGACTCGTCACTCCGCTCGCCATCGGCCGGCTCGAGACCTGGGCAGCTCTGCTCGCAGGCCAGAGCGGCATCGCGCCGATCACGCTCTTCGATTGCTCGGCGTTCCGCGTGCGGTTTGCGGGCGAGGTGAAGAGCTGGGACGGCACGCGCTTCATCGAGAAGAAGAAGCTGAAGGAAATGGACCGCTTCACCGAGTTTGCGCTCGGTGCAGCGGACATGGCCATCAAGGACGCTCAGCTCGAGATGTCCGACGAGGATCGTGACGAGGCCGGCTGCTTCATCGGCGTCGGTCTGGGCGGGCTCTTCACGCTCGAGAAGACCAAGCAGACGCTCATGGAGAAGGGGCCGCAGAAGATCAGCCCCTATTCGATCCCCGGCATCATCGCGAACCTCGCGGCGGGCCAGGTCTCGATGGCCCACGGGCTGCGCGGGCCGAGCTACTGCAACACCAGCGCCTGCTCGAGCGGCGCGCACGCCATCGGCGAGGCCGCCGAGTGGATCCGCCGCGGCAAGGCGCAGATCATGGTCACCGGCGGCGCCGAGGCGACCGTCACGCCCGTCGGCATCGGCGGCTTCGAGGCGATGTACGCGCTCTCCAAGCGCAACGACGACCCCGAGCGCGCGAGCCGTCCCTTCGACAAGGGCCGCGACGGGTTCGTGTGCGGCGAGGGCTCTGGCGTCATGGTCCTCGAGTCCCTCACCCGCGCCAAGGCGCGCGGCGCGCGGATCTACGCCGAGATCACCGGGTACGGCGCTTCGAGCGACGCCTACCACCTCACGAATCCCGCCCCGCACGGCGAGGGCGCGCAGCGCTCGATGAAGATGGCGCTCAAGGACGCGGGCATCACGCCCGACGCAGTCGACTACGTCAACGCGCACGGCACCTCGACCAGCGTGGGCGACATCGCCGAGACCGAGGCCATCACCGCCGTCTTCGGCGAGCACGCCACGAGCAAGAAGCTCTGGATCAGCTCGACCAAGTCGATGATGGGCCACCTCCTCGGCGCCGCCGGCGCGGTGGAGAGCGCGATCTGCGCCCTGGCCATCGCCGAGGGCAAGATCCCCCCGACCATCAATCTCACGGATCCCGATCCGGCTTGCCCGCTCGACTATGTCCCGCTCGTCGCGCGCGAGCGGCGCGTGAAGCACGCGCTGAACAACTCGTTCGGCTTCGGGGGCACGAACTGCTCGCTCGTCCTGTCCCGCTTCGAGGGGTAGGCGCGAGTGAAGTGTCCGTTCTGCGCACATCTCGAGAGCAAGGTCACCGATTCCCGCGCGGGTACCTCGGGCGACGTCATCCGCCGCCGTCGTGAGTGCGAGGCCTGCGCGCGCCGCTTCACCACGTACGAGCGTGTCGAAGAGGTCCTGCCGCTCGTCGTCAAGAAGGACGGCCGACGCGAGACCTTCGATCGCCAGAAGGTCTTGGGCGGCCTGCGGCGCGCGTGCGACAAGCGGGCGGTCGGCATCGAGCGCCTCGAGCAGATCGTCGACGGCATAGAGCGCGAGCTCATCGACTCCGGCGAGAAGGAGATCAGCGCCGAGGCGATCGGCGAGCGCGTGATGACGCACCTGCGCCTCGTCGATCCTGTCGCGTACGTGCGCTTCGCCAGCGTGTATCGTCAGTTCAAGGACATCGACGAGCTCCGCACCGAGATCGACCAGCTCGCTCGCAAGGACGTTCAGCCATGAAAGCCAAACGACCTTCCGCCGTACCCCCACCGGTGACGTCCCCGTCGCAGTCGCCCCCGGCGCCGCCCACCGACGACGAGCGCTGGATGGAGGTCGCGCTCGCCGCGGCCAAGAACGGCAAGCCCTCCCCGAACCCGAACGTCGGCGCCGCGGTGGTGAGCAGCGGTGAGCTCGTCGCCTCCGCGTTCCACGAGCGCGCCGGCGGCGATCACGCCGAGGTCGCGGCGCTCCTTGCAGCCGGTGACAAGGCGAACGGCGCCTCGCTCTACGTGACGCTCGAGCCGTGCAATCACCACGGACGGACCGCGCCCTGCACCGACGCCATCATCGCGTCGAAGGTCACGCGGGTGGTGGTCGGCACGCGCGATCCGAACCCGCATGTCGAGGGCATGGGGGTCGAGAAGCTCCGCGCCGCGGGCATCGAGGTCGTGCTCGGCGTGCGCGAGGAGAAGGCCCGCGCGATGATCGCGCCGTGGTCGAAGCACATCACGGTCGGGCTGCCGTACGTCTCGCTGAAGCTCGCGCTCTCGCTCGACGGCCGCATCGCCACGCGCACCGGCGAGTCGAAGTGGGTCACCGGGCCGGACGCCCGCGCCAAGGTCCACCTCCTGCGCGCGAAGAGCGACGCGATCGCCATCGGCATCGGCACCGCCCTCGCCGACGACCCACGCCTCACCGTGCGCGACGCGCCGGGCGAGAGCCCGCTGCGCGTGATCTTCGACACGAAGCTCCGCCTTCCCGTCGAGTCACGCCTCGTGAAGACCGCGCGCGAGACGCCGACGCTCGTGCTGTGCGGCCTCGACGCGGACGCGGACGCCGAGTCGGAGCTCGCGAGGCACGGCGTGGAGTGCCTCCGCACGCCGCTCTCCGCCGAAGGCCGCCTCGAGGTCTTCACAGCGCTGCGCTCGCTCGCCGCTCGCGGCGTGGTGGCTCTCATGGTCGAGGGCGGCGCCGAGCTTGCGGGGAGCTTCCTGGCCGGCCGTCTGGCGGACGAGCTCCACGTGTTCGTCGCGCCAATTCTGCTCGGCCCACGTGGCCGCGCCGGCGCGGTCGACTGGGCGGGGCCCGACACGCCGCAGCAGGCCCCCCGCATCGCGACGCCCGCCTGGGAGCTCGTGGGCAGCGACGCGTACGTGCATGGCCCTCTTATTTACCCCGATTGATCGTCGTCTCCGGCTCGCGCAGGCGCATCTCCCGCGTTAAGGTCAGGTCTTCATGGTCCGCACCATTCTCCACTACCCGGACAAGCGCCTTCGCGAGAAGGGTCAGAAGATCGACGCCGTCACGCCCGAGCTGCGCAAGCTGATCGACGACATGGCCGAGACGATGTACGCGGCGCCCGGCGTCGGGCTGGCGGCCACGCAGGTCGGCGAGGTGCTCCAGCTGTTCATCATCGACATCGCGGACAACGACGAGCCGAGCGACCTCCGCGTGTTCATCAATCCGGAGATCCTCGAG
>JAYTHX010000538.1:0-21110 GCA_043732195.1 Polyangiaceae bacterium
GCGCCGAAGGAGCAACGTCGGGCCAAGAAACGCCACGCGGCGAAGGCGACCGTCGCCACGACTGCGTCAGCTCACGATCGACGAAGGCAAAGAGGAGTCACATGAAAAGCTCGATCAATGCAGGCGCGATCATCGCGATCCTGGGCATGTGCATGGCTCCCGCATGTGGTGGAAGCAGAGACACGCCGCTGCCATCGGTCGGTGACGGACCCGATGGAAGCAGCGGCCCCTCTCCCGAGGCCGGCGCCCGCGATGGGGCGTCTCCTGACGACTCCGCGACCCCGCGCGACGGCGCGTCACCGGTCGACGGCGGCACGGCAGACCCGAATGCCGATGGCCCCTTCACCATCGCCGAGAAGGACGCCAGTGCGGCGATCGCCACGACGGGGGACAATGTCGCCGTCCACGTCGCCTACCCGAACGCTTCCGGTCCTTTCCCGGTGGTGATCTTCGCCCATGGCTTCCTGCTGCCGCCCGCGCAGTACACCGGCTATCTCAAGCGCCTAGCCTCCTTCGGATACGTCGCCCTGGCCGTCGGTTTTCCGAATGGCTTCCCCAACGACAATCCAAAGCAGGCCAAGGATCTCCTGGGCGGAGTCGACTGGGCGAAGGCCGATGCCGTCCTCGGTCCCAAGGTCGACGCTACAAGAGTCGGCATGAGCGGGCACTCGCTTGGCGGCAAGCTAGCGCTGCTCGCCGCGACCATGGACCCACGCGTCAAGGCATCCTTCGTGGTCGACCCCGTGGACTCCGGTCCCAACCCCTGCACCGCGCCCGGCTGCGTGGTGGTGAGGGACCTCCTACCGACCCTCTCCATCCCGACCGGCTTCGTGGGCGAGACCACCGACACCGCCTGCGCGCCCTCGGCCGACAACTTCACCACGTTCTACGCGCAGACCAAGACGCCGAGCCTGAAGGTCACGGCGACTGGCGCGAGCCACATGAGCTTCCTCGACGACGTGGGGACGTGTGGCCTCCCTTGCACATTCTGCGCGACGGCGACCGCGCCCAACGCGCAGGTCAACGACATGGCGAGGGCGCTGATGGTCGCCTTTTACGAACGCCACCTCCGTGGCAACGTCGCGTACGACGGCTACCTCACGGGCGCCGACGCCATCGCGCGCTACGTCACGACGAACCACGCCACGATCGATTCGAGGTAGGCGCGCGCGGCGCGCTGCCCGAGCTCGTTCGCGCCCCAGCACTCCACGGCGGTCTCCACGAGGCGCTGGGGGGCAGAGCTCGCGAGCCCGTTTTTCGCTACTTTGGCGGGACTATCTCGCGGACGCTGACGATCGCAAAGTCCACGTTCATGACGCCGTCGGTGCGAAACGTCGTCTGCCATCCGCCCCAATCGACGAGCTTCGTGTAGAGCTTGCCCGTGCTCACGCCCTCCACATCGACGTACTCGCTCAAGAGGCGCCAGCCATTCTTCGGTTTGCCCGTGACCGGGTCGAACGGGTCCGTATCCGCGTAGAGTCGATTGACGACGCGGGTCGCGTCGTTTGGCACGCCGTAGCTCACCAGCTTGAGGCCGAACCACACGCCCTCCACGAGATGCGTGTCGAAGGCCGGCGTGAGCTTCACGTAATCGTAGTTCGGGTGAGTGAGCTCCTTCCCGAAGCGCGTCGCCGCGCCGCTCTCCGCGCTCTGCAGCGTGAGCATCACGCATGACGCGAGGTCGCCGTCGGTCGTGTGCTTGCCGCCGCGGATCTTCAACGTGAAGAACGCGCGGGTCGCGTCATAGACGCCCCGGTACCGCGCGTAGACCGTGAGCTCCTGGTTTTTCACGTCCGCGGGGCTCGAGAGGTAGCCCTGCTGCGTCTTCCACGTGAAGCGTTGGTCGCCGCCGCTTGCATGGATGTGGAGACGGCTCGTCTTGCCAGCGCCGCCGCTCGAGTACGTGAAGTCGTAAGCGGGCATCGTGAAGTAATTGATCGCGCCGTCGGTCGCCGGCGTCGCGCGGGTGCCGTTCTCGATCTGGAAGTTCGGAGTGTTGTTCGGGTCCTGCGCGCCGAGGCGGAAGCTCGAGCCGCCGGCGGCCGAGGGGAAGAGCATGCTCACGCCGTCCCCGTCGAGGTCGGTAAGGGCCGGCGGCGCGGTCGCGTCGACCCCCTCTACAGCGGCGGCAGGCGGGGTCTTCCCGCACGATGGTGCACACGCGAAGAGCGCCATTGCGAGGACCATCGATCGGCGCGTCTGCATCTTGCGTCCGAGGGTACTCGCCCGGTCCGCGTTCGTCGCGCTCAGCACGCATGGTGGGACGCCTGCCGTCGGGCAACGCCGACCCGGAATCACCGCGCGATCACCCGGAACGCCGCCCAGTCGGCGCTGGGGTCTTCCTGGCGCAGGCTACGGAGCGCCCCGCGCGCGGCGGAGGCGAGCGAGCCGTTCGCCTCGAGATCGGCCACTGCATCCACGGTACCGCCCGCGTAGAGGCCACGCGCGAGACGAGCAGCGAGCGCGTCCGCCACGGGTCTCACGGGCGCGAGCACCTCTTCGGAGCCGGTGGCCACGAGCGCCTGCGCGAGCCCCAGCCCTTCCGCCTCGCCGAGCGTACGCGCGGCGTCGCACCCCGAGAGGATCGCCTTGCGCGGACCGGGCGAGAGCGCGAAGAGGTCGGCGATCGTGAGCCTACCGCCGTCGGCAAGTGGAAGCGCGCTCTCCCAGCCTTCCGCGCCCGCGAAGACGCCGTGACCCGCATAGTGGAAGAGGCCCGCGCGCGAGAGTTGCCCGGCGACAGCACGGCTCGTCGCCTCCGGCCCTGCGAGCAGGCGCGAAGGCATCCGGGGCGCGAGCGCGGCGAAGACGAGGCCCGCCTCGGTACGAGCCGCCGGCAGATCGCCGAGCGCGTCGCCGACGATCAAGGCGCGCCGTTCGAGTGGCGCGTCATGCGCCTGCGCACGAAGCCCGAGCGGGTAGTCGACCGCCAGCTGCTCGAGCAGGGGGGGGCCGCGAAAAGGGAGCGCGTGCACGTCGACCTCGCGCCACACTCCATAGGTGCGGACGCGGAGGCGCCGCGCCGCGAGAATGCGCGCCTCCATCGGGTCGAAGAGCGCGTGCGCGAGCTCGCCGACCGCGCTGCCGGGCGCCGGGACGCGATGTGCGGTGGTCGCGGATGCGTCGGTGACGAGGGCAATCCAGCCCGTTCGGCCGGCGTGGACGAGGACCTCGACATCGCCAGGTCCCGGTGGGTCGGCGTCCTCGGCGCTGCTCGCAACCGACGCGAAGAGCGCGATCACCCCCTCGAGCGCCGTGCGAAGGGCGTGTTCGCGTTCTGCGCGGGCCGTCGAGACGCGATCGAGCGCGTCGCGCGGCAGTTTCCAGTCGCCGGCTGACTCCGCGTCGAGGGCCTCGCGCGCCGATCGATACGACCGCACCGCGGCCTCCCATCGGATCCGCTCGGCCGGGCGGAGGAGCTCGATGCGCAGCGCCCGTTCGACGCTCCTGAGGACACGCGTGCGCGAACGGCGTGCCACCCGCGCTGCCTCCGCGCCGCGGCCGAGGGCGACGAGCAGCTCGACGGCCGCCCGCGCGCTTCGTGACCGATCCGCGACGAACTCCCCGCGCCCTTCGCCCAGGGGCACGAGGAGCATCGCGCGATCCACGACGTCCTCCGCTTGGAGGAGCGCGGTCACGGCGTCAGCGCGCCGTCCGAGCGCTTCGCACGCCTCGGCGCGACCGACCAGGGCGCTCCACTCCGGCTCGAGCAGGACGCCGGCACGAGCGAGCGCACGCTCTTCGTCGAAGCGCGCGAGCGCCCTGGCCGCGTCGTGACGCGCGAGCAGGATGCGCGCCTCGAGGTCGAGCCACGACATGCGCTCGGTTCCACGTGGCTCGTGCACGCCGGCGCGCGCTGCCTCGAGATAGTGGCTGGCACGCAGCGGATCGCCCTCGTCGAGCGCGAGACGCGCGAGGTTGGCGCGCGCGAAGCTCGCGAGATAAGCGTCCGAGCATCCCACGACGGCGAGCGCACGCTCCAGCGGGCCATGCGCGTCCTCGCTCACAGCGCCGCTCGCCTCGTTCGCCAGGAGAGCGCCCCAGCCGAGGTTGTTGTCGACCTCGACACGCTCGCACCCCTTCACGTCGGGATCGTTCTCGAGCCCGCGCAGGACGTCGAGCGATGCGCGCGCGTTGCCGAGCGCTTGCATCTCGACCGCGAGCGCGGCGCGCGCGTTGCGCTCGAGGCGCGCCAGTCCGAGGACGTGTGCACGACCCTCGGCGTCCCGCAGCAGCGCGCGCGCAGCACGGCGGTCACCGGTCTCGGAGGCAAGGATTCCCCGGTAATACGGGTCGCGCGCTCGGCCCTCGGGATAGCGCGGGAGATCCTTCGCTACGGAGTCGAGCGCCGCCCGCGCCTCGTCGTACCGATGGCTCCGCTGATGGAGAGCAAACGCAAGCGCGAACGAGTCGTCGATCGCGTCGGAGATGCGACCGGCGGCGCGATGCGACGCGAGCGCCGCGCGCAGCAGCGGGAAAGCCTCCTCCGCGTGGCCCTCGGCGAGCGTGATCCGTCCGAGGAGATCGTTCGCAGCCGCACGCTCGGCGTCGTCGCCGCTCGCAGCATGCGCAGCGGCGAGCGCCCGCGCGCCGCTCAGGTCGCCGCGAGCCCGCGCAGCCTTCGCATCCTCGGCCCATGCGAGCGTCCGTGCCGGACCCACCGCGAGCGTGAACGATGCCGGCCGGCCCTCCACCTCCGCCCGCACGACCACCAAACGTGCTGCCGAAGGCACGTCGATGTGGTGGCAGAACGCGGCGCCGACGTCCTCGACGCGCGACGGCAGGGCGCTGTCTCCCCCCGCGCGGATGACGACGTTCTTCGCCCCACGCGGCAGCGCGAGGCGCATGACGCGGGTCGGGCCGAGCGCGCATTCGTCACGGCCGTCGTGCCACGCGATCGCGGAGCAGCCCGCGAAGCTTACGTCGAGCGGCTCGTCCGGGGCGGCCGCGGAC
Organism: Polyangiaceae bacterium; assembly: GCA_043732195.1. Taxonomy (GTDB): domain Bacteria; phylum Myxococcota_A; class Polyangia; order Polyangiales; family Polyangiaceae; genus Labilithrix. The sequence continues at coordinate 4,954 of JAYTHX010000538.1, forward strand.
GGCGGCGGCGAGCGGCGACACCCCGCGCCGGGTGCCATGGCGAGGGCCACCACGGCAATCGAGGGGATCGCCGCGCAAGAAATCGACCTCAGCGATGTCAGACGCACGCGGGTCCCGGCGTAGTCCACCGTGATTCGCGCTGCATCCCCAAATCGAAACCTTCCGCCCGGTCCCTGGAGCTTGTCATGACCCGATCCTTTTTTCTCGCTTCCGCATTTTCGTTCGTTGTGGCCGCGTCGCTCGCGTCTGTCGGCTGCGCCTCGCAGACGGAGCCCACCGGTGAATCGGAGGATCAGACCACCGAAGCGCAGCGTAACGGCCATCGCCCTCACCATCCGTGCATCGACAACGTCGCGTGCCTCCAGGGAGCGCACTGGGATGCGGATGTCTGCGGCTGCGTCGCCACCGCGATCGACGCCGGCGCCCCCCACTGCGTGCAGCACGCCTTCTGCGTGATCGGCAAGCACTGGGACCCGAACACGTGCGCGTGCGTTTCCGCCGCGGTGGACGCCGGCCCTCCTTACTGCGTACAGAACGTGCAGTGCACGACTTCCGGACACTGGGATCCGGCCTCGTGCCGCTGCGTGGCGAACTGCGTCGACAACGTCGCTTGCGTGGTCGGCTCGCACTGGGACCCCGCCGCCTGCACGTGCGTCGTAAATCCGTGATCTCCGTTCGACTGCGCCGGGTTGCCTCTCTCCTGTACGATGCTAGGAAGCCTGGACCAGAGGCCTTCCCGATGCCCCCCTCTTCCCCCTCTTCCCCCTCTTCCCGCTCTTCCCGCTCTTCCCGCTCTTCCCATTGCTCTTCCCATTGCTCCTCGTTTGCACTCGCCGCCTTGGCCCTTTTTGCCGCGCTCGGCGCCAGCGGCTGCGCGCCGGCGGACGAAGCCAAGGCCGGGGAGGCTGAGGCGGAGGGTGACGCTGCCGCGAACGAGTCCGATATCCGCGCGTCCTGCGCGAACCCTCGGAGGTACTTCGCGACCTTCCGCTCGGACGCGACCAGCGCGACCGGCGCGACCGGCGCGACCGACGCCTGCGTTCCCGTCGACGGCAAGCATGGGCAATGGCTGCCCGAGCAACCCTTTCCCAGCGCCCCGGCGCGCGTCCAGGCGGCAGCGTGCGGCTTTCGATGGTCGTCGGCGGCGAACGCAGCGCCCGAACGGGACCTCCTCGCCGCGAGGATCGGCAGAGGCCTCGCGCCTGCCTGCGGGAAGGGCGCGCAGCCCGCGGTCGGACGGGTGACGCCGCTGCCTCTCCACATCAAGATGATCGGCGGCACCGTCGGATGCGACGTCTGCGGTCTCGTCGCGGACGGCACTCTCTACGCGGTTCTCCCTGCCGACCGAGTCGCCATCGAGCAGTTCGAGGTCACGATCGCGAACGGCTCGAAGGCATCGTTCCAGATCGAGCCCGACCCCGCGCGCGCGCTCAGCATTTCGCTGCCGGCGTCCCTGGACGGCGCGAGCTACGCCGAGGGGCCCGTCGCGATTCACTGATCGGGTAGAATCGGAGCGTCTTGGACGAGCGCGCTCTACTCGAACAGGCGCTGGCGGGCGACCGCGCAGCCGCGTCCCGGCTGGTCAGCGCGTTGATGCCGGTCGTGCAGGCGCGCGTCGCCCGCACCCTGGTGCGGCGGCGCGGCGGGAGCGGTCGCGACGTGCGCCAGGAGGTCGAGGACCTCGCGCAGGACGTCTTCGCGGCGCTCTTCGCCGACGGCGGCAAGGTGCTCCGCGCGTGGGATCCAGGGCGAGGGCTGACCCTCACGAGCTTCTGCGGCCTCATCGCCGAGCGCGAGGCCGCGTCCATCTTGCGGAGCGGCCGGCGCAGCCCCTGGACTGACGCGGCGACCGAGCTCGATGAGCTCGAAAAGAGCCTCGCCTCGGTGCCGGACGCGGAGATGCGCGTTTCGTCCCGCGAGCAGCTCGAGCGCCTCGTGGATCGGCTTCGCGAGGGCCTGTCGCCGCGCGGGCTCGAGCTCTTTCACAGGCTGGTCGTCGAGGAGGAGACGGTCGAGTCCGTCTGCGCGGCGACAGGAATGAGCGCCGACGCCGTGTATGCGTGGCGGAGCCGGATTGGCAAGCTCGTGCGAAAGCTCGCCGCCGAGGGGGCCGCCAGCGAGGCGCGCGCCGCGAAAGCGTCGCCCGTCACCGACGCCGTGTCAGAAGACGCCGCGCGGTCGCGTACATCCAAAGAGGAGATCTCATGAAGGAAGACGACGACGCGCTCGCCCTCGTTCGCGATCTCGTGCGCCGCGAGCGCGCGGACGATGCGGCGCTCGAGGCGATCGCCCGTGGCGAGGCCAACGACGAGAGCGCGGCCCTCGAGCGTCACGCCGCGAGCGACCAGGAAGTCGCGGCGCTTCTCGCGGCGAGCCGACCTCTCGGCCCCGACGTCGAGCGGGCGATCGCCTCGCGGATCGCACCCGCGACGCCGAGCGCCAAGAAGCGCGCTTCCTCGATGGCGGGGCGCATCACTCCCCTCGTCGGCGGGCTCGCGCTGGCCGCAGCGGTCGTCCTCTACGTGGCCGCAGGACGGCCCACGGAGGTGCCGCACGCCCTCTTGCCCGACTATGCGCTCGCGGCGAGCAGCGAGCAGAGCATGCGCGGCGCGCCGGAGAAGGCAGGCGCCGTGCTCCATCTCCACGGCCGGCCCGATGCGCCGTTCGAGATCATCGCGCGGCCCACGAGCGCCGCCGGAACCAGGGTCGTCGCGTACCTCTTCGCGATCGGAGAGGGCGAGCCGAATCCCGTCGACGCGAGCGTCGAGATCGCGCCCGGGGGTGCGATACGGATCCGCGGCGAGGCCCGAGCGCTCGCCGGCGCGCGCGAGCTGCGGCTCGTCATCGGCGGTGCGAACGACGCGATCGCGCGCTACGACGACGCGCTTTCTCGCGCGCGGGACGGCAAGAGCGACGCGCGCGTCCGCGTGCTCGCCGTCTCGATCGTACGGGACTAGCCAAATTCAACAGCGCACGGGACGCCGCCGCAAAAGGAGGGATTCTACGAGGCCCGAAGTGAAGCTCTCACTTGCGGACGGCGCGCGTGATCATGTACGCGCGCGGCTGCTCGAACCCGAGCGGGCTCGTGAAGGTCTCGTGCCACGCGATCATGGCGCGCTTCAGCTCCTCACGCCGGCCGTCGTCGAGGCTTGCTGCGAGCGATTTCGTCGGTCCGTAGTGGTTGACCCACAGGTTCCACGCGTCCTCGCCGCTCGCGTAACGAAACATGTTCGTGCCATTCTCGAAGGAGAGCTCGAAGCTCGGGCCGAGCAGCTCCGCGAGGCGCTCGTGCTTGCCCCACGCGAACGGCGAGGGCTGCGGAGGCGGGGCGGCCATGAACGGTTTCATGACGCCGAACATCGCGGCGACTGCGCTGTCTTCCTTCCAGGTGGCGAGCACGACACGGCCGCCGCGCTTCACAACGCGCGCGAGCTCGGCGGCAGCGGCCTCCTGTCGCGACGCGAACATGACGCCGAAGGTGGAGACGAGCGCATCGATCTCGCCGTCCGCGAAGGGCAGCTTCTCGGCGTCAGCGTGGCGGTAGTCGATCGCGAGCCCCAGTCGCGCCGCGGAGGCGCGCGCGTGCTCCAGCATCTGGTCGGCGATGTCGGCCCCGGTGATCGTCACGCCAGGAAACCGCGTCGCGACGATGCGCGACGCCCACCCCGTGCCCGTCGCCAGGTCGAGCACTCGCTCACCCGCGACCGGCCTCAGGCGCTCCACAGCATGCTCGATGGCGTCGGCGATGCTGCGGCTGATCTCGTCGTAGCGACCGGCCGGCGCGTTCCAGACCGATCGCGCCTTCTCGTTGTGGGACTGCACGGCCTCTGCGGTGGGCGTTTTCATGGAGCGCAGGATGAATCCACGGCGTGGGACCCATCGTGGATCAAAGCGTGGAAACGCTAGATCGCGTCCGAGCCCGTCTCCATGCCCGCGAACAGCGCCGTCGAGAGGTAACGCTCTCCCGTATCCGGCAGCATGACGAGGAGGACGCTTCCCTCCTGCGCCTTCGCGGCCACGGCCAGTGCAGCCGCGAGCGTGCCACCCCCCGAGATGCCGCAGAATATGCCCTCGCGACATGCGAGATCGCGCGCAGCGGCGATCGCCTGCTCATCCGTGACCGTGACGACCTCGTCGCAGACGGTGCGGTCGAGCACGGACGGCATGAAGTCGGGCGTCCAGCCCTGGATCTTGTGGGGCTTCCACTCCGCACCCCCCAGCGTCGCCGCGCCGGCGGGCTCGCAGGCAATCACCTTTGTCTCGGGCCGCGCGGCCTTGATGATCTGGCCGGCGCCGGTGAGCGTCCCGCCCGTGCCCCAGCCCGTCACCCAGTAGTCGAGGCGCGACTCCGCGAAATCGGAGAGGATCTCCGGGCCGGTGGTCTGCCGGTGGTAGGCCGGGTTCGCCTCGCTCTCGAACTGCCGCGCGAGGAACCATCCACGCTCCTCGGCGAGACGCGCCGCGAGCCGTACGGCGCCGCTCGCGCGCTCGGCCGCCGGCGTGAGCACCACCTTGGCGCCGTACGCGCGCATGATCTGGCGCCGCTCGACGGAGAACGACTCCGGCATGACGGCGACGAACGGATACCCGCGCGCGGCGCAGACCAGGCCGAGGCCGATCCCGGTGTTTCCCGACGTGCCCTCGACCACGGTCTGCCCCGGCGCCAGCACGCCGCGTCGCTCCGCATCGAGGATGATGCCGAGCGCGAGCCGGTCCTTCACCGATCCCCCGGGATTCGCAGCCTCGATCTTCGCGTAGACGGTGACATGGGGCGGCGCGAGGCGGTTGATCTTGACCACCGGCGTGCGCCCGATGGTCTGCGTGATGTCGGCGAACAACATGTTGACTGCATGCTACCAGGGGTTTTCGGTGGATCGCGGGGGCCGTCGAAGGCACCATGAACAGGCGATGAAGGAAGGCCTCGAGGTCCGATTGCTGGGCCGCCCCATCGTCGTTCGCGACGGCGCGCCGGTGGCGCTGCCGCGTTCCCGCAAGGTGATAACGCTGCTCGCGCTGCTCGCCCTCGACGGCGTACCGCACTCGCGCTCGCGACTCTGTGATCTCCTGTGGGATCTACCGAACGATCCACGCGCGGAGCTGCGCTGGTGCCTCTCCAAGCTGCGCGCGGTGGTGGACCAGCCGCCGCGCCGCAGAATCGTGACGAAGGGCAACACGCTCGTCGCGCTCGATCTCGCGGGAGTGTGCTTCGATTGCGCCGAGGTTCAGGGCGAGCGCGTGAACGCCACCACCGAGCAGCTCGCGCAGTGGGCGCGACGGTTCCGCGGCGATCTCCTCGAGGGCTGCGACGTCGACGGCGGCGCCGAGCTTGCCAGCTGGCTCGCGGCGGGCCGCCAGCGCTTCCGTGCGCTGCGCCTCGCGATCGTGGAGGAGCTCGCGCGCCGGCCGGGCCCGCCGGAGGAGATGGCGCGGCGGGTCGACGAGTGGCTGCAGCTCGCGCCGTTCGACGAGCGGGCGCACGAATGGAAGCTCACGACGCTCCTCGAGGCGGCGCGCCTTCGTGACGCCGACGAGCACGTTGCCGGCGCGATCCGGCGCTTCGAGCAGGAGGGCATCGATTGGTCGGCGCTACGCTCCTGGTGGCTCGCCGCGCGGATCGGGCGCCGCTCGCGCATCGAGATCCACGACGACGAGCCGGCCCCATCGCGCGCGCGTCCACAGCGCGCGTCGGTCGCGGTGATGCCATTCGTCGACGATGCCCACGCCGGCCCGCTCGCCAACGGGCTCACCGACGACATCATCACGCGGCTCGCCAAGCTGCGCGCGCTGTTCGTCATCGCCCGCGGAACGTCGTACGCGCTCGGCGAGCGCGGCGTCGACCCGCAAGAAGCTGGGCGCATCCTTGCCGTCGACTACGTCGCGAGCGGGCGCGTTCGCCGCCACGGCACGCGCATCGCGGTGCTCGTCGAGGTCTCGGAGACGCGAACCGCGCGCATCGTCTGGACCGACGAACTCACCGGTGAGGGCGAGGGCACGTTCGCCGTTCTCGATGGGATCGTCGACCGGATCGTCGCCGCCATCGCCGAGGAGATCGAGAGCGAGGAGTGCCATCGGGCGCTCCTCAAACCGCCGAGCTCGCTCGACGCTTGGGAGGCGTATCACCGCGGCCTCTGGCACATGTACCGGTTCACCGGACCCGACAACCGCGACGCGCAGCGCTTCTTCCACGAAGCGCTGCGCCTCGACCCGACGTTCGCGCGCGCACACGCGGGCATGTCATTCACGCATTTTCAGAACGTCTTCCTCGACCTCACGCCCGATCGCGACGCGCAGATGGTTCTCGCGTACGCGTCGGCGGCCGCGAGCGTCGCGACCGACGAACGCGATCCGGCCGCGCACTGGGCGATGGGCCGAGCGCTCTGGCTGCGCGGCGCGAAGGATGAGTCCGCTGCGGAGCTGCAGCGAAGCATCGAACTGAGCCCGAACTTCGCCCTCGGCCACTACACGCTCGGCTTCGTCGAAGCGCAATCGGGCGATCCGCGCGTCGCGATCGCGTCGTGCAACACCTCGCGGGCGCTCAGCCCGTTCGATCCTCTGCAGTTCGGCATGCTGGCGAGCCGCGCGCTCGCGCACGTGAGGCTCGGCGAGCGCGAAGAGGCAGTGCAGTGGGCGCGCAAGGCGATCGCGAGACCGAATGCCCACGCTCACATCATGGCAATCGCCATCTCCACGCTCGCACTCACCGACCGTCGTGACGAAGCGCGCAAGCTCGTCGCGCGCGTTCGCGAGCGTCTGCCGACGTACGACGTCGAGACGTTGCTCCGCGCGTTCCGTTTCGACGGCGACACCGAGGCGCTCGTCCGTAGCAGCGCCCGGTCCATCGGTTTCGACGGCGGCGCGCGCTGAGCGTCGCTCACACCGTCAGCGGGGTCGTCGATCCGTGCAAGGGCGACTCGCGCTATTTGACGGCGGCCTCGCGGAGCTCAGTGACCACTGATGGTGGAGGCCGTCGCAAGCGAGACGGACGAGCCGTCGGTCCTCCGCATCCTGCTCGTCGCGGATGCGATGGCGGAGTGGCCTCGAGAGAGAGCGGAGCGGCGGCTGACGCGTCTTGCCGATCACGCGCGGGACATCGCCCGTCGTCTGGGTCGCGCAGAGCTAGCGGTCGTGACCGAGGGCGGCGGGGTCAGTCTTCCCCACCTCGACCTCGCGGGCTGCTGGGCAGCGTTCGCGCACCTCGTCAGGAACGCGGTCGACCAAGGGGTCGAGCCTGCCGAAGAACGATTGGCCAAGAGGTCGTGCGCTAGCCGTCGAGGGCCGCCGCCATGCGCGCGAGGCTGGCCACGACGGCCACGAGCTCGGCGGGGTCGATGGGCTTGGGAAGGTGCATCGTGAAGCCCGCGAGCAGGGCGCGGCGTCGGTCCTCGCTCGTCGTGTATCCCGTCAGGCACGCGCCAGGGGTGGCTCCGCCGGCGGAACGCGGGCGGGCGCGGATGCGTCGGATCAGCTCGTAGCCGTCCGCCTCCGGCATCCCGATGTCGGACAGGATGACGTCGGTGGACGCGCTCTCGAAGGCGCTCATCGCCTCCTCGACCGACGACGCGGCGGAGACGATCGACCCGTAGGCGGCGAGCACGACCGCGATCATGTCGCGCGTGTCCGGCTCGTCGTCCACGACGAGGACCCAGAGCTCCCTCAGCTCGGGAGGAGCCTCGAAGCCCATCGCGGTGGATGCTTGCTGTGGGCGCGCCCACGCTGGCGTCTGCCGGACCGCGGCAATGGGAAACCGGAGCGCGAACGTGGCGCCCTGGCCGAGGCCGGCGCTCGCGGCGGTGATGGTCCCGCCGTGCATCTCCACCAGGCTCTTGCTGATCGACAGGCCGAGGCCGAGGCCGCTGTGTGTCTTCGTCGTGGACGCATCGGCCTGCTTGAAGCGTTCGAAGACGTGCGGAAGAAACGAGGGGTCGATCCCGCGCCCGCTGTCGATCACCACCAGCTCCAGCTGAGAGCCGTCGCGGCGGAGGATCACCTGGATCGAGCCGCCCTTGGGCGTGAATTTCGTCGCGTTGGTGAGGAGGTTCCAGACGACCTGGTGCAGCCGCGCGGCGTCGCCGGCGAGCACGCCCTGGTCGTCCAGTACGAGACTCACGCGAAGCCCCTTCGCGTCCATTCCCGGACGCGCGGACTCGACGGCCTGCTCGACCACCCGCGCCAGCTGCACGGTCTGCACGTCGAGCGCGAGCTTGCCGGAGACGAGCCGGGATACGTCGAGGAGATCTTCGATGAGCTGCGCTTGGTTCACGGCGTTGCGCTCGATGGTCTCGAGCGCACGCTCGTGGCGCTCGGCGGGGATGGTCCCGCTACGGAGCAGCCTCGTCCAGCCGAGCATCGCGTTGAGCGGGTTACGGAGTTCGTGGCTGACGATCGCGAGGAACTCGTCCTTCGCGCGATTGCTCCGTTCGGCCTCCTCGCGCGCCGACTTCTCGCTGGCCAGGAGGCGCACGCGCTCGTCGATGTTGGTATTGGTGCCAAACCAGCGCACGACGGCCCCGTTTGCATCGCGCAGCGGGCGAACCCGCGTCAGGAACCAGCGGAAGATGCCGTCCTTGCCGCGGAGGGGAAATTCCATCTCCAATGGGGCGCCGGTCGCGAGCGAGCGACTCCAGCCGGCGACGACCGCGTCGACCATCGACGGGTCGTGGACCGCCTGCCAGCCCCAGCCCTCCATCTGCTCGAACGTCGTGCCGGTGTATTCGTACCAGCGCTCGTTGTAGTAGTCGATGTGGCCGTCCGCACGTGCCGTCCACGCGAGCTCGGGCACGTTGTCCACGACCGACTTGAAGAGCTGCTGCGCTTCCTCGAGATCGCGCGCCGCAAAGACCCCTCGAGATATCCGTTGCGGTCGAGCGGGAGCATCCAGTCGTCCGAGCCCGTCCCGTTGCCGCGGCGGACCTCGTCGAACATCGGTCCGATGACGTTCCAGCTCTCGGCGAACGTGACCGACGCGAGGCTTCCGAGAGCGTCTGGATGCTTCGTCGCCCCGAGGATGGGCCGATAGCCGTCGTTGTACAGCTGCGCGTACTGGGGCCCCCACGCGGGGTACATGCCGAACCGCGAATCGAGCAGGATGCTGACGGCGGTACGCAGGCTCTGCGGCCACGACTGCACGGGGCCGAGCGTGGTCGCTGCCCAGTCGCTCTGGCGCATCAGCGCCCGCATCTCTCCGCCGCCAGCGAAGACGTCGATGCTGTTCTCCGAGGCGGCGAAGGGCATGCAAGCTCGACGTTAGCGGAGCGCAGGCGAGGATGCGTGCGTCAACCCGCGGCACGCCCACGCAGTCAGATTCTACCTGCTGCGTGCGGCACGCCGACGTCCGCAATGCCCACGAGACCAGAGCACTCTGGCGACGGCGTTCATGAACGTCGCGACGTCCACGGTATATCCGCGCGCGCGTGCGTCGCTGCTCAGGACCGTTCACGAGCTCGCGCTGTCACCCCGGCGGATGGGCGCGGAGCATCGCCTGGATCGCGTCCCGGAGGACCTGCGCGTTGAAGGGCTTCACGAGCAGGAGATCGTAGCGCGGCGCGTTGGCCGGGATGCTCATCGGGGCGGCCGTCATGAAGACCACGGGAACCGAGGCGATGGCCGCGGTGCTCCGGATCGACCGCAGCGTCTCGATGCCGTCCTTGAGGGGCATCATGAAGTCGAGCAGCATCACGTCGGGCCGCTCAATCGCCAGGATCTCGAGCGCCCGCTGCCCATTGCTCGCGCTGAGCACGGTGTGGCCGTCCCACGTGAGGAGCTCGACGATCGTCTCCACGATCGTCTGCTCGTCGTCGACCACGAGGATCTTCGCCATCCCCGCCCTACTTCTTCTTCCGCCGCGCGGAGGGCTTGGGGTTGGTGCGGGGCTTGGCCTTGGACCTGTTCCCGGCGGTGTCGGCGTGGCCGCCGATGAGCGTGTCCCCGCCGGCGGCGAAGGGCGCCATGATCCTCAGCCCATGGTCCTCGATCTCGTAGCGCCAGAGCCGGCGGTCGGCGTCGCTGTCGCGCGTCTTCATCACGGAGAGGAGGCGCTGCAGCTCCGCGCCGACCTCGACGTGCCGCACGAAGAGAATGTTGTGGAAGATGGCCGAGACGTTGGGCGTCGGGACCTCGATCTCCTGAACGAACAGCTCGCGCGTCTCGTCGGAGATCACCGTGGTCACGCCGTGCGCCACCAGCTCGTCGGAGACGGCCGAGAAGACGCTCGAGACGCGCTCGTTGATGCTCGTGCTGCGGAAGCCCACGAAGCCGTCGATGAAGAGCCGGTCGACCTTCTTCTCGCGCACGATGTCGAGCAAGGCATGGACGAGGGCGTCGATCTGGACCTCCGCGGGGCGCAGCCACTTCAAGTACAGGTTGCCCCCGTCGATGAGCGACGTGAAGTCGAGGCCCAGGCGGTCCGCCTTGGCGATCAGCTGGTTCGGCGGCTCGTAGAAGCCGAAGTACAGGCACTTCTCGCCGCGCCGCGCGCCCTCCGCGAGAAAGTGCAGGCCGAGAATCGTCTTGCCCGCTCCCGACGAGCCGAGCAGGAGCGTCGTCGACTCGCTCACGATGCCGCCCTTGAGCACGGCGTCGAGCCCGGGAACGCCGGTGGTCACGCGGCGCGAAGCGGGCGGCCTCCGGCCCACCTCGAGCACCGCCTCGAGGCGCGGGAACACGCGCAGCCCGTCGTCCGAGATGAGGTACGAATGCTGGCCTTCGAGGACCGCGCCGCCGCGCATCTTGCTGACCGCGATGGTGCGGAGGTTCCGCATTCGGAACCGCTCGGAAGCGAGCTCGATGATGCCGTCGACCAGGGGGTGCGCGGGCGCCACGTCGTCCGAGGCGAGCTCGGTGCTCGTGGCGATCAGCACCGTGCACTCCACCATCGCCACCCAGCTCTGGAGCCGGCTTATGAACTGCTTGTATTCTGCAGTGGAGCGCGCGAGGCCCTCGGCGGTGACCATGCCGTCGAGCACGAGGAGCGAGGCCCCGTGATCGCGGACCATGCCCTGCAGCACCTTGAGCAGGGAATCGAGCCCGCCCTCCGTGATCGCCTCGTACGCGCTGAGGTACTTGAACTTCGGGCCGATCAGCGCCGGGTCGAAGAACGAGAGCGCGCTCAGCTGCGCGATCATGCGCGCGTGTGACTCGGCGAGGAGGGTCGCGTAGACCACCGAGCCACCCGCGCGGGCGTGCGCGAAGGCCACCTGGTTCGAGAGGATGGTCTTGCCGGCTCCGGGGCGACCGCTGAGCATGAAGATGGAGTTGCGGACGAGACCACCGCCGAGGATGCGATCCAGCCCCTCGACCCCGGTCTCGAGTCGTTCAATCTTGGCGACGGTCACCACGGCGATCGCACCATGCCACGGACCGCCGCGTCGCAAAATCTGGCATGCTGCCGCATCACGGCACATGTAGATCGCGCCGCGGCCGCGGCCGGCTCCGCGAGCGAGACGAGCGCGCGGGCGACCTTCTCCACGGGCTGCTCGGGCGCGAGTGCGTGGGCGTCGAGCGCGGTGCGGAGCGTCTCCGAGAGCCCGCGAACGGCGAACTTGATGAGGCTCCCCGCGCGCTGGCGCTTGAAGATCGGCAGCGCAGCCCTGGCGCCGTACATCACGCCGTATGCGTTCGTCTCGAAGACGCGGCGGTGCTCGTCGAACGGGATCTCGTCGAACATGCCGAACGCCGTGACGCCCGCGTTGTTGACCCGGACGTCGATGCGTCCCGTCGGGAGGAGCGCCTCCGCGGCGAGATGTTGCACGGCCGCTTCGTCGGTGACGTCGGTGCGCACCGCGAGCGCCTCACCTCCCGCCTCGCGGCACAGGCGCGCCACCACCTTGTCGCGCAGGTCGTTCACGGCGCCCACGCGTGCGGCAACCGCCCGGCGCTAGTTGCACTGCGCGTACGTGCCGCCGACGCTCTGCGAGGCGACGTCCATCGTGATGCCGGAGCTGGCGTAGGCCGGAACGCCCGCGGCCAGGCCGATGCACCAGACCTCGAGGGTGCCTTCGACGATGGTGCCGGCCATGTCCCACTTGAGGTGGCTGAAGGTCCCCACGGGGTTGATCGCCTGGCCCGAGCTCAACTTCTGGAAGTTGCTCAACGTCGAGGTACGCCCGATCGCGACCTCCTTCCCGGTGCCGAGTCCGGCGAGCCCGCGAGCCACCGATTTCCCGGTCACCGCTTCGTTGCTGGTCGCGGCGATGGCGAACGCGAGCGCGTACATCGAGTCGTACGAGGGACCCATCGAGGGCGCGCGCGGGTTGTCGCCGTAGCGCGAGAGGTACGCGCTGTTGAACTCGGCAAAGACCGGCACCGACGTGGCTTCGGGGGTGGTTCCGACGCCGCGGACGCGCGGACGGAGGGGCGACACCGTCGAGATGGCCGCACTCCCGAGCCCGTCGGTGAGCTCCTTCACCTTGTTCGGGTCGATGAGGACGTAATACGGACGCACCGCGTCGCCCGGCTCGTTGGTCTCCATCGCGACCTCGAGCGGATAGAGCACGTTCGTGACCGACTCCGAGGTACCGAAGAGCAGCACGACGTCGGGCTTCGTGGCGGCGACCGCCGCGGCCGCGTCGGTCTGGGTCTGGACCGAGCTCGGCAGGTACTTGTACGTCCTCACATAGGCGGCATTCGCGGCATCGGCGATGGGCTTCGTGTTGAACGTGAGCGAGCCGCTGACCGAGCTGTAGGTGCTCTGACCGAACGCGTCGTCGCGGTACACGATCGCCAGCTTCAGGTTGTTGCCGCGGGCGGGGTGGAGCGCGGTCTCGAGATCGCTCACGCTCCGGATGATGAGCTTCGCGCGCTGCGTGTCCGAAGGCACCGAGGTCCACGTCAGGTTCTGGTCGGCCAGGCCGGCGACGGCCGACGAGGTGGCGGCCGGCGACATGAGGAGCGTGCCGCCCTTGGCCGAGATCTTCGTCGTGACATCGATGGTGTCCTGCGTGAGGTTCGGCCCGATGACGGCCGGCACGTGGAGGTCCTCGACGAGGTGCGTCGCGGCGCGGATCAAGCTGGTGACCGTCTCGCACGACAGCACCGCCAGCGGGCGCACGGGGCCTCCGGCCTTGGCCGGCGGCAGCCCGCCGCCTCCGAGCGTGGAGTCGATCTCCTCGGCCGCGAGGAGCGCGCTGCGCTGCCGCGCGATGTTGGTCTTGGCCGTGGTGCCGACCGTCGCGAACAGCGTGGCGAGCAGCACCGCGTCCTCGTTGGCCCAGTCGCCCGAGACCGTCGTGCACTCCGGCGTCAGCAGCCGCTGGCAGCGCCCGGTGGCCTTCACGCAAACCGCCGGGATGACGCCGCCGTCGAGCACGAGGGCCGCCGCGTCGGCGTCGGCGCCGGCATCGCGAGGCCCTTCCTTCGCGGCGCGCGCGATGCACTCGGCGTTGGTCGTGCACTCGGGCGGAAGGGCGCCATCGGGCAGGGCACCGTCGGGATTGGAGGCTCCGCTCTCTGCGTCGAGCGCGCCGTCTGCGACCGCATCGACGACGTGATAGTCGCCGACGCCGTAGACCAGCGCGCAGCCGGCGGTGCCGAACGTCGCAAGGAAGAGCGTGAAGATGGTGCGTCGCATCGTGGTTCCTTAGAAGCGTCCGTCGAGGCCGAGCCCGGTCGCGCCGATCGTGGGGGTGACGGCGGGTCGCGTCCCGTGGGCGGGTCCTGCGTTTCGGCCGAGCAGCAGGAGCACGACGCCGGTGGCGATCCCCGCGCCTCCGATGACGAACCCGACGGTCGAGACGGTCGCCCACGTCGAGGCGGCGTCGATGTCGCCTTGACGGGAGGCCGGACACGCCTTGTCCACGCATCCCTCGTCGAGCGAGGAGGTCTTCGAGGCGACGATCCCGCCGCCGACGACGCCGACCGCGAGCCCGACGACGCCGACGCCGAACGCGGCCCACACGAGCTTGTTCGGGCCCGCGCGCCGGGGCTCGGCGCCGGCCTGGTTGCCGCTCCCGCTCTCCTCCCGCGGCGCGTCGGGATCGGGCTGCAGCGTCACGACGAGCGGCTTGCTCTCGCCGTCCTTCAGGCTCACCTTCGCGGTGGACGCGAGCCATCCGCGGCCCGTGACGGAGATGGTGTGCGTGCCCGGGTCGGTCGGGCGATCGCCATCGAGGAGCACGTTCGGCACGGCATCCCCGTCGACCGTCACCGCCGCCACGCCGGCCGCCGGTCCCTTGACCGAGATGCGCAGGTTCGCGATCCGCGGGCGGGCGGCATAGAGCACGCGGTCGGCCTTGGCGTACGCGGCGACGAAGGCCGCCGGCGTGCCCGCCTGCTGCGGCTCGCGCAGCAGGCGCTCGAGGCGCTCCGTTCCCGCGACGATGCGACCGACCTCTATCTCGCACTCGGCCATGCGGAGCGCGGTGGTGGGTGCATGATGCAGCTTCTCTGCCTGACCGAGCTTCTCGATGGCCTGCGCGCAGCGGCCCTGGTCGGCCAGCATGACGCCGTCCTGACCGATGGTGCGTGCGGCGGCCATCTCGGTGGCGTCGTCGGCGCGCGCCTCGCGAGCAGCAAGGAGCGCGAGGGCGAGGGCGGCGCCGTGGACGGCGCGTGCATTCTTGGTCATGGCGGCTTTCAGTATCCGAGGTCGGGACGAGTCGAGCGGGGCGGCGGAGGCGGCGTAGCTTCGATCGCCGGGGGCGGGACGGCGGCCGGCGTGCCCACGCTCGCCTTCGGCGGAGGCGCCGCAGCCACGACGGGCGCACGTGCCGGGACGCGCAGCGGCGCAGACGCGCCGGCGCTCGCCGGCGGCGACGCCGCAGGAGCGACGGTGAGTGACGAGGCTGCGCCGGTGGCCAGGGCCGTCGCGGTCGCCGCCATGGGCAGCGGCGGCGGCGCCACGGCGACGGCCACGGACGGCTCTTCGTGCGGCGCCTCGCGGGACATCGTTGCAGGCTCACGCCGGCGCAGGGCGACCGCGAGCAGCGCGACCCCGATCAACGCCAACAGCACCGCCATGCTGACCGTGAACCGGCTCTTGCGGACCGGCGTCGGCGCGACCGAGACCCCCGCGCCGAGCTGCGTGTCCGTGACCAGCGTGGTCGTCGCCGTCGTCGTCGCGAGCTTTCCGACCATCGGCAACGGCGTGTCCGAGAGCCGCACGGCCGGGTTGTCGACGAGCTTTCGCAGCTGCGTCTGGATGACGACGTCGATCTCCGAGCGATCGCGCTCGAAGAGCTTCGTCACGTAGTCGCCGAGCTCGCGGTCCGTGGTGGTCAGGCGATGGCCGACGAGGAAGGCCTCGATGTCGGATTGCATCGCGCGCGCGTCGGCGTAGCGTTCGGTCGGGTCCGGCGCGAGCGCCTTCTTGCAGATCGCCTCGAGCTCCGCGGGGATGTCCGCGGCCGCGTCGACCGGCGCGAGCGGGTAGTCGCGGTTCATGAGCTTCGCGACGATCTCGACCTCGGAGCGACCGTCCCACAGGCGCCGGCGCGAGAGGTGGTCGAAGAGCGCCACGCCGATCGCGAAGACGTCGGCGCGACCATCGACGGTGCCGCCCTGCACCTGCTCCGGGGGCATGTAGACGACCTTGCCCTTCAGCACGCCGACGCGCGTGACCTCGGACGCGCGCCCGTTGGCCCTTGCGATCCCGAAGTCGACGATCTTCACCTGCCCGTCGTACGTGACGAAGACGTTGTGCGGCGAGGCATCGCGATGAACCATGTTCAGCGGCTCGCCCGAGAAATCCTTCGCGGTGTGCGCGGCGTGGAGACCTTCGAGCGTCTTGCTGAGGATGCGCAGGAACAGACCGAGCGGCACCTTCTCCGAAGCGGCCGCCGCGCGCTTCATCACGCGATGGAGCGGCTGTCCTTCGAGAAACTCCATGGCGATGAAGTAGCGCTCGCCCTCGGACCCGACCTCGTTCGTCTGGACGACGT
Source organism: Polyangiaceae bacterium (assembly GCA_043732195.1). GTDB lineage: Bacteria > Myxococcota_A > Polyangia > Polyangiales > Polyangiaceae > Labilithrix. The sequence goes on from JAYTHX010000538.1 coordinate 20,826, forward strand.
TCGCGTGGTTGAGGCGCGCGGCCAGGCGCGCCTCGTCGAGGAACATCGTCACGAACTCGGGATCCTGGGCGAGGGCGCCCTCGAGGACCTTGAGCACCACGAGCTTGTTGAAGCCCGCAGGCCCGCTCGCGACGGCGACGTACACCTTGGACATGCCGCCGCGTCCGAGCTCGGCGAGGAGCCGGTACTTCCCAAGCGTGTGCCGTGACGATGGTGTCATTTGGTGAAGACGGCGAGCGTATCGTGCAGCAACGCGATGTCGCAACCGAAGCATGAGCTTCGGGG
>JAYTHX010000539.1:0-7591 GCA_043732195.1 Polyangiaceae bacterium
GTCGAGGACAGCGCTCCCCACATCGTGCGGTGGGCATCGATGCTGGCGAGGCCGCGCAGCCCGAGGCGGCTCCCCGCCTTCGCCAGCGCAGCAAAGCTCGGCTTTTCCTGCTCGAGGAACGGGCCGCGCACAGCCTCGAAGATGCGCGCGCCGTGCTCCGCGAAGCGCCGGTAGGCGTCGGCCTGCGGCGAACCGGCGAGGCGCGCGATGGCGCCGGCCGAGCGATCGACGTCGGAGTGAAGGTCGAGGCGGGTGCCGTCGGCGAACGCGTGGCGCGCCACGATCGCCGAGGGCGTGAGGGTCACGGCATCGTCCAGCCGGCGTCCGGCGCGGGCGAAGAGGTCGTCGAAGACCCAGCGCATCGTGAGCACGGTCGGGCCGACATCGATGCGGCGGCCGTCGACCTCGACGGTGCGGGCCTTGCCGCCGGGTCTCACGTCCCGCTCGAACACCACGACGCGCTCCCCGCGCGCCGCCAGCTCGATAGCGGCCGCGAGCCCGCCTACTCCTGCGCCGACGACGATGGTGGGCGCGCGAGCCATGACCAGAGGATTGTACGGCGTCCATGATTTGTCCATAGTGCCGATTGACATTGGACAAACTTTGTACAAACTGCAATCTATGGTCGATCTGGTCCTGGAACGCGCGCTCCACGAGGCCTTGGGGGCAGGAGGCGGCGCCCCGCCGCCGCGCCTCGGCGAGGCGCTTGCGTACGCGATGTTTCCCGGCGGCGGTAGGGTGCGGCCGCGGCTCTGCCTGGAGGTGGCGCGAGCCACCGGGGCGGTGACGGATCTCGCGTACGCCGCGGCGTGCTCGGTGGAGCTGCTGCACTGCGCTTCGCTCGTGCACGACGACCTGCCGTGCTTCGACGGGGCGGCCCAGCGCCGCGGCAAGGCCTCCGTCCACCGGGTGTTCGGCGAAGCCATGGCGGTGCTCGTCGGGGACGGGCTGATGGTACAGGCCTTCTTCACGCTCGCCCGCGCCGTGGCGCGTCGCCCGGACGTGAGCGTCTACCCGCTGATGGCGCTGCTCGAGGCGGCGGGCCCCCGCGTCGGCCTGGTCGCCGGCCAGGCGTGGGAGCTCGAGAAGCAGGTGGACCTCGCGTCGTACCATCGCGCGAAGACCGCCTCGCTCTTCGAGGTGTCGGCCTCACTCGGCTCGCTAGCGAACGGCCAGGTCGCCGCGCCGTTCGCGACGTTCGGCCGAGCGTTCGGCATGGCCTACCAGCTCGCCGACGACGTGGCGGATGCGCTCGCGGACTCGGCCGTGCTCGGAAAGCCGACCGGCAAGGACCGCGAGCTCGCGCGGCCGAGCGCGATGCGCGAGGCGCCGTCTCCCGAGGTCGCCGTCGACCGCATGGTCCGGGCCGCCAAGGCAGCGGTCGATGCGGTGCCGGAGTGTCCCGGCGAGGGCGAGCTGCGGCGCTTCGTGGAGGCCGTCTTCGCGTCGCTCATCGCCCGCTGCCGCCACGGAGCGGAGGACAACCACGCGCGAACGAAGCTTTCGGCCTGAAAATGCCGGGCCAGCCGTGCTGGCGGTGCATCCCTCGGGGAGGTATCCTCGCAGACCAATGGCCAAGTTCCAGACCCTCGTCGACATCTACCACGACGCAGTGAAGACCTTCCCGGACAGCCCGCTGTTCGGGACGAAGCGCGCGGGTCAGTGGGAGTGGATGACGTACCTCGAGTTCGGCAAGCAGACCGACGCGCTGCGCGCCGGTCTCGCCGGGCTCGGTCTGAAGAGCGGTGACCGCGTCGCGATCATCGCGAACAACCGCCCCGAGTGGGCGACCGCGGCGTACGCCTGCTTCGGGCTCGGGGCCGCGTTCGTGCCGATGTACGAGGCGCAGCTCGCGAAGGACTGGGAGTTCATCGTCAAGGACTGCGGCGCGAAGGCGCTGATCGTCGCCACCGACGCCATCTGCGAGAAGACCAAGCCCTTCCTCGCGAGCATCCCCGGCCTGACGCACATCATCAGCCTCGACCCTGCGACGGAGGAGACGGACCAGGTCAGGACCTACAAGGCGCTCATCGCGACCACGAGCAAGACGCCGACCATCAAGCCCGACGTCAAGGACGTCGCTTGCTTCATCTACACGAGCGGCACGACCGGCAACCCCAAGGGCGTGATCCTCTCGCACGGCAACATCGCCTCGAACGTGAGCGCCATCCACGACTGCTTCCCGTTCTCCTCGATGGACCGCTCGCTGTCGTTCCTGCCGTGGGCGCACTCCTTCGGGCAGACGTGCGAGCTGCACGGGCTGCTCTCGATGGGCGCCTCGCTCGCCATCTGCGAGAGCGTCGACAAGATCCTCGACAACCTCGCCGAGGCGAAGCCCACCGTTCTCTTCAGCGTCCCGCGCATCTTCAACAAGCTCTACGGCGCGGTGCAGAAGCAGATCTCGACCAAGCCCGGCTTCGTGCAGGCGATGGTGAAGAGCGCTCTGAAGACGCGCACGAAGCAGCGGCTCGGCGAGGAGGTCTCGCTCGGCGAGGGCCTCGTGCTCGCGCTCACCGACAAGGTCGTGTTCTCGAAGGTGCGGGCACGCTTCGGCGGCAACCTGAAGTACGCATTCAGCGGCGGCGCCGCGATCTCCACCGACGTCGCCGAGTTCATCGACGGCCTCGGCATCACCGTCTACGAGGGCTACGGCCTCACGGAGACGAGCCCGATCACCACCGCGAACTGGCCGAACAACCGCAAGATCGGCTCGGTCGGCCGCGCCATCCCCGGCGTGACGGTCAGCATCAGCGCCGATCAGGAGATCGTGGTCCACGGCCCGAACGTCATGCTCGGCTACCACAACCGCAAGGAGGAGAACGACGCGGTCTTCACCGGCGACGGCGGCTTCCGCACCGGCGACATGGGGAAGATCGACGCCGACGGATTCCTCTTCATCACCGGGCGCATCAAGGAGCAGTACAAGCTGGAGAACGGCAAGTACGTCGTTCCCACGCCGCTCGAGGAGCAGATCAAGCTCTCGCCCTACGTGCTCAACGCGATGGTCTACGGCGACAACAAGCCGTACAACGTCGCGCTCGTCGTCGCGAACGTCGACGCGGTGAAGAAGTGGGGCGGCGACAACGGCGTCTCCGAGGGCGATCCCGAGAAGCTCCTCGCGCACGCCAAGGTGCGGGCTCTGTTCAAGGGCGAGCTCGATCACTACGGCGAGAAGTTCAAGGGCTTCGAGGGCGTGAAGGACTTCGCGCTCATCCCCGAGGACTTCACTGCCGAGAACGGGATGCTCACGCCGAGCCTCAAGGTGAAGCGACGCAAGGTGGTCGAGACCTACCAGCCGATCATCGATGCGCTCTACACGAAGAAGAAGGAAAAGGGCGACGACGCCGATCGCAGCGTGGACAAGAAGAAGAAGAAGGCCGAAGCGAACGCCGAGTGATCGGGAGAAGCCTCTTCGCCGTCGGCTTTTTCTTCCTCGCGCCGTCGCTTGCGGCGTGCGCGCGCGACCCCGACCCGCGTCGCGTGACGCTCAAGGAGACCGGCGCGCTGTGCCTCGGAACGGCGGCCGAGGTGGATGGTGGTGAGGGAGGCGTGCCTGCAGGCATCGATCTCGCGGCCGGGCAGCCGCTCGCGATCGGCGTGCGCTCGACGTGCCTCAGCAACGTCTGCGCGACCGAGCGCAGCTCGAAGTGCACGGTGAAGCGGCAAGGGGAGCGCCTCGTCGTCACGAGCGAGCTCACCTGGATCGGCCCCGAGGACCTCGGGCGCCCGTGCCCCAAGGACTGCACGTTCCTCGAGGCCCAGTGCAAGACGGAGGCGCTGCCGGCCGGCAGCTACCAGGTCGTCCTCGGCGATCACGTGACCGATGTGACGCTGCCTTCGCATCTCGCCGTCCGCTGCGATCGCGACCAGCCGCCGCCGCGCGTCACGATCACGGTCGACGTGGCGCCGCCGCCCGCGGTCACCGCCACGCCGGCCGCGAGCATGGCGCCGGGGCTGGTGCCCGCCGCGCCCGGCACGGGCGTCGTCGCCGAGCCGCCTCCGGGGGACACGATCTGCATCGGGCCGGCGAGCGCGGCGACGAAGACCCGGGCGCTCAGGACCGGCCAGCCGATCGCCGTCACCGTGCTCCATCGCAACCTGTGCCTCGGCGCGTCGTGCACGAAGGCGCCCGGCAAGTGCACGGTGAAGCGCAAGGGCTTCGACCTGGTGGTCAACGCGCAGTTCCCAACGTCGACGACGAAGCCCACGTCCCCGTGCACCGAGGATTGCAACGCCATCGCTGCGACCTGCCGCAGCGACGCCCTTCCCGCCGGCACGTACACCGTCGATCTCGCGGGTCAAAAGCGCACGATCCACGTCCCCGCGGCGACCGCCCCGGGCTGCACGCCGTAGTCAGACCGGCAGCGCGTCGCTGCCGGCGCCGCACACGAGCACGCACGGATGGAGCGCGGACCCGAAAGGGACGCGACCGGCCAGCACCGCGGCCAGGGCGGCGGCGCCCGAGAGCTCGGCGCCGATGCCGACCTCGGTGAGCAAGAAGCGCGCGGCGTCGCGCATCTCGTCGTCCGAGACGAGCACCACCGACTCCACGGTCTCGCGGATGATGGAGAGGTTGAGGACGTCGGAGCGGCGCGGCGCGAGCGTCCCGGCAGCGGTGGTGATCTCCGCGAGCTCGATGACCTTGCCCGCCTTCAGGCTCTCGTGGAGCGTGGGCGCCCCCTCGGGCTCGACGCCGATGATGCGCACTCCGGGGCGCAGCAGCTTCGCGGCGGCCGCGATGCCGGCGACGAGCCCGCCGCCGCCGATCGCCACCACGAAGAGATCAGCCTCCGGCGCCTGCTCGAGGATCTCGAGCGCAAGCGTGCCCTGGCCCGCCACCACCGCCGCGTCGGCGAAGGGATGGACGTAGGTGAGCCCGTCACGCTCGGCATGGGCCAGCCCGGCGGCGTGCGCCTCGTCCCAGACGGCACCGGCGCGCACCACGGTCGCGCCCCAGCGCTCGATGCGTGCTGCCTTCGCGACGCTGGTGCGCGTGGGAAGATAAACGGTCGTCGGCGCGTCGATCACGCGGCCGGCGTAGGCCACTGCGAGTCCGTGATTGCCGCCGGACGCGGTCACGAGGCCGCGCCGCGCGACGTCCGGCGCGAGCGACAGCACCTTGTTCAGCGCGCCGCGCGCCTTGAACGAGCCGCTCACCTGGAGCGACTCGAGCTTGAGGAGCAGATCTCGCTCGAGACGCTGGTCGTTCACCGGCAGGTCGGCGATCCCGCGGCCCACATCGCCGCAGCCCGGCGGAACGGCGGACGCGCGCGTGCGCACCAGCGGCGTGGCGAGGACATGACCACGGATGCGCTCGCGGGCCGCGCGAAACGCTTCGAGATCGATGCCCGCGGGAAGAGAAGAGGAGGCCACGCGGTCACTCTAGTGCGATTCCGCCGCGCATCCTTGACCGTCTAGTAAACAGGACATAGATTTAGGATAACGAACATGGCAGCCAAGGCGCGTTTTGCGGCTCACTCTGCGCCGTCTCCCTCCGGCATCGGCGCGGTCCTCCCGCTGTGGCTCGAGCCGAGGCTGGGGTCCGACACGCTGCGCATCCTCGATGTGCGCGCCGCGTCGGCGTTCCGCATAGGGCACATCCCCTGGTCGGTGCCGCTGGATGTGCGACGGTCCTTGTTCGAGCCATCGGGGGCGTTCATCTTGGCGCCCGAGCTCGCGATCGTGATGAGCACGCTGGGCGTGGGTGACGAGCACACCGTCGTCGTCGTCGGGGACGGGCTCGTGGGACCTGCGCTCGACGCTGCGCGCGCGCTCTTCAGGTACCAGCACCGCGACGTGCACGTCCTCGAGGGCGGCTTCTCGCGCTGGGTCGCCGAGGGGCGCTGGGTCTCGCGCGAGGTCGTGCGCCACGCGCCGGCCAGTTTCACGGCGCGGGTGCCTTCATGAGCGCGGTGCGCATCCTGGTAGTGGGTGGGTTCACGCGCCTCGATCCGTTCTATCGCGACGCGCCGGCCGGTGCGGAGATCGACGCCATCTACGTCGACTGTCCGTCGCTCGAGGCGCGCGCCGCCGCGGCCGACGCGATCGTGCTCGTAGCCACGAACGTGTCGCATCCGGCCGCCGCGAAGGTGCGCATCGCCGCCCGCCGGCACGGCACGCCGCTCGAGTCCGCGCTCGGGCCGAGCGTGTCGCGCGTGCGAGCCTCGATCGCAAGCGCGTTCCTCGCGGCGAAGGAGCGGCGCGGCCTCACACGCGCTTCGGCGTAGGACAGCTCAGGGCGAGCGGCGCGTGCGGCGCGTGCGGAGGGAGATGGCGAGGAGGCACGCGGTCGCCCACGCGAGCACGCCGCTCCACCGGGCGCCGCTCGCCGCGACGTCGCAGCTGCAGCCACCGCCAGGGTCGAGCGGGGCGGCGCTCGCGTCCGGCCCCGCGTCGGGCATGCCGGCCTCGGGCGCGCCGGCATCTACGGCCGGCGCCGCGCCGACGCACGCGCCGTCGCGGCAGACCGCGCCGGGGCACGCGGCGTCCGCCGCGCACGGACTCGCGCCGTTGCGGCACGCGGTGTCGGACACGCACTGGCGATCGCCCGCCTCGGTGGTAGGCCGGCAATGGAAGCCGCCGCTGCACGCGGCGTCGGAGGTGCAGCCGCGTCCGCACACGCGCCCCGCGGTCGTGCCGGTGCCGACGTCGATGCAGCGCGCGCCGTCGCCCGCGCCTTCGCACGCATCCGTGACGCGCTCGCACGGCGAGCACACGTCGCGCAGGTCGCCGGGACGCTGGCACGCGCCCGCGACGCAGAGGAACGGCGCAGGGCAGGGGAGCGCGTCGCAGCCCGCGTCGCCCGTGCCGGGATAGAGCGTGCAGACACCGTTCACGTCGTCCGGCTCGAGCGAGCGCCAGCGCAGCCCGGAGCCGGTCGCGAACATGGTGGCCCGGGGATCCTCGGCGTGCCCGAGCCCGAGGGCGTGCCCCAGCTCGTGGACGAGGATGCTCCGGAGATCCTGCGTGCCCGCGCGGCCGTCCAGGGAGAAGCGGAAGTCCCTCCCGTTGAGGTGGATGTCGGCGTCGCGATAGCGACCGTCCACGTCGGTGTGGATGACGGTCTGGGCGATCGCCCCCGCGACGAGCTCGGCGGGCCACGCGTCGTCGTGGAACAGGATGACGTTCACGCCGTCGTCGGCGGCGACGGCGGCGCGCTCGCCGTCGAAGCGGGCGCGCCACGACGTGCACGCGACGCGCGGCCAGGTCCGCAGCGCGACCTCGACCTCCGCTGCGGCCTCGGCGCCCACGTCACGGCTGCGCGGGAGCGCGAGCACGAACGGCACGGGGAGCGCGGTCGCGGGCCACGTCCCGGCCGGGATGTTGGGCGCGAAATCCCGCGCGACGACGATGGGCACGGCCGGAGCGGGCGGGAGGTCGACGGGCCACATCGCGAGGTGCGCTAGTATGGCCCTCGTGCAAGTCGCCGTCATCCAGCTCTCCAGTCAAGACGACGTGAACGCGAACCTCGCGCGCATGCGCGAGCTGGTGCTCGAGGCCGGTCGCTGCGGCGCGGAGCTCGTCACGCTGCCCGAGAACTTCGCGTTCATGGGAGAGGAGGCGAAGAAATTCGAGATCGCCGAGCGCATCG
>JAYTHX010000540.1:0-7588 GCA_043732195.1 Polyangiaceae bacterium
GCGGGTCATCGATCGGAGTCGGGCTCGGCGGCGAGCATCCCGCGCGCGCACGAAGCCCGTGATCTCGATTCGCCCCGCGGCGAACGGGGCGTGCTCGGCCGCGCTCAGGCGATGGTACCGGAATCCTGCGGCGCATGGAGGGGCGGCAGGCCGAGCGCGATGCGGACCGGACCGAAGGTGGTCCGGTGTATCTTGCATGCACCCAGTCGCTCCAGGGCATCGGTGTGCGCCTTGACCGGGTAGCCCTTGTGCTGCGCAAAACCGTAGCCGGGATAGGCGCGATCGAGCTCGCGCATGTGCGCGTCCCGCGAGGTCTTCGCGAGGATCGAGGCGGCGGCGATGGAGAGGCTGCGCTGGTCGCCCTTCACGATGCGCTCCTGAGGAATGGGCAGATCCCGGAGGCGCCGTGCGTCGATGAGGAGGTGCTGCGGCCGGGGCGCGAGGCCCTCGACGGCCCGCTGCATCGCCAGCAGACCGGCCCAGTAGATGTTGATGGTGTCGATCTCCTCGACCGACGCCGTGCCCACCGCCCATGCCACGGCGAGCGACTTGATCTCGATGGCGAGGCGCTCGCGTGCCCGGGCGTCGAGGCGCTTCGAGTCGTCGACCTCGGCGAGGCGGCTGCCCGGCGCGAAGACCACCGCTGCGGCGTAGACCGGGCCGGCGAGCGGGCTCATCCCGGCCTCGTCCACACCGGCCACGTGTACGGTGCCTCCCTCCCAGAGCGTCTGCTCGAAGCGCAGCATCATGCGGAGGCGCTGCCCCTCGGAGCGCCGCGCGCGTCGGCGCTTGTCGATGGCGGCGACGATCGCCTTGGCGCCCGCGCGCGGATCGGCGCGCAGCTCGGCCTCGATCGCCGCGGGCAGGGCGCGATCGCCGTCGACGTACCGGGCTCGTAGCGCGGCGAGCGTGCTCATGCGCGGCAGCTACTCGTCGATCTTCTCGACGCGACCGTCGGCGTGCTTCGCGAAGCGGCCGGAATCACGCGCGTGGACGGGATCGCTGCTCGGCCACGGCCAGCCGCCGAAGCGCGTGCGCTGGTAGTCCTGCATCGCGCGCTGGATCTCCTCGCGCTTGTTCATCACGAACGGGCCGCGCTGAACCACCGGCTCGCCGATGGGACGCCCCTGGAGCATCAGGATCGCGACCTCGCCGTCGCCGGCCTCGAGGACGACCGGCTCGTCGTTCTTCACCACGAGGCCGACATGCTCCTCCAGGAGCTCGCCGCCCACCGTGAGCGCGGGGCCGCCGAAGAAGTAGAGGACGCGCACCGCCTCCGGGTTCTTCGCGGGCGGGAGCGTCCACGTCGCGCCGGGCTGCATGGCGATCGACCAGATGGCGACGTCGGTATCGGGCCGCGCGGCCCACGAATTCGGCGGCGGCGGCGGCGCGCGCTCTCCGTCGAGCTCGCCGGCCACCACCATCACCTCGGTGATGCGCTGTTGCGCATCGATGGCCTTCACCACCGGCACGTCCTTGCTCCACAGCATCGCGAAGCAGGGGTCGACCATCTTGTCGGCGGAGGGGAGGTTCAGCCAGATCTGGAACAGCTCGAGGTGGTTCGGCTTCTCGCGCTCGAGCAGCGGGAACATCTCCGAGTGCACGATCCCCGCGCCCGCGGTCAGCCACTGCGTGTCGCCCGAGCCGAAGCGCGCGGCGGCCCCCAGCGAGTCGGAGTGATCGATGAGGCCGCGGCGCACGATGGTCACGGTCTCGAAGCCGCGATGCGGATGACCGGGAAAGCCCGGGACGATCTCGCCGTGGTACATCCGCCAGCCGTCCTTGCCGGCGAAGTCCTGGCCGATCTGCCGGCCCACGAGCTCCTTCGCGTCGGGCGCCATGCGCTCGTCGCCGGCAGGGTAGGTGTCGTCGTGGTGGACGCAGAAGAGGAACGGGTCCGCGGTCACCCATGGAAAGCCGAGCGGGAGGGTCTCGATTATGGGGCTGCTCACGCCGGGCAGTATAGTCCGCGCTCCGCCGCGCGGTTACTTGCAGCCCGTCGCGAGCCGTTGGCCGAGCTCGAACACCCTGCGGTCGTTCGGGCGCTCCTTGCGGGCCTTGTCGAAATCCTTGCGGGCGAGGCCGCATACGAGGCGCTGCGAGGCCTGCGAGGTCGCCACGTTCAGCTGCTTCAGCGCGTGGTTCGCGTCGATGATGGGCGCCTCGAAGGAGCACAGCCGGCGGATCTCGGCGGTGAGCTTCTTGAGCGAGCCGTCGGCATCGGGGAGGGCGGCGAGCTTCGGGCTGGCCTCCTCGAGCGTCGTGCAGCGGGCGGTGAGGTCGCCTTCGCCGGGCGTCGCGGGGTCGTTGGTCAGCCCCTTCTTCACGAGCGCATCGAGGTTCTTCACGCCGGTCGCGGACTGGTCGATCAGCGCGTGATCGGCGGGGCTCAGCGGGTCGGCGGGGGCCACGGGAGGCGGCGCAGGAGGAGCCGCGGCGGGCGTGTCCATCGGCACGGCGGTCAGCGCAGGTCGGGCCGAGGCATCCGCGCCCTGGGCCTTCTTCTTCTTCCACTTGCAGCCCGGGACGCCGGAGAGCGCCACGACCGCCAGTGGAAGAACGAGGAGCATCACCTTCCGCTCGAGCACGAGCCGTCGACGCTAGCGCGAAGGGGGCAGGCCCCGCTACTGTGCCGCACGTGTCCGGACAAAGCGCGACCGCAGGAGCGTCCCCGGCGCGCAAGGCGCCGCACCCCGTCGTCTGGACTGTCCTCTATTTGCCGTTCGGAGCGCTCAGCGGCTTCGTCACGGTCGCGCTGACGTTCCTCGCCACGAAGCACGGCCTCTCCATCTCGGAGGGCGCGCTGCTGAACGGCGCGAACCTGCTCTCGCAGTGGTTCAAGTGGCTGTGGGCGCCCATCGTCGACGTCACGTTGTCGCCGCGCCGGTGGTACGTCTACGCGACCGCGGCCTCGGCGCTGGGCGTGCTCGCGATGTCGGTCGTGCCGCTCGGGCCGAGCACGCTCTGGCTCCTGCTCCTCATCATCGCGGTCGCGAGCCTCATCAACTCGGCGGTGGGCATGGCGGTCGAGGCCATCCTCGCCGAGACCACGCCGCCCGATCAGGTGGGCCGCGTGAGCGCCTGGTTCCAGACCGGCAACCTCGGCGGCAACGGCCTCGGCGGCGCGCTCGGTCTCTTCCTCATCGTGAAGCTCCCGGCGCCGTGGATGGCGGGCGCGATCATGGGGCTGCTCTTCATGCTGTGCTGCTTCGCGCTCGTGTGGACGCCCAGAGTCGAGTCGACGCACGCGCACGAGAAGCCGCTCGCCGCGGTGAAGGGCGTCGTTCGCGACCTGAAGCTGATGCTGAAGACCAAGGGCGGCCTCCTCGCCGGGATCCTCTGCATCCTCCCGATCGGAACCGGCGCGGCGCAGGCGGTGCTCACGCAGGCCGAGGTCGCAGCGTACTGGGGCGCGGGGCAGCGCGAGGTCCAGTTGCTCCAAGGCCTCTTCGCCGGCGCCGTGACCGCGGCCGGATGCTTCGCGGGCGGCTGGCTGTGCAATCGCGTCCGGCCGTGGCTCGCGTATCCGATCATCGGCCTCGTGCTCGCGGCGATCGCGACGGGCATGGCCATCTCCCCGGCGACGGTCACGATGTACGTCGTGTGGGCGCTGGCCTACTCGTTCGGTGTCGGGCTCGCCTACGCGGCGTTCACCGCGTTCGTGCTCGAGGCGATGGGCAAGGGCTCGGGCGCCACGAAGTACAATATCTACGCATCCGCCTCGAACTTCCCGATCTGGTGGCTCGGCCTCCTGCTCGGCGTGGTGGCGCAGCGCTACGGCATGCGGAAGATGCTGCTGACGGAGGCAGGCCTCGGCGTGGTGGGCGTCGCGGTGTTCGCGCTGGCGACGCTGCGGGTGCGCCGCTCGAAGCTCCCCGACGACCTCGAGCCCGCGGCCCCCGCTCGGACCTAGCCGCCGAGGAAGACGACGGCAAGCACCGGGACGACGAGGAGTCACGTGTTGCCGGCCTGCCGGACGGAGCGCGGCCGGTCGCGGTGACTTCCGGTGGTTCCCGTTCCGATTCCCGTTCCCGCTTCGATTCTCCTCTTTATCGCGTCACGGAGCCATCACCCGACCCGGTGAGCCCGCGCCCTGCTCCGTATGACACCCGTTGCAGTCGCCGTCCGTCTGCGGCGTCTTCATCTCGCGGACCTTGTTGCCGTCGACGATCATCGCCCGGTAGGGCATCGTGATCGACGTCACGCGCGTGAAGTTGCCCGCCGCGTTCACCGGGATGGAGTGGCTCATGCCCAGCGCGTCGATCACCAGCACGCTGAGGTTCGGCTTCGAGATCCCGTTGCAGTCGTTCGGCTCGTGCAGCGTCGGGTAGACCGTGCCCGCCATCGCGAACGTCTTTGCGCCCGCCGCGGCGTGGCAACCGAGGCACTTCTTGCCCGGGTGCATCAGTGCGTCCTTGTCGCCGTTCGCAGGAAACGTCACGCCGCTCGTGCACACGCTCGCCGCGTCGGCCGCGGCATCCTTGGGCGCCGGATGCCCGGCGTTGCCCGGTCCGCCGTCGGGCGTCGCCGGCGAGGATCCGCAGCCGCCGCGCGGCATGCCGTCGGTCACCCAGCGCTCGAGGATCGCGACGTCGCCTGGCGCGAGCGGGCCGTCGGGGGGCATCGGCCGCTTCGTCGCCTTCATGCGCGCGACCGAGGCCGCCGCCACCGTCTCGGCGGGGTCGCTCCTCGACGGCGCCTTCAGGTCCTCGTAGGTGACGAGCGGGTTCGGCGCGCCGCCGCTCGGCTTCGCGCCGTGGCAGTCGGTGCACGAGGTGGCGAGGACCTTCGCCACATCGCACGGGATGCCCGTCGCGGCGGCGAGGCCCCCCTCGGGCGCGCCCTCCTGGTTGCCGAGGGGTTCCGCGCCGTCGATCGACGGCGTCGGGCCGTGGACGGCGGGGGCGAGATCCGAAGACGGTCCCGTGTAGCAACCCGCGGCCGCGGCGACGCCCACGGATGCGAAAAAGAGTGCGGTGCGTCGGCTCATGTGTCGGGCCTTGTGCTCGCAAGCCCCTGAAATGTCGAGGCGACGCTCCGTTTCCGCGTTGGAAAACCTCCGCAAACCTCTGCGAAATGGCGATTTTACAGGGCTCGGAACGCGCGCCTCAGCCCCTGCATCCGACGCGTTCATGCAGTCAGGCTTCACTCCGCGGCCCTTCGGCGAGACCGGCCTCACCACCTCGGCCCTCGGGTTGGGATCGAGCTTCGGCCTGCCCGCGCAGTCGTACACGACGCTTCGCGTCGCTCATGCAGTGGTCGATCGACCGCTCGCTGCGCTTCCTGAAGACTGACTACGTCGACATCCTGTGCCTCGCCTGGTGGAACGGCCCGCCGCCCAAGCGCATCCTCGACGCCGCGCTGGAGCTGCGTGAGAAGGGGAAGATCCGCACGGTCATGGTCTCGCGTCACAACCGGCCCGCGTTCCAAGGCTTCATCGCCGACCCCGCGATCGACGCGCTGATGCTCCGCTACAACGCGGCCCATCCCGGCGCCGAGCGCGAGGTGTTTGCGCACCGCGCGATGCGTCGTCCCGGCACCGTCGCCTTCACCGCGACGCGCTGGAGCACGCTCCTCGACTCGAAGCACGTCCCCGAGGGCGCGGCCACGCCACGGGCCTCCGAATGCTATTGCTTCTCCCGTAGCAACCCGAGCGTCGACGTGTGGCTCGCGGGACCGAAGGACGCCGAGCAGCTCGACGAGGCGCTGGTCGCGCTCGACCGAGGACCGATGGACGAGGAGGAGCTCGCCTGGATGCGCCGTGTGGGCGCTGCGGTGCGTGAAGGCACGCTCTCCGGGCGCAAGGGGATCTCCCCGATGGATCTGCTCGAGAAGCTCGCCTCGTTCTCGTCGTGCGGCGGCCGCGGGCCGAAGCAGCTCACGACCGGCTGACGTCGACCGCGGCGCCCCGGTGGCAGGACTCGAGGACCGCCGCGCACGCGGCGACGTTCCCGAAGCCGCCCTCGGCAGGGAAGAGCGGCAGCGCACGATCGCGGATGCAGCGCGAGACGTGCTCGATCATGTGCAGCGTGTGATTGGCGCCGCCCACGAGCTGGATCTCGGGGCCTTCGCGGCGGACATGGATGGCGACCTCGGTCCGCTCCCAGCGCGGCACGAACGGCTTGTCGAGCACGATGCGCCCGCGCTCGCCCACGATCACCACGCCCTGCTCGAACGGCGCACGCAGGCTCCCGTGCACGCTCGCCACCGCGCCGCCCGGGAACTCGAGCAGCGCGTCGGTCGCCTCGTCGACGCCGGTCTTCGCCCAGCGCGCCGTGCCCAGCACGCGGACCGGCTCCTCGCCGATCACGAAGCGCGCGGCGTCGATCGCGTAGCAGGTCACGTCGAAGAGCGCGCCACCGCCCAGGGTCTTCGACCAGCGGTGATCGTCGTCGCGGTCGAGCGTCGCCCGGAACCACGCGCGCACGTGGCGTACGGGGCCGATCGCGTCGTTCGCGACGAGCGAGTGGGCGAGCGTCCACTGCGGGTGATGCCGCACCATGAACCCTTCGACCAGCACGAGGTCGTGCGCGCGGAACGCCTCGCGCAGCGCGCGGGCGCCGGCGACGTCGAGGGTGAGGCTCTTGTCGCACAGCGCGTGCTTGCCGGCGGCGGCGGTCTTTGCGGCCCAGTGCGCGTGCAGGCCGTTGGGCAGGCCGAGATACACGGCCTCGACGTCGGGATCGGCGAGCAGCTCCTCGTAGCTGCCGTACGCGCGCGGCGCGCCGAGCTCCAGGGCCTTGCTGGCGGCGCGCTTTGCCGTGCGCGACGCGATCGCGAGGAGCTCTCCCTCCGCCGACCACGCGATGGCCGGCGCGATCGCGGAGCTGGCGATCGACCCACAGCCGATGATCCCCCAGCGCACGGGCTTCATGGAGCCCAGCCTACGCCGAGATCGGCGGCATCGGGCACGAGCTCGGTCTCGGTCTCGACGTTCGAGAAGAAGTACTCCGTCGCTTCGTCGAACGGCCGCTGGCCCGGGCGGAGCGCAGGCAGGGTCGAGGCCGGCCCCTCGGCCGGCGCGAAGCGGAAGCGCTCTGTGCGCGCGGCGCTTGGGCGGGGCGTCGCTGGCGCTGCTCTTCGCCGCGCTCGCGTTCGCGTCGAGCCAGTCGAGCGCCCGGCCAACGAACGGGTCGACCGCGGACGAGAGCTC
This sequence comes from Polyangiaceae bacterium, assembly GCA_043732195.1. Taxonomy (GTDB): domain Bacteria; phylum Myxococcota_A; class Polyangia; order Polyangiales; family Polyangiaceae; genus Labilithrix. The sequence goes on from JAYTHX010000540.1 coordinate 7,154, forward strand.
GCCGCGCTGCGTGCCCGGGACCTCGAGGTAGAGCGCGGGGATCGCGGCGCGCCGCAGCCGCCGCGCGCCGTCCGCCATGTTCTCGCGGACGTCGCCGTGCCCGGCCAGCGCCACCACCGCGCGCGCCCCCCCGAAGCGGGAAGGGGAGGGCACCACGGGGCCGGCCCTGAGGACGAAGCGCGTGTACTTTGCATGGAAGCGGCGTGCGAGCCACTCCGCGCGCTCGGCGCCCTGCGAATAGCCCATCACCGTGAGGTCGGTGGTGCTGCTCGCGCCGGCTGCGGCGAGCGCGGCGTCGATGCGCGCCGAGGTGAGCACGGTGTCCGGCGACCAGCGGCGGAGCGTCTGGTCGCCCTTGCAGGGGAGGTCGCCTTGCAAAGCGAGGATGCCGCCGTGCTGGGCGCCAGCGTGCTGGACCGCCTTCAGCGACGTGAG
>JAYTHX010000541.1:0-7587 GCA_043732195.1 Polyangiaceae bacterium
GCAACACCATCACCGGCGTGCAGCGCGACCTGGGCGCCGTGCCGGGGCCCGTCGACTACCACCTTTCTTTCGTCTCGCAGCGCAGCGCCACCGACTTCAAGGTCCGCACCGTCTGCGCCGAGGGGGCCGCCGCCGTGCGCAGCGCGACGTACGACGTGACGGAGACGGGCGTGACCTTCTACTACGAGTACACGGACCTGGTGGTCACGTGGACGCGCGCTGCCTGAGCGCTCTCCCTCTTCACTGCGCGGCGACGTCGAAGCGATCGAGCATCATCACCTTGTTCCACGCCTTGACGAAGTCCTGTGCGAGCTTCTGCTTGCCGTCCTCGGCGGCGTAGACCTCTGCGATCGCGCGGAGCTCGGAGTGCGAGCCGAAGACCAGGTCGACGGGCGTTGCCGTCCACTTCGCCTTGCCGCTCGCGCGGTCGACGCCCTCGTAGAGCCCTTCGGTCGGCGCCTTCTGCCACTTGGTCGACATGTCGAGCAGGTTGACGAAGTAGTCGTTCGACAGCGTCCCCGGCTTGCTCGTGAACACGCCGTTCTTCGAATGATCCGCGTTCGTATCGAGCACGCGCAGGCCGCCGACGAGCGCGGTCATCTCGGGGACCGTGAGCGTCAACATGTGAGCACGCTCGACGAGCATCTCGAGCGGCGGCAGCCGGTTGCCACTCGCGTAGTAGTTGCGAAACCCGTCCGCGGTGGGCTCGAGCACCGCGAAGGACGCGACGTCCGTCTGCTCCTGCGAGGCGTCCATACGTCCCGCCACGAACGGCACCGTCACCTCGAAGCCGCCGGCCTTCGCCGCTTGCTCCACGGCCGCCGCGCCGCCGAGTACCACGAGGTCGGCCAGCGAGATCTTCAAGCCATCGGGCCGCGACTTCTCGAAGTCCTTCTGGATCGTCTCGAGCTTCGCGACGACCTTTGCGGACTCCTCCGGGTTGTTCACCGCCCAGTCCTTCTCCGGGGCAAGGCGGATGCGGCCGCCGTTGGCACCGCCGCGCTTGTCGGTCCCGCGGAAGGACGCGGCCGACGCCCACGCCGTGCGGATTAGCTCACCGGACGTGAGGCCGGAGGCGAGGACCTTCTTCTTCAGCCCCTTGATCTCCTCGGCGCCCACGAGCTTGTGGTTCACCGCCGGGATCGGGTCCTGCCACGAGAGCGACTCCTGCGGGACCTCGCTGCCGAGATAGCGGGGCCGAGGTCCCATGTCGCGATGCGTGAGCTTGAACCACGCCTTGGCGAAGGCGAGCTCGAACTCCTTGGGGTTGTCGAGGAAGCGCTTCGTGACCTTTGCGTAGCTGGGGTCGACCTTGAGCGCGATGTCCGTCGTGAACATGATCGGCGCGTGCGACTTGGTCTTGTCGTGCGCGTCGGGGACGGTGCCTGCGCCCTTGCCGTCCTTCGGAATCCACTGCGTGGCGCCCGCGGGGCTCTTCGTCTGGACCCAGTCGTACTGGTAGAGATTCGTGAGGTAGTCGATCGAGAAGCGGGTCGGGGTCGACGTCCACGCGCCTTCGAGGCCGCTCGTGACGGCGTCCTTGCCGACGCCGGTCCCGCACTTGTTCTGCCAGCCCATGCCCTGCTGTTCGATGCCCGCCGCGGCGGGCGCGGCGCCGACGCACTTCGAGGGATCGGCGGCGCCATGCGCCTTGCCGAAGCTGTGGCCGCCGGCGATCAGCGCCACGGTCTCCTCGTCGTTCATCGCCATCTGGCCGAACGCTTCGCGGATGTCCTTCGCCGAGGCGGCGGGATCGGGCTTGGCGTCGGGGCCCTCGGGGTTGACGTAGATGAGCCCCATCTGGACGGCGCCGAGCGGCTTCATCAGCTTGCCGTCGGCGGTGTGGCGCTCGTTGCCCATGAACTTGTGCTCGGGTCCCCAGAACACGAGGTCGGCCTCCCACTGGTCGCGGCGGCCGCCGGCGAAGCCGTAGGTCTTGAAGCCCATCGACTCGAGCGAGACGTTACCGGTGAGCACCATGAGGTCCGCCCACGAGATGCTCTTGCCGTACTTCTGCTTGATCGGCCAGAGCAGGCGCCGCGCCTTGTCGAGGTTCGCGTTGTCGGGCCAGCTGTTGAGCGGCTCGAAGCGCTGCTGCCCGCCTCCCGCCCCGCCTCGGCCATCGCCGATACGGTAGGTGCCGGCGCTGTGCCATGCCATGCGAATGAAGAAGGGGCCGTAGTTGCCGTAGTCGGCCGGCCACCACGCCTGCGACGTGGCGAGGACCTGCTCGATGTCCTTCTTCACGGCCTTGAGGTCGAGCTTCTTGAACGCCTCGGCGTACTTGAAGTCCTTTCCCATCGGGTCGGACTCGGCCGCGTGCTGGCGGAGCGGCGCGAGATCGAGCCGCTCGGGCCACCAGAACTGGTTGTTCGGCGCCTGCGCGCGCGCGGCGGCGCCGGGCTCCGGCTTCGGCGCGGGGGACGTGACGACCGCGCCTCTCTTTGCGTCGTTGCCCCGCGGACCGGCTGGTCCCGGCCCCGCCGCACCCGCGCAGCCCGCGAATGCGCTCGCGGCCAGGGCCATGATAACGATGCTCCCCACGTTCAGTCTTCTCTTGGCGCTCATCCTCGTTCTCCTTCGGTAGGACAGACACTAGAGCCCGCGCACTGAAAGCTCCAATCGATTGAAACTATAGAGCTGATAGCGACAAGCTATCAGCCGTCGACCCCGGCGCGCCGATTCGCGTCCGGCTCGGGGCACGGCGGCCCTCTCCAGGTCGAGCAACACCACCGCTGCCTGCTGCCGCGTCTCCGGCGCGGCAGCACGGCCGGCGTCGAGCAGTGCGTGGTCGGCGGCGGCATCTTCGAGCTCGGTGAAGTCGTCGGGCCTGCCCGCTTCGAGGCGTTTCGCGAGTATGCACCAGCCTGAGCCGTCGAACCACCGGGTGGTCGAGCCCGCGGTGCCGTTCGGCGCCAGCGAGCGCGTCGAACCACGCCCCCGCGCTCGCCACTGGCAACCTCCGCGTCGCGCCCGAGTCTGCACGGCGCGACCGCGGGAATCATCCCGGCGCCCCTGATGGGTCACGCAGCTTCACGCTTCCACGCTCGGCGTCGTGGTCGCCTGCCAACGCGACTGCCACACTGGGACTTTGTCACACTGCCGATTCGCCTCAGCGGGGCGGCCGTCGTGTTCTCAGCACGCTCGAGCGTCACCACCAAGGCGACCGACCGTCCCAGGCACGGCACGATGGGGCGGCGCTGCGGGGTCGAGGGCCGAAGCTGACGATCGGGCCAGATACACGACACGCGGTCCTGCCGTCGGAACGCTTGTGGGCGTCACCAGGACGCGATCGATGATGGTCAGCATCCCGTTGCTGCACCGACGTTGAGCAACGACGTTCGCACCGTTCACGTGGCGTGCTTTGTCGTGGACTCTTCGCTGCGGCATCGACGGCCATGCCGAGCGCGTGATGTGTCTCTCCGCGAGATCGATCAATTGCTCGACCCTCGAAGGAGCAAAGATGCGGTTCAAGACCCCCTTCGGGAGTTGGTCGAACGCCTCATCTGTCGGGCAGAGAAGGAACCATGGTCCGGGCTCACGCAGGTCGTCCACGAACAGTGTTCGCACCAGGATGGTGGTCCACGTTCGGAATTGGGTAGAGGCGGCAAGCGTCGCGATGATGTCCGGTGCGGGGATCGTACGCAAAAGGGTCACCTGCGTTCGTCGGTGTACGAATTGCCGCACCGATTGAATGGACAGGCCGGAGTTGCAAGAACCTGCCCAACGACAGAGACGTCGCCATCCGCGCCCGCCCTCACCTCTGGGTCGACGGTCAGAGGTCTCGGTCCGAGACGATCGTAAGGAACGCGGCCCCCTGAAGGTCTCGACAGCATCTGGAGTCCGACATCCGCTGGCGACCGCGAGCCCCGACGTGCATGCGACGACGAAGGACCCCGCAGCGCTCATCCGGGAGACGCGGGCCGCCCAGCACATCGCCTCGCTCGAGCAGCGCATGAGAGAGGTCGAGCGCAAGGTTGGCTGACGATCGTAGCGGCGGCTCGCGCTCCTGAAGGTCGATCCATGCCGGTCAGAGCGTCGCGACCTTGCCGACGCTGACCGTCTTGACGAGCCACGTGTTGCCGCGCGCTCTTGCAAGAGTCATGTCCGTGAATGCGTGGCTGCCGATCGCGTTCTTGTCGACAGCCATCCACAGGCACTCGAAGTAGAGCGTGGCGCTGTCTCCGCTCACGTTGGACTTGATGCGCATCGCGGGCGTGTAACCGATGTAATCGGTCCTCCGGGCGAAACGGGGCCGCGACCATCGGCTACGACACCGTCCCTTCCTACCGGGGTCGCGGCGTCGCGACGGAGATGCCTCCTCGTGACGGGTGCGGCGTTGCAGGTGGCCCCGAACATCCTCTCCATCGCGCACTGGGACCGACTCCTTGGCGGCGCGCTCCGCGCTCCGCTTTCCCGCGTGAATTGGGCCACCCTCTTGCGCCGCACCTTCGACGTGGACGTCACGCGCTGCACCGGGTGCGCTGCGTCGCGCGCGCGACCCACCCGTCGCCGCCTGACCTCGCCACCGTACTACGCGCGACACGTCGCGCCGTGGCCGCACCCTGTCCGGCGCTCGACAACCGTCCGCCCCCGCCCCCGTCCAGCGACCAAGGAATCTCGGCCACCCCATGCTCCGCCCCCCTGGATCATGAACCCTTTGATGATGCGGTGGAATCCCGTGCCGTCGTACGCGGGCTTGTTCACCCACTGATTGGCGTTCGGATCCTTCCACGTGCGCTTGGGGTATGGGCACTCCAACGCCGCCCAAACCGGAGACTGGGGAAGATCGCCGAAAGGTGGGCAGGCCGTGGGGGGCGAATTACACCCCATCGCCGGATCCACGAAAAAAAGCCGACTGTTTGACGGCTCGTTCTCGTACCGATCGATACCAGAGCGAAGTCGCGAGCCGCGCATCGACGCGGACGGTCGATTTCGGGTTGCACGACGCCGGATCGCTGTCGCTAAAGGTGGGCGCCAGTCTTACGGCGTAAGATTGTGGCCCTTGACCCCCTACACACGCGCAGGAAACCCATGAAAACGACGCTCAAGACCGTCTCCGCCGCCGCCGTCGCTTCGATCCTCTTCCCCGTGATCGGCTGCGCGTCCCAGCAGACGAACGCCGCGGACGAGACCGCGTCGAACGATCTCGTCTCGGACGTCGTCTCCATGACCCAGCGCCCGGACGGGAACTTCGACGTCATCTGCAAGGGCCTCGGCGGTGGCGCCAATCGTCTGGTCATCGCGTCGGCCGCAGAGATCACGTCCAACACTGCGTGCTCGGCCGCGCCGTCGCCCCCGCCGTCGCCGGCGCCGCCTGCGGCTTCCGGCGAGAGTCCGCACTTCGATGCCCACGCCTGTCCCTCCGCGACGCCGACGCAGCTCTTCGGCGGCTGGGGCTACCGCCTCGTCTCCGTTTCCGTCTACCGCCGCTCGCGCAGCTGCCAGGGCACCGGCGCGTTCCGTAGCTGCTCGGCGTGGAGCGAGTCGCCGGCGACCGAGGGGTCGCTGTCCAGTCAGGCCTACTCGGACGCGAGCATGACCTTCTCGCTCGGCATCGGCAACACGTACATCAAGGGCTACGGCTCCGACTTCAGCACGCTCGACAGTAAGGCGCGCGTCGTCAGCGACTTCAGGCCGAGCGAGGGCTTCGCGCGGAGCGACGCGCACGGCGCCGTCAACGGAGAGCTCAGCGGCACCAGCGGTGGGGTCGGCGGCTACTCGGTCCCGGTCAGCGGCGCCATCGGGGACACCTGTCTCCGGATCGTGACCCCCATCATCGTCGAGCCGCTGAACCCCAACGCAACCACGGAATACCAGTCCGCCTGGGTCCGCTGACCACTGCCGCTGCCGGCGAGCCCGCTCATCGGGTGCGGCGAATGATATGATTGCCGTACGGTGTCTCCGCCACGTTCGAGATCTCGCCCGGCTCGAGCGCGAACGGAGAGTAGGCCAACGTAGTGGGGGATGGCTCGCAAGACGGCGGCGCGGGGTCGGCGGTCGGAGCATGAGGTGACAGAGAGTTCGCTGTCGCTGGACGTCGGGCGGGTGGTTGTCGAGCGCCGGACAGGGGGCGGCCACGGCGCGACGTGTCGCGCTCAGGACGGTGGCGAGGTCAGGCGGCGATGGCGATGGGTCGCGCGCGCGACGCAGCGCGGCGAGGAGGCGGTCGATGGACGCGGGGTCCGTCACGACCGCGCGCACCGTCATGCGTCCTGCGCACCCGGTGCAGCGCGTGACGTCCACGTCGAAGGTGCGGCGCAAGAGGGTGGCCCAATCCACGCGGGAAAGCGAAGCGTAGAGCGCGCCGCCAAGGAGTCGGTCCCAGTGCGCGATGGAGAAGATGTTCGGGGCCACCTGCAACGCCGCCCCCGTCACGAGGAGCGTCGACGTCGGCACAGCCGAAGCGGTCGCGACGAGCGCCGCCTCGCCCGTCTCACGCTGCGCGGACGGCCCCAGCCCCGGCCGCTCGATGCGCGAGACGACGGCGGCCCTGGCTCGGCTTTCGCCGCTGCCACCGAGCTCGTGCTCTTCTCTTTCTTGGACGACGACGAGCTGCATCCTGCCTGCGATTCGGGCTGCCGCGGCACCACGCGCGCTCGCCATGGGGGGCGCGCCGCAAGCACCCCGTGCAGCCGAAGAAGGGGGTAGCGAGGCGACGGAACCATCGCCGCCAGACGCGCGAGACACTCTACCGGCGACATCACGCGCGGCTTGACGCGCCCGCACCCGGCGTTCTTCACGCGGTAGACCACGAGGCCGTCGCGACGCACGCCCAAGCGCGCGAGCGAGAAGGCCGGACGCGCGAGGTAGCGGCACAATCGCTCGCGTGCGAGATCATCGTGGGCGGGGACGGAGCGGGTGACCCGCGCCGCCGTCGCCGGTCGGCAGCACGAGCTGCGGCCCGGGACGATGAGCGGCCGGAGCAAACTGCGGCGCGGCGTCGGGCAGGTCCGCGGCGCCGGGCGTCGCATCGACCGGGATGCCGGCGTCGTCGGTCGACGCGGGGATCACCGGAGCGACCGGGTCGTTGCCTGCTCCTCCGCACGCGACCGCGACCGCGACGACGGCCGCGAGCGCTCCGAGGCCGAGCGCGATTGCCTTTTCGAGTCTCACCCCGGTAGATGGCGCGACCTCGCGGGTTTGATCGAGCCCCGGTGACGAATGTCAGATTCCGCGTGGTGCGGTATGTTTCGAAGGGTGAAGACCGCCCGCAGAGCTCAGCTGACCGCTTCGTTCGTCGTCACGGTGTCGGCGCTGCCGGCGCTCGCCGGCCTCGAGGGATGCCATAAGCAGACCGTCGACAACCAGCCGGCGAGCCGCGAGCGCGGCACGGCGAGCGTGTGGCGCAACGGCGATCGCTGCTCGATGATGCCGCCAAGCGATCCGTGCCCCAAGGGCGTGAGCTGCAACCCGCCGCCGCCGACCGAGATCGAGTGCCCGCCCACCCATCGTGATGCCGGCGAGCCCGCGCCCACCGCGGTCCGGCCTCCGGGCAAGGAAGGCTGGCTTCGAAAGCTCCCTCATCTCTGGGTGTCGCCGTACGGCTGTTCGTACACCTCGGAGACCTACTGCGCCGCGCCGCCG
>JAYTHX010000542.1:0-7578 GCA_043732195.1 Polyangiaceae bacterium
CATCGCGAGCGCCGCCGGAGGTGACGCCGGCTCGGCGGCGTTCGTCGGGCCGTAGGCGCTTGGCGCGTAGACCGGTCCGCGCTCGAGCCAGGCCGGCGCATCGGGCTCGGCGACCGGGCGGGCCCGCGCTGGCAGCGGGGGCGGGCTCACCGGAGCGCTGGCGGCGCGCGCTGGCGTGACGGACGGTGGCGGCGCGGCGCCCGAGGGCGACGTGACGATGCGCGGCGCGGCTGCGGGGACGCTGCGCACCGAAGCGGGCGGCGGCGAGGCATCGACGAGCACGGGGCCGAGCAACTCGCGGAGCTCGGCCCGCAGCTCACGCATGCTCTGCGGCCGATCCTCGGCCTCCTTCTCGAGCGCCTTGAGGATGATGCGCTCCAGCAGCGGGTCGATGTCGGGCCGCAGCGTCGACGGCGGCACCGGCGCCGTGAACTGCTGCTTGTTGAGGATCGACTGTGGCCGCTCGGCGGTGAACGGCACCTGCCCCGTGGCGAGCTCGTAGAGGACGATACCGCACGCGTAGATGTCGCTCCGGGCGTCGAGCTCGTCGCCGCGGCACTGCTCGGGTGACATGTACTCGGGCGTCCCCGCGATGATCCCCGGCTCCTCCTTCGTGGGCAGCGCACGGTGCTGGGCGATCCCGAAGTCGCAGACCTTCACCAGCTCGAGCGGCTGCCCGTCGTCGTCCTGGCCTGGCACCATCACCAGGTTCTCGGGCTTGATGTCGCGATGGACGATGCCGCGCGCGTGCGCGTGCGCGAGCCCGGCGCACGTCTGCATCATCAGCTCGGCGATGCGCTGCGCGGGGAGGACGCCGGCATCGAGCACGGCGCGCAGCTCGATGCCGGCGAGGAACTCCATCGCGAGGTAGAGCACGCCGTCGGGCTCCTGCCCGAAGTCGATGACGCGCGTGATGTTCGGATGGTCGAGTCGGCTCGCGGCGAGCGCCTCGGCGTAGAAGCGCCGGCAGAAGTCGATGTCGTGCTGGAACGACTCGTGGAGCACCTTCACCGCGACGGGCATGCGCAGCTCGCGGTGGCGCGCCTTGTAGACGGCGCCGACGCCGCCGCGGCCGATGAGCTGCTCGATCATCAGCTTGCCGCCGGCGAGCGCGCGCCCCAGCAGCGGCTCGTCCGGTCCGGTAGGAAGCGGGCCGACCTGCGAGAGATCGGCGGCGTGGCTGGCGCTGAGCGTCATGCTCGTGGTCGCGCGCCGGCTGCGGACGACGGAGCCCGGGGGCGGATGGTCGCTGGCGCCGCCGCGCGGCGGCTGCGCGTCGATGGGCGAGATGCGCATCGGGAAGCCGTCCTCGGTCGGCGGTCCGAGCGGCAGCGCGAAGTAGAAGATGGGCTCGGCCATCGTCGGGAGGTGCACCTCGAGGACGTGCTGGGTCGCGTTGACGGGGGCGACGTCGAGCGGGACGTAGATGGGGCTGCCCGTGAACGCAGCGGCCTCGAGGATCTCGTGCGCCTCGTCGTCCGCGAGATCCGCGACGAGGACCGGCAGCAAGTCTTCCGGGGGAAACGAGGACATCACGGACTCGGCGAAAAGGATCTCATCAGGGACCTCGTAGGTCAACGGAGCGCAGTCCTGCGACAGCGGCGACGGAACCGCGACCACGCAAAACCTTCAAACTCTTTTCGGGGCGCCGCGCCTTGCAGATCCGCGCCGCGGCTTTCAGTTCTGAAGGACCTCCGCGGTTTGCCGTCGATCGCACGCTGGCACGGGAAAGCGGCCTTTCACCGATGGAAGACGGCGCTGTCCGCGACCTGTCGCGCGATGTACGCCGTCGCCAGCGGCGTGCGGGCGCGCGTCGCACGCAAAAAAAGTGTCGCGGAGCGCTCCACGGCCGCGCCGTCGACGGTGGGTGCTCGCGTATAGTCGCCGCCGTGCGAACGCGCGCAGTCCTTCGAAACGCTCTCACCGCGCTCGTCGTGCTCACGACGTCGGTCGTGGCGCGCTCCGCCAGCGCGGCGCCGCCGGTCCCCGATCCGATCGATCCGCCGCCGGGTCATCCGGTGCTGCCCGCGCAGGGCTCGGCGCCGGAGACCGGCGAGCCGCCAGCCGCCGTCGCTCCGCCCTCGGCCGAAGCCGCGCCGCAGTTCGCGCCGATGCCGAGCCTCAAGAAGAACCCGATCGACGTGCTCCCGGGGGACGTCGTCTATCCGCCGCTCGACAAGACGCCCGTGAAGCCGATCCTGTGGAACCCCGAGTGGCCGCGCTTCGGCGCCGTCGACTGGGTCATCACCGGCGTGGGCGCGGCGATCACGATCGGCGCCGCGATCGTGCCTCCGCAACGGAAGCACTACATCTCGACGTTCGGCATCGACGACAGCGCCCGCAAAGCATTGCGCCTCCCGAGCTCGGAGGGTCGCTACGTCGCGCGCGACGCGAGTGACGTCATCCTCTCGCTCGAGGCCACCTGGCCGTTCTTCGTGGACGCGCTCATCAGCACGTGGTGGTACCGCGGCAGCCCCGACGCCGCGGCGCAGATGGCGCTCGTCGACGGCGAGGCGCTCGCGATCGTCACCGCCATCCAGGGCGCCACCAACACGCTCGCGAGCCGCGAGCGTCCCTACGGTCAGACGTGCGGCGGGCTCACGCCCGACAAGACGAACGACTGCGAGGGCAACGTCCGTTACCGCAGCTTCTTCAGCGGGCACACCGCCTTCACGTTCATGTCGGCCGGGCTGATCTGCGTGCACCACGAGAAGCTCGACCTCCTGCGCGGCGCGGGTGATCACATCGCGTGCGTGACCGCGTACGCGGGCGCCGCCGCGACCGGCCTCCTGCGCGCCGCGGGCGACGTGCACTACATCACCGACGTCGCGGTGGGCGCGGCGGTCGGTGGCCTCGTCGGCGTGGCCGTCCCGCTCCTCCACTACCGGCGCGTGAACCTCGCGCCCAAGGACAAGGCCACGGGCATCGACATGCACGTGATGCCGGTCGGCGCCGGGGTCGGCGTGGGAGGGACGTTCTGATGTCGCTCCACCGCTTGAATCCGTGGGTCGCCGCGCTCCTGACGACGGCGTTCCTCGTGAGCAGCACCGCCGCGCGGGCGCAGGGCGGCAACTCCGCGGGCTCGCAGACCGACCCGCCGCTCCCGCCGGACGAGCACCCGGAGGATCCCGCGCACGCGTCGTCACCGCCGGATCCGAACGCGACGGGCGTCCCGTTCGAGGGCTCGTCGGCGGCGAATCCGAAGCCCGGCGTCGCGTACCCGCCCGATGCGCTGATCGACCTGAAGATGCAGCGCTCCTGGAACGAGGGGCGCACGCGCGCGTTCCTCGCCACCACGCTCGACGTGGGCTGGACGTACATCCGCCCGCGCGCGGCGATCGGCTACGGCAAGCCGTTCGGGACGTGGTTCGGCATCGAACTCAACCCGATCATCTCCGGCAACGGGCTCGGCACGTACGGCGGCCTGCGGCTCTCGTTGCCGCGCGTCGACCTCCGTGTCGGCTCCCGCTACATGGCGGCGTTCAACCGGAACTACCTGAACCCGCCCGTGAGCACGAGCGCCGGGTACAACCGCCAGGACCTCGACTCGACCGTCGGCAATCCCTCGCGCGTGCTGACGTTCGAGGCGGAGCTCGAGGCCTCGTTGCCGGCCGGGCCGGGCGACATCATCGGTCTGGGGAGCGTCTCCTACGTGACCGGCGTGCCGGACGGGCAGTACGTCTTCGAGGAGACGCTGCGGATGATCGTGAACCCCCCGCTCGTCTGGCGCGCGCGCCTCGGCTACGTGTTCCGGTTCGGCAGCTACCGCCAGCACAGCCTGGGGATCGTGGGCGACGGGCTCGACGTCCCCGGCCGCGACGACTCGAAGACCTTCCGGCTGGGCCCGATCGTCCGCATCGTGCTGAGCCGCCGCGTCGAGGTGCGCGGCAGCTTCGTTCCCACGATCATCAGCCCCGACCACCTGGGCCTCATCGGCGGCGACTTCACGGAGCTCGGCTTCCGCTACCGCTGGGCGACCGAGTAGCCTGCTCCGCCCGCGCCGCTTCTGGGCGATGCTCGCGAACGGCCGCCTGAAGGCCCACGTCGCGCGTCGAGCAGCAGGCCGGCGGCATCCTCGGCAAGCTCTTGCTCGTCGGTTGATGGGCACGACGGCGAGCATGGCACCATTGTCATGGCCTAGGATGACGCGGTGGACGAGCCAGATGCCCTTCTGCCCGTTCTCGTCGCCGAGCTGGCGGACGACGATGCGCGCCGCAAGGTCGAGGAGCTCGCGGCGATCCGCGGCACGGCGCTCGTCCCGCTCATCGACGCGCCCGTCGATGCCTCGCTCCACGTCCTCGAGGTGACGACGCCGGGTCACACCGAGCCGCTGCTCGTCCTCTGCGAGCCGCTCGGCGGCCCCACCGAGCGCGGCTTCCCGCTCCGTCTTCATCCGTACGGCTCGCCGCCCGTGCAGCGCTCGCTGCCGCCGCCGCCCGGGTCCCCTTCGCTGCCGAGCCTGCGGGCCACGCGCACGCGGCCCGTGACGCTCACGCGTCATCATACGCGCGATCTCCTGGGTGAGTCGCAGGGCCCGAGCTCGATCACCGACACGCCGGAGGCGATCGTGGGGCGCGAGCTCGCCGGCAAGCTGGTGGTGGAGAGCGTGGTGGGCGTCGGCGGCATGGGCGCCGTCTACCGCGCGCGCCACAAGCAGCTCGGCACGGCGATCGCGGTCAAGGTGCTGCACGAGCGCTTCCGCGGCGACCTCCAGTTCTGCGCGCGCTTCCACGCCGAGGCGCTCGTCATCAGCCAGCTCGATCACCCGAACGTCGTGCGCATCAACGACTACGGGCAAGAGGCGGACGGCCTGCTCTACCTGGCGATGGATTTCCTGGAGGGCGTCGAGCTCCAGGAGGTGCTCCAGCAGCAGGGCACCCTGCCCCTGCCGCGGATCCTCGACATCGCGCTCCAGGTCGCCGCGGGCCTCGGCCACGCGCATGCGCGCGGCATCGTCCATCGCGACGTGAAGCCGAGCAACATCGTCCTCGTGAAGAGCCAGGACGACGAGGGCCGCCCCGTCGAGCTGGTGAAGGTCTGCGATTTCGGCATCGCCGCGCGCACCGGCACGAGCACGCTGCTCGGGACGCCCGCGTACATGTCGCCCGAGCAATGTGCGGGCGGCGAGATCGACGGCCGGAGCGACATCTACGCGCTCGGCATCATCCTCTACGAGCTCGCCACGGGGCAGCTCCCCTTCTCTTCGGACGATCCGGCGCGCCTCGTCGCCATGCAGCGGAACGAGCTGCCGCGGCCTCCTTCGACCGTGCGCAGCGTCGATGCGCGGCTCGAGCAGCTCGTTTTGCGCATGCTCCGGAAGGCGCCCGGCGACCGGCCGCGGGACATGCGCGAGCTGCGCGCCGAGCTGAAGACGCTCCAGCGTCCGCCGTCGCTCCAGCTGCACGACGTCGGCATCGGCGCAGACGCACGAGGCAGCGCGCCGCCCGCCCCACTGGCCACCGAGCCGGCGCGCGACGACGACGACGACGACGACGCGCTGCCCATGGTGCTGGCGCCGGCCCTCGCGCGGAAGCCGGTGGTGCCCGACGTCCCGGCGCTCGCCGCGCGCCTCACGCGCGAGCCCGTCTCGACGTTGCGCGAGAAGCTCGCCACGCCGGCGGCGTTCGTGGCCGAGGCGCAGTCGATCGCCGCGGCGATGCAGCTGATGCTCGAGCAACGCGAGCTCGCAGCGCTCGCGCACGTCGTCGCGATCTTGCGCAAGGTGGCGGCCGAGCCCGCGAACGGCGCGAGCGCGGAGCTCGCGGCGCGCCTCGTCAAGACGCTCCAGGATCCCGCGCGCCTTTCGTCCGCAGCGGAGCGCGCGCTCACCGAGCACGAGGATGCAGCGCCGGCGCTGCTCGCCTCGCTCGGGCTCGCAGCCGCGCACGCGCTCTACGCCGCGCGGCTCCGCGTGCACCCGACGCCCCCGACCCGCGCGCGGTTCGTCTCGGCGATGCGCGGGATCGGCCTCGCGGCGTGGCCGCTCGTCGCCGCCGCGCTCCAGCGCAACGCGCCGGGCGACGCGAACCAGCACGATCATCGGCTCGCCGAGGATCTCCTGCGATCGATGCCGCTCGTCGCCGACGACGCCGCCGGCAACATCGTCGCGAAGTACCTGCGCTGGGGCGACGTCGCGGTGCGCCGCGCCGCGATCCCGCCGCTGGTGACGCTCTGGGGAGATCGCGCGCGCCCGCTGCTCCTCGGCGTGCTGATCAAGGATCCCGACGAGGGAATGCGCGTCGCGGCGATCCGCGGGCTCCGCGATCTCCGCGCCATCGACGAGCACGTCGTCCGCAAGGCCGAGGACATCCTCGGCGACGCCGAGGCGAGCCAGGGCGTGCGGGTCGCGATCGCCGAGGCGCTCGCCGACACCACCGCCTCCGTCCGTCCGCTCGCCGCGGCGGTGCTACGGCGCGCGCTCGCGCCCAAGGGCGGGATGTTCGCGGTCCTCCGCGCCAAGGCGAGAGTGCTGCCCGGCCCGGTGCTGCTCTCGATGTCGACGAGCCTCATGGCGATCGACGCCGTGGAGGCCCCGACGGTGATCGCGGAGCTCGGGCGCCAGTGCGAGGAGCCCCTGCGCACGCAGCTCCTCGGGCTCGTCGGTAAGCGCTGAGGCGCGCGGTACGCGCTACTTCGCGATGGGCACGGCCTTCAGCGGCGTCTGGTGCTCGGTGGTGATCTCCTCGTCGTCGCCGTAGCTCGACGTGAGGCCACCCGGCTTCGCGGACGGCTGCGCGAGCGCGTAGCCCATGTCGCCGGGCGCGGCGATCTCCGGCCATTCCGAGCCCGGATCCTCGCCCCCCGAGAACGGCACGAGCGAATCGGCCTGCACGGGCCCCACGCTCACCGGCTCCTCCGGTTCGCTGCCCTTCTCCACCATCGGGAAGTCGGGAATGGCGATGCCCAGGACCTCGCTCCGGCGCACGCTGCTGGCCGCGGGCTCGGGGAGGGCCACCTTCGCGAGGCCGATCTTCTTCGCGAGCGCATCGAGCGCGAAGAGCAGCGCCTCCTGCGCGGTCTTCGTGAGGATGGTCTCCCAGCCGAGCGCCGCGACGAGCCCGGCGGGAGAGCCGTCGCCGCTCGCGTGCACGCCGCGGACCCACGCGACGACTTGCTCCTTGCTGAGCGTATCGGCGATCGTGTCGGTGCCCTTGAGGCGACCGCCGCGGCCGTCGACGTTCTCGAGGAACCACGTGTCGTCGAAGAGGCCGAGCTCGCGCGCGGTGGCGAGCGCCTTCTGCGCGGGCACGCCCGAGACCTTGCCGGACCGCCAGAAGAACCACCACTCGCCGAGCGGCACCCATGACGTGACGATCGAGGCAGAGACGCCCTCCTCGAACACGCTGGCGTCGATGTCGCCCGCGAGGATCGCGTCGTGGACGACGCTGCGGATGCGTTCGTCGTCGTCGCGAAGGGCGGCCTTCGCGCCGCGGATGCCCCAGCCCGCGACCACCGGCGCACGGACCTCGCGCGGCAGGTGGACAAACAGCTGGTCGGTGGCGCGGGTCTCGTCGTACGGGAAGAAATACTCGACGAAGTCCTTCGCGTTCTTCACGCGACCGCCATCGGTACGACGAA
>JAYTHX010000543.1:0-7578 GCA_043732195.1 Polyangiaceae bacterium
ACGCTGGCGCGGGCGACGACGATGTTCGTGCACCTCGAGCGCCGAACCACGCCGGGCGAGGTGCTGCCGAAAAAGAAGGACGCCTTCTACAACGCGGACCACCAGGTCATCGCGGGCAGCTTCTATCTCTCGGACTCGCCGGAGGGCCGGGTCGTCCACGACGTGCGCGGCGTGCACCTGAAGGAAGCGGCGCCGGGCACGTGGGACGTGTACGTGGCGTTCGGCCATGTCTCGGGCCAGCAAGGCCGCTCGAAGGTCGTGAACCCGGGCACCGCCACCATCGACGCGGACCGCGTGAAGATCGGCACCTTCGTCGTCGAGTAGCGTGCAGCGCGTCACGAAGCTCGAAGCAGGCGAGTCGATGACGGTCGACTTCTCGATCGTCGGGCCCGCCTACGACCTCATCTGGGCAGACCGCGTGAGCTACGAGCTACGAGCTACGAGCTACGAGCGGGAGGGCGCCACACTCTCTGTCGCCTCACGGGGCGGGCTCCGGGCGATGAAACGGGTCCTACCAGGTCTGGCGCGGGTTCAGCGGGGGCGTCGTCGCAGGCAGGGGCTTGCCGTCGGGGCCGGGCCACTTCGCGCGGAGGCCTTCGTCGAGGATCAAGTAGACCTGCGACAGGCTGATGTTGTGCTGCTTCGCCAGCTTGCGGAAGAAGAGGCGCTCGAAGTGGCCGCGGTCGTCCTCGCGGGACCAGAGGTGACCGTTCCAGCTGTTGGTCTGGAGGGCGTGCTCGCGCAGCGCCTGCTCGTTCTCGGCGATCTGCTCGAAGATCTCCCGGCGCGTGCGCTCCGGCAAACGGAAGCGATAGTCCTCGATCTCCTCGCTGGGGATCGGGATCGGCGGCTTCGCCTTGACCAGCGGCGCCGCCATCGCGTTGAGCCGCTGCCACACCACCACTGCCGCGAACGTGATCACGGTGATGCGCACGATCCACCCGACGCGAGACGATGGCTTCGCCCCGAAATCGAGCAGCGAGAAGTAGGGCGTCAGCCGCTTCCACTCATTGTGCATCCAGGTCGTCACCGCCATCGCGCCCTCGACGTTACCCTCATGGCAGGAGCGGCGCCACGACCTCGGCGGCGAGGTACTGCGTGAAGACGTTCGCCCCCGGCTCGCTCAGGTGGTCACCGTCGGTGAAGTCGGCGCTCTCGATCCCGGGCGGCGCGTTGAGGTCGTAGAACGGCACGTTCTGCTCGGTGGTGATGCGCTTCACCTCGTTCAGGTATTCGAAGTACGTGTGCGCGGCGTCGTGGAAGTAGTCGAGCTGGCGGGCCTGCGGCGCGCCGATCACCACCGGCTTGATGCCCGCGCGCTTCAGCAGCTGCAGCGTGAGCTCGAGGAAGCGCGGCACCATCGGCTTCAAGCTGGCGCCCTTCGACTTGTCCATCAGGTCGGCATACGCCCCGGCGCGCCCCACGGCCCGGATGTCCTGCACCTCCGGATTCACGCGCCCGCCGAGCGAGATCCACCCGCGCTCCTGGAAGACCAGCTGGGGCGTGGGCAGCGAGAAGATCGACATCGCGTACGCGAGCTCGGTGCGCGCCGCGAGCAGCCGCGAGGCGCCGTAGGCGACGCTCGCGCCGGCCTCCTCGAGGTTGTCGCGCCAGGTCGCGCGCACGAGCCACGGCACCATGTTCCAGTGCACGCCGGCCGACGTGCCCACCGCCGAGACGGTATCGCAGCAGCTGAACGACGCCGGATTCAGCCCGATGATGAACACCTTCGGCCGCGGCTTGTGGTGCACCGCCTCGCTTGCGACCATCAGGAACGTGGGCGTGGTGCCCGAGGGGATCCCGAAGTTGTAGGTCGTGTAGATCTGGCCTTTCTTCTCCTGGAGGACCTGCTGCATGACGCGCGGGATCACCGCATGGAACATGCGTGAGTCACCGGTGACGACGATGTCACCGCCGAGGGTGTCGTAATCGAGCGCCTTCGCGGTGATGTAGTTGCTGTCCTTCTTGAGCTTCTGATCGAGCAGCGAGCCGCGAAAGAACACCTCGGCGGCCACGAGCGCCGCGATGCACGCGATGATCGAGACGAGGAACGCGTCGGGATTGCCGACGGCGTCGTCGTCGTCGTCCTGCGGGTCCTGCTCTCGCTCCTTCTCGATCTCGGGCTCGGTCATCTTCGCGCTCAGAAGTAGAAGTAGATGAACGTGGGGGAGGTGCTCGCGAACCAGTAGAGCACCATCACCATGGTGGCCCAGAACAGCCCGCGCGCCGCCGCGGGCAGCGCCTGGTTCGTGCGCAGGCCGAGACGGCTCGCGCCCGCGGCGTGCAGCAGGCATACCGCGAAGAGGTACGAGCCGGCGAGCTCCAGGGGCTTGCCGGGCTTCCAGCCGGCCGCCGGCCACGCCGCGAGGATGCGTCTCAGCACCGCGGTGGCGTCCCCGAACGTCTGCGCGCGGAAGAACACCCAGCCGATCATGACGAGGACCAGCGTGCCGAGCGTCGCGACGATCTTGTAGAGGACGTTCTCTCGCGCGCGCTTCCACTGCGGCGTCGCCCCGGTGAAGAGCTTGTGCAGCGCGAGCAGGATGCCGTGGTAGGCGCCCCAGATCACGAACGTGATCCGTGCGCCGTGCCACAGACCGCCGAGCGTCATCGTGAGGAAGAGGTTGCGGTACGTGGCGAACGACCCGCCGCGATTGCCGCCGAGCGGGATGTAGAGGTAGTCGCGCAGCCAGCGCGAGAGCGTCATGTGCCAGCGCCGCCAGAACTCGGTGATGGATCGGCTCAGGTACGGGTAGTCGAAGTTCTCGGGCAGGTCGAAGCCGAGCATCTGCGAGCCGCCGCGCGCGATGTCGGTGTAGCCGGAGAAGTCACAGAAGATCTGCGCGGTGTAGGCGGCCACGCCCGCGACCAGCTCGACGGAGTTGAACGTGCCCGGCGCCTTGAACACGGCGTCGGCGTAGATGGCCAGGTTGTCCGCGAGGACCATCTTCTTCACGAAGCCGGTGAGCATGATGAACATGCCCTCCGCGGCGCGCTGGCTGTCGAAGCGGCGTCTCTCGCGCAGCTGCGGCAAGAGCTCGGAGGCGCGTACGATCGGGCCGGCGATGAGGTGCGGGAAGTACGAGACGTAGAGCGCGAACTCGGGGAGCGAGCGCGCGCCAGGATCGCCGCGGTAGACGTCCACCACGTAGCTCACCATCTCGAACACGTAGAACGAGATGCCGAGCGGCAACGGCAGCTGCTCGACGTGCGCGCCCGGGATGAACGACGCGAAGAACGCCGCGTACTTGAAGGTGGCGAGCGTGCCGAGCAGCACCACGATGGCGCCCGCGAGGATGCCCTTCCGCCCCGTCTGGCGCGTGCGCAGGAGCACGCCCGCGCCGTACGTGAACGCAGTGAGCACGGCGAGCAGCGCCGCGAGCTTCCAGCCCCAGGTCAGGTAGAAGACGACGCTGGCGACGAGCAGCACCCACGACGTGAAGCACGCCGGCAGCAGCCACCGCGCCGGAAGTACGAGTCCGAAGTAGAAGAGGACGAACGCGTACCCGGTGAAGCCCACGAGCTACCTGTTCAGATCCACTCGTCGTCGAGGGTGGGGAGGTCGGCGCGCGGCGCGATGCTCGTGGGCCGCGAGCGCGTGTTCTCGACCTGCACCGCGCGCTCCGCGAGGAGGACAGCGGCGAGCGCATCGCTCCCCATGCACAGCTCGCCGACATCGCCGTCGGTCAGGTAGCTGCGGAACTGCATCAGCTGCGCGCGCAGCGGCTCTTCCTTGCGCACGCCGAACTGGATGCGATCGGAGGTGCGGTACACGTCCTGGAGCGCGGCGAAGCCGGTGTTCGGCGGCTCGATCACCTTGAGGAGGCTGCCGCCGAACAGCTCGCAGGTCTGGAGCATGTAGTCGACGAAGCAGACGCCGCGCGTGCCGGTGACGCGGATGCTGCGGATCTTCGTGGGCGTGATCCAGTTGACGTGCACCGTGGCGCTCGTGCCCGAGGACGACGCGAGGAAGATCTCCGCGGTGTCGAACACGCCCTCTTTCCAGGTCACGTGGCACATCGAATGCTCGAGGCGTACCGGGCCGACCAGCATGCGCAGCACGTCGATGTCGTGCACGGCGAGGTCGAGGATGACGTTGTTGCCGACGAGCACGGTGTCGGGGTAGCCGCCGATGCGCGTGAACGCGATGTGGATGGGCGTCCCGAGGAAGCCCTCCTTCATCAGCTCGCGCAGCTTACGAACGGCGGGGTTGAAGCGCTCGACGTGCCCCACCACGAGCTTCGTGCCCTTCGCCTGCGCGGCGGCGAGCATCTCGCGACCCTGCTCGAACGTGCTGGCGATCGGCTTCTCGACCAGGAGGTGCTTGCCCCTCGCGATGAGCTCCATGCCGAGCGCATGGTGCGAGGCGGTCGGCGTGGCGATCACCGCGGCGTCGAACTCGAGGTTTTCGAGCTCGGCGAGGCTCCGCACGAACGGGATCTTGCCGAGGTCGGGAGCGGCGGGCGCGTGCGCCTCGACCACCCCCACCAGCTCGTAGCCGGGTGTTTCACGCAGGACGCGCAGGTGGTTCTTGCCCATGCGCCCGACGCCGAAGAGCACGATTTTCGTGGTGAGTGCCATGGTTGAGGGGCACCGTTATAGGGCGAAGCCGGAGCCCTGGCCAGCAGACCGTTAGCGGAGCTTCTTCACCTTCGGGCTCGTCTGCCGGACGCGGAGCACCGCGAACGGGAGGGTCGCGCCGAGCGTCGGAACGGCGAGGAGCAGGAGCGCCATGCCGAGGCGATCGGGGCCGGCCGCAGCGCGCCGCGCGACGAGCTTGCCGACCGTGGCGATGGTGCGCGGGATCTGCGTCTTGTAGACGATCTTCGAGACCGCCTCGCCGTAGTTCGAGGGGCTCGCGACGAGCGCGAACGTGGCGCGCAGGCGCCGGAACTCGGCCATCATCGTGTTCTCGAGATCGTAGCCGTCGGCCACCTCGTCGAGGTTCATCTGCCGGATGACGTCGGCGCGGGCGAGGAAGTACCCGTGGAGCGGGTCCTCCATGCCCCAGAAGCCGAGCGCGAACTGCATCACGAACGAGACGCCGACGTTGCCCCAGTAGCGGAAGCGCGGCATCTGGTAGAGCGACTCGGGGTGCATGAAGCGGCTCCCCTTCACGACGTCGATCTCGGGCATCGACTCGAGGACCTCGCGAAAGCGCTGCACGAGCCCGGGCTCGCACTGGTTGTCGGAGGCGACGACGCCCATCGCATCCACGTCGTCCCGCTCGCGGAGCCAGCGGAAGGCGCTCTTCACGGCGCCGCCGATGCCCAGGTTCTTGGGGTGGTGGATGACGTGGATCTTGTCGGGGAACTCGCGCGCCAGCTCGTCCGCGATCTCACCGGTGCGGTCGGTGCTCCCGTCATCGATGATGACCATGCGGTCCATCATGTGGAGGGTGCGCTCGACGGTCTTGCGGAGGAGGTTCTCTTCGTTGAGCGCGGGGCAGGCGAACGCGATTTTCATCAGCTTCGCGGCAAGAGCACTACCACAGATGGTAGCCTCTGGGCCCGCAAATGGTGGCCTTGGCCCTCCTCACCGCGCTCGTGCTCGCGGCCTCGATCGCCGCGACCTGCGGGCTGCGCAGCCGGGCCGACGCGGTCATCGCCGCCAGCCTGGTGTTCAACGGGCTGGTGATCGCCCCGATCTACCTGCTCGGCCTCACGGGCCACCTCGATCGCCTCACGCTCGGCTTCGGCGCGGGTCTCCCGAGCGTGCTCATCCTGGTGCTCCGCCTGCGGGGCGCGTGGAAGGCGAACGCGAAGGCGCTCCTGCGCCGCTTCCTGCGCCTCGCGTGGCTGCCGGTCGAGGCGCTGCGGCGCACCTGGCAGGAGCGCTCGCTGCTCCTCGTGGGCGCCGGCGCGAGCGCGCTGCTGTTCCCGTACATGATCGTGATCGCGTACCTCTCGCCGACCTGGAGGGACTGGGACACGCTCTGGTACCACGAGCCGATCACCGGGTTCACGATCCAGAACCACGGCTTCGCGCCGGTGCCGCTCCCGCCGGTGCTGCAGGGCATCAACGGCGTCCATCGCCTGTGCGAGATGACGCAGCTGTGGTTCGCCATCTACGGCGGCCGGCGCGTCATCGAGATGGCGAACATCGCGTTCATGCCGCTGCTCGTGGCGAGCGTGTTCGCGCTCGCGCGGCGCTACACGAAGGACATCGTGGTGAGCGTGGGCGTGGCGTGCGCGCTCCTGCTGATGCCCGGGTTCCTGCGCCTCGTGCAGACCACCATGGTCGACCCGCAGAGCGGCGCGCTGCTGATCGCGGCGGCGTACTTCTGCACCCAGGTGAAGCTCGATCGGCAGGCCATCGGCTACGCGATCCTCGCGCTCACGCTCGCGGTGGGCGCGAAGATCTGGTCGCTCATCCCCATCGGGCTCCTGTCCGTCTACTTCCTCGCGCGCATCGTGCGGCGGTGGCGCGCGCTCGGGCCCGGGTTCACGGCGCTGGCGGTCCTCGGCGGCGCGGTGTGTCTCGTCGGCATGCAGGCGGTGACGTACCTGCGTAACCTCCTCAACTACGGCAATCCGCTGTGGCCCACGGTCACGATCGAGAGCCCGCGCCTCAAGATCCACTGGCAGGGCGCGACCGCCGACGCCCCGACCATGGGCTTCAGCATCAACGACCCCTTCGAGGTCTTCTACCGGAAGATGATCGGACCGCCGTTCTCGGCGATGGGGCCCGGGCACTCCTGGCAGGTCAACGACTACGGCTTCGCGTGGGCCTGGGTGGTGCTGCCGCTGTGCGGTCTGGCGATGGTGATCGTCGCGCTGCGCTGGTTGATCGGGGTCTCCGCGGTGACGGTCCGCGCCCGCACGCGGGGCCCGGCCGACGAGCTCGTCTCCGGCGCGATGATCCTCGCCATCTGCGCGTTCGCCTCGCTCTACCTCACGCCGGCGATCTTCATCGCGCGCTACCACGTGCCCTCGCTGGGCATGATGCTCGCGTGCCTGTGCTGGATGGCAGGCTCGGGACGCGGCAAGCGGCTCGTGGCGGATGCCGCGCTCTTCGCGCAGATCGGCGCGCTGCTGCTCGCCTTCTGGACGCCGAAGAAGATGACGATGATCTACCTGTACGACCAGGCCGACATCCTCCACTGGCTGAAGACTCCCTATCCCGAGCGCGAGGTGCGTGATCGCAAGGGCGGCACCATGATCTCCCCGATCATGCCGGCCATCGGGCTGCTCCGCGAGGAGGAGCTGACGAAGGGGCAGATCATCGGGTTCGACTACCTCGATTTCCCGGGCCTGCTCTGGAACAACGACTTCTCGAACAAGGTGGTGTGGCTGAACGAGGCCGCCGATCCGCTCGGCCAGGCGAACCGCATCGGCGCGGTGTGGGTCTACACGCGCGGCGGCACGATCCTCCACCAGCAGCTGATCAAGCCCGAGTCGGGCTGGCAGCTCATCGGCACGCTGGAGAGCGAAGGCGCGGGCAGCGTGTTCCGCAAGCGCAAGTAGCGTCCAGGGGCGTCAGCGATCGAGGTCGGCGGCGCGGTAGATGATGTGGGGGGCCAGGCGGTCGCGGAGCGATTCGTAGGGCTCGCCGAGTTCCTTCGCGAGCTCGATCACC
>JAYTHX010000544.1:0-7573 GCA_043732195.1 Polyangiaceae bacterium
CCCTGCTCGTCGTGGAAGACATTGCGCGGCGCGCCGCCGGGCTGCGCCACGCTCCACAGCGACTGATGGAGGTGCCCGCTCGAGCCCGGGAGCTCCTCCTTCCACTTCGCCATGAACGTGGCCGCTAGCCCGTGCCGCGAGGCGAGCGCCTTCATGTGCGTCTTGAAGAGCGCAGCCTTGTCCGCGGCGCGGAGCGCCTCGTCGTACCGGATCGCGACCTCGTAGACGCCCGGGCCGGTCTCCGTGTGGAGCGCCTCGATCGCGATGTCCATCGCGGTCATCTCGTCGAGGATCGCGTGCACGAAGTCGCGGTTCTGATCCTCGCGCAGCCACGAGTACCCGAACATGCCTGGGCTGAGCGGCGTGAGCCCGCGGAAGCCCTTCGCGTTCAGCGACTCGGGCGTCTCCTTGAAGACCCAGAACTCGAACTCGGAGCCGAACGTCGCCTGGTAACCGAGCTTCGCGGCCCGCGCGAGGATCCGCTTCAGCAGCGAGCGCGGGCACGCGGCGTGGGGCGAGCCGTCGGCGTTCGTGAAGTCGACGATGAACGCCGCGGTGTCGGGCTCGCCGGGCGGGAAGCGCACCGTGTCGAGATCGATGGTGGCGTGCGCGTCAGGGTAGCCGGTGTCCCAGCCGGTGATGGTGGCGTTGTCGTAGAGGACATCCCCGATGTCCCAGCCGAACACGACGTCGCAGAAGCCGAAGCCCTGCTCGACCATGTTCCAGAACTTGTCGAGCGAGACGAACTTGCCGCGCAGGACGCCGTCGATGTCGAAGCCGCCGACCTTGATCTTCCTGATCTCGTGGCCGGTGCGGTCCTTCTGCTCCTCGAACCGCGACTTGATCCCCGCTGCGTCCATGCGAGCGAAGGTATCACCCGGTCAAGGTTTGGGGTTACGCGAGGAGCGCGGCGGGCGACGCCGCGTCGGGCAGCGCGCTCACCCAAGAGCGCGTGCGCGAGGGTTCCAGCCCGGACATGAGACCCGGACGAGGCCGCCGCGCGGGGGTTGCCGCCGCGAGCGCCTTCTCGCTGCTCGCGTGCGGCAGGGCGGCGCTCGAGCCGCGGAAGCGGGCGCGGGCGCCGGCTGCGCGTGCGATCCGGGAGATCCGCCCTGCAGCGCCTCGCTCGGCGGGTGGTGCGGCGGCGACCGCGCGAAGTGAGTCAGCGACCGCGCAGCGCGGTGATGAGCTCGACGAGGATCAACACCACCACGATGATCTCGAGGATCTGCGCGCGTGAGACCTCGACCTCGCCCTTCAGCAGCTCGTAGGCCCGGGCCACGAGCGAGAGCTTGGACTCGACGCTCTCCCGCCACTCCGGCACGCGAAAGCGCCGGATCGCCGAGAGGTAGACGCGCGCGAGATAGAAGTCGCCGACCGACTTGATCGCGTTGTCGACGCGCTCGGTGAACTCGGTGAGCTCCATGAAGCGCCGCAGCACCTTGCGCACGAGCCTGCCGTACGGGCTGCGCAGCACGCGGGGCCGCGCGGTCTCGACGGTCTCGTAGACGGTCTTCAGCTCGCGATCGAGGAGGCGATCATAGAACCGGAACTCGAGCAGCTGCGAGGTCGCGAGCTCGAGCACGAATGGCACGATCCGCGAGCCGCTCGGCTCGACCACCAGCGCGCTGTTCCAGTCGACGATCACGAGGTCGTCGACGAGATAGGAGAACGCGTTCTTCAGCACGTCGTCGCGGGTCTGCGGGCTGAGCGGCGAGTCGCTGATCTCGCCGAGCAGCATTTTCGCGACTGTCTCCGAGGTCGCGAGCGCGGCCACGCTCGCGCGATGGGCGGCGTCACTCCCGCAGGCAAGCTTCTCGATGAAGACCACCGTGTAGGTCTCCCCTTCGTTCCACTCGTGCGGGGTCTCGATGCTGTCGCCGAGGCGCTTCATCAGGTCGCCTCGGTGCTTCTGACCGAGGCGGTCGAGCTCCGGCGAGTCGTAGAGCGCACCGCAGAGCGGGGTGAGCGCCTCGAGCGAAGTGCCGGGCGCGATGGGAAGATCGTAGAGGAGCGAGATCGCTCCGAACTCGAAGACGTGCGCCGAGCAGGTCGCGGTGAGGAGACGCTTCACGGAGGGGATCTCGACGACGCACGTGTCGAGCTCGAGCTCGAGCGGGCGGACGGGGATGACGAGGCCTTCCACGAGCGGCCCGCCCATCGCCACGCGCTTCGCGCCGAGGAGGCGCTCCGCCACGTCGAGCGCGATGGTGTCGCCGACGTCGTAGACGCGGTAGCAGAGGATGCGACCGCGTTCGATGACCGCCGACGGCGTCTCCCCTGCGTCTTCGTTCACTGCTGCGGCCTCGGGCGTCACGATAACCCGTCCGGGCGCCTTGCCCATCGGCGGATCCGCGGCCAGGCTTGGCCCATGCGTTTGAGTCGCTCGCTCGTTCTCGGCGTGGTGCTCGGGCTCGTGGTCGTCGTGGCGCCGGTCGAGACACGCGCCGACGGCGGCGCCGCCACCGTCGGGCAGGCCCTACCCGACGAGCTGCTGCAGGGGCTCGCGCAGCACGCGGCGCGCTTCGAGGAAATGAAGCGGCGCGGCGCGTTCACGATGAACGGCAAGATCGAGGAGGTCGACGGCGACGGCAAGACCGAGGAGATGAAGGAGATCGTTTTGCGCTCGATCCCCACGCCAGCGCCGATGGACCGCATCACCACGGTGTTCAGCTACCTCGAGAACGGCAAGGACAAGACCGCCGACGCGCAGAAGCGCGCCACCGAGCGGCGCGCGAAGCGACTGGCCGACCCCGACGCGCAAGCCGAGGCCAGGAAGAGGGATCTTCGCCTGCCGTTCCTCGCGAGCGAGAGCGGACGCTACGTGTTCTCGGTGGCCGAGCGCGATCCGAACGATCCGAGCCGCGTGAAGATCGCGTTCGCTCCGAAGGTGCCCGCGGAGAACGCGATCAAGGGCTCGGCGTGGGTCGACGAGAAGGAGCGCGAGGTGCTCACCGTCGGCTTCTCGCTCAGCAAGAACCCGACGTTCGTCGACCACGTCGAGGTGACGATCGTGTTCGGCCTCCCTTCGGCGCTCGGGAGGGCGCCGTCGCGTGTCTCGTTCGAGGGGCGCGGCGGATTCCTCTTCATCCGCAAGCATTTCCGGGGTGTCGCCACGCTCTCGCAGCCCGCCGTCGCGTTCTGACCCGCGCGGGCGCGTCCCGATCAAGGCACGAGATCGCGGACCTCGATCGCGCCCTTGCTCGTGACGATCCGCCGCACGAGCGTGTTCGCGACGTTGTCGTCGGGCGCGAACGGGCGGAGGTCGTCGAGCGCGCGCGAGAGCACGTCGCGCTCGCCGCAGGCCGCGATGCCGATGGCGCGACCGCGGAGCAGCGAAGCGGTCGCGCTCGCGAGATCCGGATCCTTCTTCGCGATCGCCACGCGCGCTAGGCGATCCTTGCCGGCCGTGAAGGCGTCCAGCGCACGGCGGCGATCGCTCGAGCCGCGCGGCTCGGGCTCGAACCGCGTGGTCAGCCCCACCGGCACGAAGTGACGCGCCAGGTTGCGATCCCACGTGGGATGGAACGCGGCGAGCAGCGGCCGCTGCGAGGCGAGCTGCGCGAGCGAGAGCTCTTCGGGCGTCGCGCCGAGCGCCACGTCGCGATAGAGCGGCGCAAGCTTCGGCTCCGCGCCGAGCGCGCGATCGGTGAGGCGCGAGGGCATCGCGAACGTGGGCACCACCAGCAGATCGGTGCGCATCTGGCCGACCGCGCGCGCGGCTGCGATGCGGCGCATCGTCGACGGGGTCGCGACGAGGAGCACCGCCGCGGTGGGCGCTGCGCCCCAGGCCACCTCGGTCCACACCGAGGAGGCATCGAACGCGCGTGCCTCGCGGCGCCCGAACGTCTCGTCGGCCGCGCGGACTGGCAGCACGAGCTCGAGGACCACGACCAGCGCGGCGCTCGCCTGCGCGAACGGCACGCGCGCCGTGCTGATCGCCACCACCGCCGCGGCGAGCGCCACCGCGGCGAGGACGTGCAGAACCAGGGTCGCGGCGAGGATGGGCGCCGCCGTGTGCCACGGGCCACTCGGCGCCTGGAGCGCGAGCGCGAGCCAGCCCACCGCGAGCACCCCCAGCAGCGACGCGAACACGCGCTGCGCCGCCGGCACCAGCGCGGTGAGCAACCCGCCCGCCACCGCCGCGCTCAGGATGACGTAGCCGATCTCGGCGAGCGCCCAAGGCCCGAACGCCACGCGCACCCCGGCGCGCTCGCCGAGCGGTGACGCGAACGTTCTGGAGGCCGCGATCGCGAGCTCCGGGGCCCGGCGCGAGAGCGCGCCCGCGAGCGCGAGCGGCGCGAGACCGAGCGCGAAGGCCGGCAGAGCGTCGACGAGCTCGCTGGACTTCCGCTCCTTCAGGCGCATGAGGCCGTGGATCCACGGCGCGAGCGCGGCCGCCGTCGCCCCGAGGACGAGCGGCTCGTACGAGGCGGCGAGGCCGACGACGAGCGCCATCGATCGCCACACCGGCCGCGGATCGCTCGCGGGGTCGGCCTCGGCCCGCGCATACCCTTGCTGCCCGATCGCGATCGCCGCGAGGACGAGCAGCGCGCCGGTCACGGTGCCGCCGGGCGCGCTCGCCTCCGCCTGCCACACCGGCGCGAGCACCCCCGCGAGGACGAGCGCCGCCGCCACCGCCGAGAGGAGCCGGGGCGACGCCGCCGCCGGCCGCACCGCCGCCACGAGCGCGCGCGCGATCACGAACGCGATCGCCCCGCAGATCCCGGCGATCACGGCGCTCGCGAGGCTCACCCGCAGCGCGCGCGTCCCCACGGGGAGCGCGACGAACGGCGCAGCGAGGATCACGTCGAGCCCGCGAAAGATCCCCGTCCACCCCAGCGCGACGGTGCGCACGAGTCCTTCGTCGTGCGACGCGGGCGCCGCGGACGTCACTCCTGCGGCCGCGAGGGACGCAGGAAAGAGCGCGCAGCCGGCGAGGAGCGCGTGATCGAACCGGGTCCAGCCTCTGTCGCCCACGGGTCCGCCGACGCTACCCGCGTGGTGGAGCAATGGAAAGTTTCGTCCGGTCGAAGTTTCGTCCGGACGAAGGAAGCACGAAGGCGCGGCGTCTCAGACCGAATGCCGCGTTGTGCTATATCGCTCCTCCCCATGGCACGCTTCATCGACGAGCTGAAACGCACCCACCGCTGCGCGGATCTCCGTGCGACCGACGAAGGCAAGGAGGTCGTCCTCTTCGGATGGGTCGCGAGCTATCGCGATCACGGCGGCTGCGTCTTCTTCGACCTCCGCGATCGTGACGGCATCACGCAGATCGTCTTCGACCCCACGACGGGCGGCGGCGAGCTCGCGAAGGACGCGTACGAGCGCGCGCAGGCGGTCCGCACCGAGTGGGTCATCGGCGTGCGCGGCACCGTCATCAGCCGGGGCGGCAACAAGAACCCGAAGATCCCCACGGGCGAGATCGAGATCCGCGCCATCGAGATGGTGGTCTTCAACAAGGCCGACACCCCGCCCTTCGAGATCGCCGACGAGATCGACACCGGCGAGGAGAAGCGCCTCCAGTACCGCTACCTCGATCTCCGCCGCTCGCCGCTCCAGAAGTCGCTCAAGATCCGCCATCGCATCCACCAGACGGTGCGCAACTACTTCGACACGAACGGCTTCCTCGAGCTCGAGACGCCCTTCATGGTGAAGTACACGCCGGGCGGCGCGCGGAACTTCCTCGTCCCGAGCCGCATGAACGCCGGCAAGTTCTACGCGCTCGCCGAGAGCCCGCAGCTCTTCAAGCAGCTCTTCATGGTGGCCGGCTTCGATCGCTACTTCCAGATCGTGAAGTGCTTCCGCGACGAGGCGCTGCGCGTCGACCGCCAGCCCGAGTTCACGCAGATCGACGTCGAGATGTCGTTCGTGAACCAGGACGACATCTTCAAGATCATGGAAGGCATGATCTTCAAGGTGTGGAAGGAGGTCCTCGGCATCGATCTCCACGAGAAGTACCCGTCGGGTCGCTTCCCGCAGATGCCGTTCTACGACTCGATGAACAGGTACGGCAACGACAAGCCGGACCTGCGCTTCGAGATGCCCCACACCGACGTGACGGATCTCGTGATCGACCACGCGGGCGGCGGCATCCCGTTCTTCGCGTCCATCGCGGAGAAGTTCACGAACGGCACGTACCGCAAGGATCTCCCGACCGAGATCATCAAGGCGATGCGCATCCCCGCCGAGCACGCCGCCAAGCTCTCGCGCGCCGAGCTCGACAAGCTCGAGGAGTTCGTGAAAGGCATGGGCTCGAAGGGCCTCGCCCGCGCGAAGATCGACGCCACGGGTGGGTGGGCGCAGTCGCCGCTCGGCAAGACCGTCACCCCCGAGCTCCGCACGGCGATCAACGAGCGCGCGGGCGCGAAGGAAGGGGACCTCCTCTTCTTCCAGTTCGGCAAGGAGTCCGTCGTGCAGACGGTCATGGCGAACCTCCGCGTGCACCTCGCAAAGAAGCTCGCGCTCATCCCCGAGACCGGCCACGGGGGGACGTTCGAGTTCCTGTGGGTCATCAACCCGCCGCTCTTCGAGTACGACGAGGACCTGAAGACCTGGGCCGCCGCGCACCACGCGTTCACCCGCCCGCACGACGACTGCGTCGACATGCTCGACAAGGATCCGGGCAAGGTCCTCTGCTACCGCTACGACCTCGTGCTCAACGGCTTCGAGATCGGCGGCGGCTCGATCCGCCTGCACGACCCCGAGATCCAGGCGAAGGTCTTCCGCGCGCTCGGCATCACCGACGAGGACGCCCGCGAAAAGTTCGGATTCCTGCTCGACGCGCTCCGCTTCGGCGCGCCGCCCCACGGCGGAATCGCGGTCGGCATGGACCGCCTCGCGATGCTGCTCTCGGGCGCGCAGAGCCTGCGCGACGTCATCCCCTTCCCCAAGACGCAGAAGGGCACCGATCAGATGACCGACGCCCCGAACAAGGTCGACCCGAGCCAGCTCAAGGAGCTGCACATCCGCGTCGTCGAGCCCCCCACGTGATGGCGCGTGGGCGCGCCGCGGCATTCTCTGTCGCGGCGGCACTCTCGACGGTCACGTGCATGCTGCACGTTTCTGCCTGCAAGGACGACGGGACGCACACGTACGTGGGGCGGCTTTACGTCGAGGCGCGCGACTGCCTCGGCACGTCCTCGAGCCTCGACGTGGTGTCGGGCGGCGATCCGGGCACTTGCCCGGCAGTGTGCCTCATCCAGCCGCGCGCCGAGGGCGGGCGCGCGGTGTACGTGTCGACCGAGTGTCCGCCCTACCCCGCGCCCGACTGGGACCTCTCGGGCACGGATCCGAAGTGCGCGCTCGCGCTCGCCGCGCTCGGACGCAACGACACGTGCCTCTCGGACGGCGGCACCACGAAGCCCGTCCCCGACGCGGCCGTCCCCGACGCGCTTGCCGACTCAGCACCCGCCGACTCAGCGCCGGAGTAGCGCGCGCAGCACCGCGAGGGGGTCGAAGCCCAGCGTGGCCGAGACGTCCTTGTCGCCCGCCACGCTCGCGAGCCGCGCCCGCGCGCGGGCCATGAGCGGCTCGAAGCGGCGTAGCGAGTCGCTCTTGCCCACCATCGTGC
>JAYTHX010000545.1:0-20902 GCA_043732195.1 Polyangiaceae bacterium
GATGACGCCTTCGAGGCGCTTCATCTCGCGCAGCGTCGTGGCGGTGGTCTCGAGGACCTTGGGGAGATTTCCACCGACCTGCCGGCCGATGAGGATGGAGGAGAGCGCGGAGTCGAGCTGCCGACTGCCGACCCGAGCCGCCATGTGTAGAAGCGCCTGATCGAGCGTAGAGCCGACCTTCATCTCCTTGAGCGCGAGGTCGACCTCGGACTTGATCGGATCGTCGATGACGGTGACCACCGAGTTGAAGGCAGCGCCGATGCTAGGCGTGGCCTTCAGCGCGTTGGCGAGGGCGAGCATGAAGTTGTCGAGCTGATCCTCGATCTTGAGCACGCGCTTGCGGCGCTCTGACTCGAGATAG
Organism: Polyangiaceae bacterium; assembly: GCA_043732195.1. Lineage (GTDB taxonomy): Bacteria > Myxococcota_A > Polyangia > Polyangiales > Polyangiaceae > Labilithrix. The sequence continues at coordinate 362 of JAYTHX010000545.1, forward strand.
AGCGTCGGCCCGATCATGATGACGAAGACGCCTGCCCACCAGAACGGCAGGTCGAGCGTGAGCTGGGCGGCGACCACCATGAAGATAGCGGCGAGCTGGCCGAGCGCGACGAGCCGCCCCGGCGTGAAGTTGAACATCGAGCGCATCTTCCGCTCGAGCGACGCGCAGTAGCGCGCCCAGTACCGGTGAGGCAGCCCGGTCTCGTCGGCCGCCATCTGCCATGTGCCGATGAACAGCGCGAAGCTGATGACGGCGAGGCTGCCCCAGCGGAGCGCGTCGACGGTGTGGAGGCCGTACTGAGCAAGGTTCTTCATCGGGCGCCCCTCATGCCTTCACAGATACGGCTCGCCGCGGTTGACGAGGCCCATGACGATGAACGTCGGCAGGAACGACGGCAGGTAACCGGTGGCGCGGAACTCGCCCTCGACCTTGCCCTTCGCGCCGGTGCCGGTGCGGATGAACTCGAAGATGGGGCGCATCTCGATCTCGTTCGACTCGCGGTCGATGCCGACGATCTCGCTGATGGCGGTGACCTTGCGCGTTCCGTCGGAGAGGCGGCTCTGCTGGACGATGACGTGCACGCTGGATGCGATCTGCTCGCGGATGGCGCGCATGGGGAGCTCGAGACCGGCCATGAGGACGAGCGTCTCGAGGCGGCTCACGGCCTCCATCGGCGAGTTCGCGTGGGTCGTGGTGAGCGACCCGTCGTGGCCGGTGTTCATGGCCTGGAGCATGTCGAGCGCTTCGCCGCCGCGGCACTCGCCGACCACGATGCGGTCGGGACGCATACGCAACGCGTTCTTCACGAGGTCGCGGATGGTGTACTCGCCGCGGCCTTCGAGGTTGGGCGGCCGCGTTTCCATGGAGACGACGTGCGGCTGCTTCAGCTGGAGCTCGGCGGCATCCTCGATGGTCACGATGCGCTCTTCCGGCGGGATCGCGCCGGAGAGCACGTTGAGGAGCGTGGTCTTTCCGGAGCCGGTGCCGCCGGATATGACGATGTTCTTCTTCGCGTGCACGCAGCGCGTGAGGAACAGGCCCATACGCTCGGTCATCGTCCCGAAGGAGACGATCTTGTCGAGCGTGAGAGGAATCTTCGCGAACTTCCGGATGGTGATGCACGAGCCGCGAAGCGCGATGGGCCGGATGACGGCGTTCACGCGCGAGCCGTCTTTGAGGCGCGCGTCGACGAGCGGCGACGACTCGTCGATGCGTCGACCGAGCGGCGTGACGATGCGCTCGATGACAGCACGCACGCGCTCGTCGTCGGTGAACCTCGCATGCGACAACGAGATCTTGCCGTTCTGCTCGATGTAGATCGTGTTCGGATCGACGACCATGATTTCAGAGATGGTCGGGTCGGCGAGGAATCGCTCGAGCGGTCCGAGCCCGAGCGCTTCATCGGCGAGCTCGCCGATGAGCGTGTCCGGCTGGATGTCGCGCGGGATCTTCGCCTCGAGGCTGGCGACGATGCGGCGAAGCGCATTGAGCACCTTCGGACGCATCGACGGATCGTCGAGCTTCTTCGCGTCGATGGTGGCGAGGTCGAGGTGCTCGAGGAGGAGCTTGTGGATCTCGCGACGGAGCTCGACCTCGGCCTTGAGCTTCGCGTCGTCATTGCGCATCACCGGGAGATGCACGCCCCCCGCGGTCGGCTGAGCGCCGACGTGCGCGATGATGGGGTTCATGCCCGTCACCGCAGGGATCGCGCCGGTGACGCCGTGCGGGCCGGTCCCGCTGCGCGCCATCATCCCGTTCGCGCCGCCGTTCGGCCCGTGATGTTGCGGATGCGCGCCGGGCGGAACCGTGGCGCCTTGATGACCGCCCGAGCCGGGAGGCAAGCGCTGTCGCGTGTCGTTCACCGGATACGACGCGCCGCCCGGCTGGATCGGCTGGATGCGCGGATGCTGCGCCGCGAGGGCCCCCGCGTTCTGCTGCTCCGCGGGATAGACGAAGACCGTGAAGTCGCCGACGACGATCGGCGTGCCGTAGGGCACCTCGACCGAGTCACGACGCAGGAGCAGGTCGCCGGCGATGGTGCCGTTGGTCGAGACGTCCTCGACGCGCAGCGTGCCGTGACCCGCCTGGATCACGGCATGCTGCCGCGAGACGAGATCGCTGTCGAGCCGGAGCGAGCACTGAGGATGGCGACCGATCGTGAGAGGACCGTTCGCCGGGTAGAGCTCCGTTCGCTGCATCCCATCGTCTGATTGGACGACGACTTGCAAATGCATCGTGATGGCTCGGTCCTACTCTCGAGGCCGCTCCGTCCGCTACTTCGCGGACGGCGGGGTCTTGGGAAACGTTTCCAGGTATTCGATCTCGCCAGAGAATTCTCGGTAGTTCCCCATCGCGTTGTTGATCAACTCGAGTGCACTCTTCGGCACCGTGTCGACCACGCTCGGAACGATGAAGACGGCGCCTTCGATATCGAGCTTCTCCTGGCCGTGCGACCCGAAGAGCAGACCGATGACGGGGATCTCGCTGAGACCGGGCAAGCCGGTGACTTCGCGTTGCACGCTCGACGTCTTGATGCCAGACAGGATGAGCGCCTGACCCAGCTTCAGCGTGACGTTCGTCTCGAGCTTCGTCGTGAGGCGACCGGGAGGTCCGTTCGCCGCGCTCGGCGGGGTGAGGTCGGCCACGTCGGCGAGGAGCTTGATCTCGACGTCGCGTGAGTTCGAGTCGTAGCGGGGGAGGACGGTTACGTTGGTCCCGAACTTCACGCTCACGAGGGCGGCCGCGCCGACACCGGAGACGAGGAAGTTCGACTCGCCGCCGTTCTGGAACGTGGCCTCGTTGCCGTTCGCGGTGATGACGCTCGACTGCTTCATCACCTTCGCCCAGCCGTGTCGCGCCGCGATGTCGAGGCGCGGCAGCGGCTGGTTGACGACCGACGCCTGCGCCGTCTGCGTGGTGCGCGAGACGAAGTCGTAGGAGTAGTTGCTCTGGACGACCGGCTGTCCCGCGGCGGTGGTTCCGGCGATGTTCGCCGGCCAGCCCACGCCGAGGTTGTAGCCCGACGTCCGCGAGTACTGGACGAAGAAGAAGTCGAGCCGGATGAGGAGCTTGCGCTCGGCGACGCCCACCGTGACGAGCGAGTCCACCTGACCGCCGTAGACGGTCACGATCTGCTGGATGCGCTTGTACTCGGAGTCGGTGGGGACCGCGCCCTCGAGGAAGATGCGCGAGCCGACCCGCCGGCTACGCACGCCGGGGAAGGGCTCGAGCAGCGACTGGATCTCGCGCTCGACCTGCTGCGGGTTCCGGTTCGCGACCGAGATGTCGTAGGTGGTCTGCGCGCCGTCGGTCTTGATGAGGAGGAGCGTGGTCGTGCCGGGCTTCTTGCCGGTGACGACGAACGTGCGCCCGTCGGGCGTGGGGACGACGTCGACGACGCCCTTCACGCCTTCCGAGTACTCCTTCACGCCGGTGGCGGAGAGGGTCTTGGTCTCGCCGACGGCCAGCGAGATCTCCTCGTGCGCGCCGCCCTTCTGCGCCCACGCCTCCCGCTCGCCCAGCGCGAGAACGGCGAGCGAGGCCAGCGCGAGAGGACCGACAGGAGCGAGCGCGAGCAGCACGCCGAGGCAGCGCGCTCGGATCACTGCGTACCTCCGGTGATGTTCACCGGCGCGCCCGAGCCGCGGACGCCCTTGATCTGGCCGCGCTTGTTCGGATCGAGGATGGTGTCGAAGTTGATGTCGGTGACGCCGGCCTTCTGCTGATCGTCGGGGTGGCGAACGGCGACGGCGAGGCGACCGCGCTCTGCGGCGAGCGCGATGATCTGCGCCTCCGAGAGCGTGAGGCTGAGCGTGAGGAGGTTCTCGGCGACGAAGCCCTTGTCGCGCTGGTCCATCGCGTCGGGCGAGGTCTCGCTGCCCATCGCGAGGACGAGCACGCGCTGGAGGAGCACGACGGCGCTCTTCGCCTCGACGCCACCGGCGCCGAGGACGCCGATGACGTCGACGTAGTCTCCAGGGCGGAGGAGCGTGATGCTCGTGTCGTCGCGCGCGGCGCGGATCGACACGGCGCGATAGCCGGGGAGGACCAGCGAGCTCAGATCCTTGTGATCGTCCGAGCCGGTCGCGAGGTCCGTCCAGAGGAGGAGCTGCTGCTCCTTCACCGTCGTCCCGAGGCGGAGCCCGAGGATCTTGTTCTTGTCGACCTCGCGGATCGTCCGGTCGTCGACGTAGGCCATCGGGACCTCGCGGACCGCGATCGCGTCGTCGGGGATGGGCTTGCCGCGCTCGAGTCGGCGAACGGCGATGAGCAGCTTCACCTTCTCACCGCCGGACGCTTCGAGCTCGAAGCGACGCTGGTAGAGGAGGAGAAGAAAGACGCCCAGAATGCCGACAACGAGGGCGATGAGGAGCGCGCGACGATTCATCCCAGACGAATGCTATCCCGTTTCACAGCTGGCGCGCTCCTACTTCAGTGCGCGCTTGGCCGGAGCGCCGGTCGGATCCTGCGGAAGGTCGAGCGCATTGGGGGTCGCCGGCAGGCCGCTCGCGGCGCCGTTGACGCCCGCGAGACCGAGAACCGTGATCGCTCCGTCCTTCGGATCCTCCGAGGTGGGGACCGTGGCGAGCGTCAGGACGACGTTGTCCTTTTCGTAGACGCGACCGATACCCTTGGTGCCCGGCTCCACCTTGCTGAGCTCGGGATCCACCGCGGTCCAGCCCTGGAGCTGCAGCTGATCGTCGTAGAACTGGGCGTTCTTCGCGGGCGTCTCCTTGTTCTGGTAGACGTTCACACCGAACGGCGAGTCGTCGAGCCGCGCGGAGAAGGCACGCCGCGAGTCCGGGAGGCGGGGGATCTCGCCGCCGAAATCGACGCCCTTCACGTCCTTGGATTCGTCGCCCACGAGGTCGAAGATGCTGAACGTGTCGTCCGTCCACGCGGTGAGGACGTGCGTGTTGCCCTGGTCGGTGGTCTTTGCGTACACGTAGCGCGCGGCGCCGAGGCTGCCGAGGTCGCCGGTCTCGGCGAACTCCTTCGCGGCGTCACCGAGCGACTGCTTCGACTTCGGCGTCTTAGTGAAGCACACGACCACGCCTTCGCGACGATCACCGCCGCGCATCACGCCGGTCGAGAGCCACTTCTTGTCCGTCGACGCACCGGGCTTGTTGACGAGCTCGCGCCACGACTCGGCGGGCTGCGCCGAGTTCGCTTCGCAGTAGCTCTGGTAGCGATCGAGCACCACGTTGGCGGGGTCGTGCGAGAGCGAGTTGCCGATGAACATGTTCTGGCCGTTCATGACGACCTTGTTCACGTCGTGCTCGGCGGCGTTCGCCAGCGTCAGCATCTGACGCCCGAGCTGCAGCGTGCGGTCCGTGATCTCGGCGCGCGCCGAGCGGATCTGGAACGCGCCGAAGACCACGCCCAGACCGACCACGTAGGCGCCTGCGCGGAGCAGTCCCTTGACGTGTTTGATGCGCTTCGGGGAGCTGCGGACGATGAACAATGCCATGGCGCTTACCTCAACCGAGCCCGCCGCCGCTGCGGGCGAACGCGCCGATGAACTGGATGATCGCGATCCACTTGTTCGGGAAGGGCTTCTCGTTGCAGGCGACCTGCGACTCGGCGTGGATGGTGCGGTTCATGAAGACCCGCGTGCGGTCCTGGACGGCGCTGCCGTAGACCGTGCTGTCCGCGGGCTTCGCGTGCGCGGTGTTCCAGCTGCGGTCCATGCCAGCCGAAGCGCCGCCGGTGTTGCCGCCGCCGCCGAGGCGGTTGGGGTCGGTCGCGGAGCCGCTGGGCGCGCCCGACTGGCTCTGACCGCTCTCGCCCGTGGTCCTCACGGGCGGCTGGACGCCGGCCGGAACATCACCTTCGCAGTTGTGCGACGCGTAGTAGAGGATGCCGGCGCGCGTCCCCATCTGCTTGTCAAGCTTGGCCTCGTACGAGCGGTTCGTGAACATGATGCAGCCGAGGAAGACGAGCATCACGGGGATGACGACCGCGGCCTCGACCAGCGCCGCGCCGCGACGTGCTGCCCGCCGGCTTTGCTTCGACTTCCGCATGGTGGACCTCAATCGTGTCCGAGGAACATCCCCGGTCCTTCCGAATTCATCGCGCGCCCCTCGCAAGCTCGGGGAGCTCAATGGTACGCCCCGAGATCAGGATTCATGAAGTCGCCGAGCCCGCGTGCTCCGCCCTGAATGGCCTTGTTGAACTTCTTGTTCAGCGAATCGATGATGCCGCCGAAGCTGCCGGTGACGAGCGGGTTGCCGCCGCCGCCTGGCGTCGTGATGATCTTACCGTCGGGCCCGCGCGTCGCGGTGAGGTCCCTCAACTTGCTCTGCAAGTCCTTGTACCCCTTGAGGGTCGTGAGGAAGCTGCCCGCGAAGCTGGTGAGGAGCGAGCCGATCTCCGGGAACTGAAGGCGCTTCAGCCGAGCGCGCCACTGGACCGAGTAGCCGGCGTTGTCGTCCTTGTTGCAGTCGACGTCGGTCCACTCCTTCGTGCAGTCGAAGTAGAACTCGGCCTCGGCGAAGTACACGTTCGTCTCGGCGGTGGAGGCAACGCCCCACTTGCGCTGCCCGATCGCGACGGCGTGCTCCTGCGCGTCGGTGAACGACGGGCGCCAGTTCACGCCCCAGACCTCGTTCCACGGGCTGCCGTTCTGCGTGCCCGTCCAGGGGACGAGCGGTCCGTCGCAACCCCACCACTTGTCGAGGCCGGGGTCGATGTTGCTGTTGTCCTTCATGCAGTCACTGCCGCCGCCGCCGGTGCTCGCGGCGGGCTTCGCGATCGGCGTCGGAGCGCTGCCGCCCTTCGGGACCCGCTTGTTCGCGTTCGACGTGTTCGCGCTGTCGATGGCCTCCGAGCCCTGGTCGAACCGGCTCGTGAGGTCGGGTGTGGTCGACCCCATGTCGTTGCAGTACCGCACCTTGATGAGGCCGCCAATCCAGCCCTTTACCAGGTCGATCGCCTTGTTGCTGCCGACCCCCGTGAGCGAGAGGAGCGCGTCGACTCCCTTCTTCGCGACGAGGTCGCAGACGTCGGAGAACTTCTTCGCCTGGACGGGAAGGCCCTTCTTCGAATCACGCGTGTCGGCGGCGCGACTCGGGTGCTTGCCGCCGCGATTGAAGACCGCGTTGAGCGGCGCCACCATCGCGTTGCCGGGGATGACCGATGGACTCACCACGATCATGTTTATGTCGTGGTTCTTCACGCCGAAGGCCTGGTAGTCCTTTCCGGTCGTGTAGCCCTTGTATGCGCCGAGCAGCGGGTAGCCGTAAGAGGCTGCGAGCTCGGCGAGGTGGAGACCGCCGGCGACGGGCTTGAAGATCTTCGAGTACGTCGTGTAGACGCGGCGCCAGCTCACCCACGCGCCGCAGCCGAAGCCGAGGCTGATGATGCACACGGCGAGGAGGATGTCGTGGATCAGGCCCATGATGATGTGGACCGCGATCAGCGCGAGGATGAAGAGGTTGCACGCGGAGATGAAGTTCATCCCCTTCGCGTGCAGCGCCGCGGACGTGAACGTCGCGTGGTCGGTCGCCTCCTGCATCGTGTCGCGGAAGACGATCGCGTCGCCGATCCCGATGAGAAACCAGAGCGCGCCGATCAAGAAACACGACATGCAGAGTCCCATCAGCATGATGGCTCCGCGCTGGTCGTTGTGGAGTCGCTTGACGGTCGACGTTTCCTTCATGAGTTCTTGCATCAGAAGCTCCCGCTGGCTCCGCCGCCGCCGAAGTCCCCGCCGCCACCACTGAAGCCGCCGCCGCCGCCGCCGCCGCCGTTGGCGCAGTCGGCTCCGCCACCGTCCTTGTAGCGAGCTCCCTGGTGCGGGAAACTGTAGGCCTGCTTGAACCGGTGCGTCGCGCCGCCGGCGCCACAAATGAGGCGGCCGCCGAACGGCACCTCGCACTTGTGCTCGACCGTGACGGTGACCTTCACGAGGCCATACGGGTCGTCGCACGACGAGGTGTCCTCGACCTGCACCTGGACGCTCTGCATGTGAGGGAGCCAGGGACCGAGCGCGGCTTTCACGCCGGCCTCGATGTCTGCCTGGTTCGCGCCCTTCGGTTGGTCGGGCGTGTTGTTGTTCTTGTTCGAGATGACCGCCGCCGCGCGCGCGCCCACGATGGCGCTGTGCTTCACGACGAGCTTGGCCGTCGCGCTCTGCGCGAGCTGCACGAAGCACGAGAACGTGATCATGAGGGGCATCAGCGCGACGAGGAACTCGACGAGCACGGCTCCCTTCTTGTCAGCGTTCAGCTTTTGCATCGGGGTGATCACGGGAAGGGCGCCAGGATCGCGTCGCGACCTGCCTGGTAGCTCGCCATCATCTTGACGCCGCCGGCCGTCAGGCCCGCGACCGCAGGAATCCCCACTGCGACGAGCAGGAATGCGTACTCGACCATGACCGCGCCGCGGCGGCGCGCACGAATCCAACGCATCATCTCGCGTTCCTCCGGGGATCACCCGTGCAAGGAGCTTACCAGTGGAGGTACGCAGTCAGCGCAACTCCGAAGAACAAAGCGGGACCGAGTCGAAACCACGACAACGCGGTTTCTTCCACGTGTCGTTGCTTCGACTTGGGCAAGAACATGTTCCCGAGGATCGTGAACGCGTTCTTCAGGGTCGCGATCAGCTTGCCGTCGTAGGCGAGCCGCGCCGGCGCGATGAGCGCAGCAGCGAAGAATCCATACATCTCGGCTTCGACGCCGAGCATGGTCTGGAGGAGCGCGCCGAGACAGGCAAGGAGCTTGAGATCTCCGCCGCCGATGGCGCCCTGCTTGTAGAGCAGGGCGGGGACGATCGATGCGACCAGGGCACCGACGATGGAATAACCGCCCTCGGTGAGAGCGCTCTCCATCGTCAGGTGGGCGGCGAGCATCCGACCAGCATGCAGGAGCGGCCCGAGGGCCAGCGCTCCGTACGTCAACCAGTTCGGAATCTCGCCGCGGCGCCAGTCCGTGAGGGCCGCGATGGCGGCTACAGCAATCGCAACGATGAAGACAACGTGCTGATGCGGTAGCGATTCGGTCATCCGGCTCTCACTGCGCCGCGGCGAACATGCCGCGCCACTAGACTACCCCGAACGAACGAATCAGCGTCCCTTGAGCTCCGTATCCGCGTCGACGGCGTTCTGCTTGACCGACTTGCCGAGGTTCCGGTAGCCGATCGCGGCGAGGAACATGATGGCGATGATGAGGAGCGCGTACTCGACCATCGTGGCGCCGCGGGTCTTCGAGAGGAGCTTGGAGGCCTTGGACATATGAATTCTCCTGGGTCAGTGAGTGGCGGGTATCTGAGTCCTCGGAGCTGCGCGTCTGCGTCGCCCCGTTGCGTCGGAGACAACACATCCACGACACATGCCAGCCCGTCCTTGGCCGTTGTCAGCGGAACAACCTCCCGCTGTTGTCTGCCGGGCAACGTTCCGACGGACTTTTGTTGGGTACGAGATTCGAGTACCTTTTGGTTGGGTGGATCGCGAAGGATCCGAAGTCATGGGGGTAAACTGATCCACCCAAATGGATGACGAGGCGCCGTAACACGCGCGACCCCTTTAATTCAGCGCTCGCGGGATGTTCGGACGGAAGACCACCACCTTCTGGCGCTCCACCTCGAACTTCTGATCGAACACCAGGATCTCGTCGTGCTGCGGAGCCGTGAACGGCTTCGACGGGCTCGGAGGCTTCAACCTCGCGTTTTCTGCTGTGTCGAGCGTGACCTGGAACTGCGCGCCGGGCGCGACCTCGAGGGCGAAGTGGGCTGCGCCCGACGGATCCGTCCGCGTTATCACGTGGTTGAGATACACGACAGGCAGGTTCGGGCCGTTCTCCGCCTTCACCGCGACGACCACGCGCCGGAGCATCGGAGGGCAGCTCACGCTGTACTCCGGTACCTTCGTCTTGTCGGCGAAACGGGTGAGCCGGATGCTCGTTGGCTTGGCCGGAGAGGTCAACTGATCCGGACACTTGACCGTGACGTCGGTGGTCTCGCCCTCGGCGCCCGCCAGGGTCAGCATCGCCCGCCCGTCGAGGCCGGTGGTGCCGAGCGGTTTGTTGTTCCGGCTGATCGTCGCGCCCATCACGCGCTGCCCTGGATCGCTCTCGACCCGGATGAAGATCTGGAAGGGCGGCGTGGGCGGCGGCTCGAGGTCCTTGCAGCCCGATCCCATGATGGAGGTCATCGCAGTGATGGCGAGGAGGATGCCGACTCCGGACGCACGACTCATTACTGCAAACGGTACCTGCCACGCAGGGCGGGTCAAGCGTGGCGGGGCCCAGCGGCGCCCCACCGTCATCCTATCGGGGGACCAATCGATCGCTTCTGGCGCTCGTCGTCCGTCCTCCCCTGGATGCTTCCCGCACGCTCACTCGGGTTGCTCGCGATCGCGACAGCCCTCGCTGCCGGGGTCGGCTGCGCGAAGGTCCACGGGAGGACGGTCGCGACCACCGGCGTTGACACGTTCCGCCGCGCCGAGTTGACGCTGAACGGCGCCGACGGCGAGACGGTCCCTATCTCGATGCGGCTCGCACGCACGCACGACGGTCGCGGACGACAGCTTCGCCTTCCTGCAGAAGTTCGACGTGGAGAGGAAGAAGGTCGTCTTCCACGAGACGAGCCTCCCGGAGTGCCGGCGCTGCCAGGCGCAGAGGAAGCTGACAGCTGACAGTGCGAGACGAGGCTGGCGGCTAGCGGGCGCGTTCCTTCGCTTTCGCGATGGCGGCGTTCGTCATGATGTTCTGCTCGATCGGGTCGGCCCAGCGGCGCTGCGTCGCCGTCGAGAGCTGGTGGAGCGGGTCGAAGTAGAGGAAGTGCTGGCCGAGCTTCACGCTCGGGGCCGTGTAGACGCTGATGCCCGTCTCGCGGTCGTAGTAGTCGTACGAGTGCGCGTTGCGCTTGCCGCCGCCGCCCGGCGCGTCGACCACGAACGTCGGGGTGTTGAAGCCCGCCGTCGATCCGCGGACGTGCTTCTCGATGAAGATCGCGGTGTCGACCGACGTGCGGAGGTCTTCCACGCCCTTCACGAGATCGTGCACGTAGACGTAGTAGGCGTGCACGTTGAGGTGGCCCATGCGCTTCACGAGCATGGTCATGACCTCCGGGGTGTCGTTCACGCCGCGCTGGAGGACGCTCTGGTTACGCACGGTGATCCCGCGCTCCATGAGCTTGTTCATCGCATCCTCGGTGATGCCAGTGATCTCGTTGGGGTGGTTGAAGTGCGTGTGCAGCACCACCTCCTTGTGCAGCTTGCGACCCTTCTCGACGACGCGCGTCAGCGCATCGGCCCAGGCGTGATCGGTGAGGATCTTCTGCGGCATGACCGCGGGGCCCTTCGTCGCGAAGCGCATGCGGCGCACGTTGGGGATGGCGAGCAGCGCGTCGCCGATCTCCTCGATCTGCGAGGCGCGCAGCTGGTACGCGTCGCCGCCGGAGATCACGATGTCCTCCAGCTCGGGACGGGACGCGATGTACTGGAACGCGCGCGTCCACCGCTCGCTCGAGACCTTGAGGCTCACCTTCTCGACGTCCTCGGTGTCGACGCCGACGGCATAGCTTCGCGTGCAGAAGCGGCAGTAGACGGGGCAGGTGTCGAGCGCGAGGAAGAGCGCCTTGTCCCGGTAGCGGTGCGTGAGCCCGGGGACCGGAGCGTCCGCCTGCTCGTGGAGCGAGTCGAGGTCGAGCTTCGGGTGGTCGGCGTGGAGCCGCGAGCCCATCGGGATGAACTGGATACGGAGCGGGTCCTCGTAGGGCCTCGTCCAGTCGATCAGGCTGAGCAGGTAAGGACTGACGCGCACCGACATCGGCGAGTGCTTGAAGCCGAGCTCCGCGTCCTCGATGAACGCTGCGGGCACGAGCTCCTGCACGGCGGCAAGGAGCTTGGCCGGACTCGTGATGCTGTTCTTCGCCTGCCAGTTGTGGTCGAGGAACTGCTCCTCGGTGACGTTCGCGTACGCCGGGATGCGCTGCCAGAAGGGGCCACGCGGCAGCTCCTTGTAAGCGAGGGTCGACGGGTCGACCGGCGGCTTCTTCGGGACGATCGGCTCGTTTACCAGCACCTTCAGCGCCAACATCGTATGAATATTCCACGGGCCTCACGGCGCCGCAACCCCAGCAACCGCCGGGGTTTCCTCGCGAACACGGCGCGCAGCTCAGCTCAGCTCAGCGCAGCTCACTTGGCGGCGCGGTGCGACGTCCAGGCCGCGTTCATGCGCGTCGATTGGCCGGGCGTGAACTCGAACATGCAGTCGTCGTCGAAGTAATCCATGCAGCTGTGGATCGGGTCGACGCCCGCCGCGTTCTTGCTCTTCGTGCAGGTGTCGGGCTGCGCGGGGCAGCCGAACGTCGCGGCCTTCTCGGCAGGAGTGTCGCCGACGCTGTCGCCTGCGCCGTTACAGCCGCCCTGGAACGTGTGGTAGAGCCCCATCCAGTGGCCGACCTCGTGGGTCGCGGTGTCGCCGAGGTTGTACGGCGCGGCGCCTCCGCCGGGCAGCGAGTCGCTGAGGATCACCACGCCGTCGAGCGTGGGCTTCGAAGCGTAGTCGCTCGGGAAGGTCGCCCAGCCGAGGAGGCCACCGCCCATGTCGTTGAAGTAGATGTTGAGGTCGTCGGCCGAGCCATGGCGCAGCGCGGTCTTCATGTCGCGCTCCGCCGTCGTGCCGGGCTGCGCGGTTTACCAGGCGTCGTTCGCGGCCGTGTTCGTGCTCGCGAGCGCGAACGAGAAGCCTGCGCCGGCGTACGCAGCGTTCAGCACGCTCAGCTGATTCGTGATCTGCGTCGCGGTGGGCGCGCCCTGGCCGCTCGCCGAGGTGATGACGTGTACGTAGACGGCGATCGTCGCGCGGGCGGCGGAGGGCTGGGCAGTCGAGGCGTTGATGCGTGCCGCTTCGCTCGCGATCTCCGCATCCGTCGCCTGACGGGTGCTGCAGCGGATCTTGCCGCGGTGGAGGCCGTTGTTCGTCGGATCCACGGCGCTGGTGGTGACCCCCACGTTCGCGTCGTCCTCCGCGTCCGTCGCGACACCGCAGCCGACGACGAGAGCGAGCGCACCGAGCGAGACGACGACATGCGAAAGCTTCAGGGGAGACCCCTCCAGGTTCGGGAGGAGAACGGCGGGAAGGCGACAGGAACTAGCAACCGCGTGATCTCCGTCAAGATGGTCACCCGTTCTGCCCCCCCCTCGCCTTCGCCGATTTTCGCGCCTGTTCAGGCCCTCGTGGGTATGTCTCCCTGACGCCTCACGCGACGGCGAACGTCATGCCCGCGGCGCGCAGTCGCTCGACGAGCGTCATGCCCATAGCGCTCGCGGGCGTGAGGACGCCGTAGCGCGGCTCGAGCTTCGCATCGTCCTCGGCGAGGCAGAGCGCGGACTCGCCGAGCATCTTCGCGGTCTCGCCGTAGCCCGGATCGCTCGTACCCTTGACCGTCGCCGTGGCGCGGAGGGCCGCGCCGTCCGTGCCGGTGCCCTCGGCGATGAGGCGGAACGTGAAGTGCCCGGCGTCGCGTGCCTCCTTGGAGGGGCCCTCGCCGGCCTTCGGCAGGACGAAGCGCGCGAGCAGCGCGCGCGTCGGCGGGAGCGCGGCGCCGATGGCGAAGGCCGCGGTGCCGGCCGAGACCGCGGTGGCCGCGACGAAGCCTTTCGGGCCTTTGGGCAAGCTCATCGCCTCGCGGTAGCGGAAGCCGTCGCCGTAGCCGATGAGGGCGTGCGAGCGGCGCACGATGCGCGTGTTGATCGACGCCATCACGAACGGCGCGGTCCAGCGATCGATGTCGCTGTCGAACGCGACGCCGCGGATGTCCGACTCGAAGGGATCGCGACGGCGGCCGCGCGGCACCACGGGGTCCAGCGCGTGGGGATTGCCGAGCAGCTTGCGCACCTTCGCGTCACGCGTGGCCTCCTCGACGATGGCGAGCATGGTGGCGGCGGTGCCGCCGCTCGCGGTGCCGCGCATCTCGCCCGCGAACGCCTTCACCCAGGCGAGCGAGCCGCCCTGCCGGTGCGCGTGGTCCCACAGGAGGTGCGTGCCGAGGTCGGAGGGGATCGAGTCGAAGCCGCAGCAGTGGACGATGCGCGCCTTGGTCTCGGTCGCCTTCGCGTGGTTGTCGTCGATCGAAGCCCGGATGAACGGCACCTCGCCGGTGATGTCGCAGTAATGCGTGCCGTGACGGGCGCATGCCGACGCGAGCCGGCGCCCGTGCTGGCCGTACGGACCGACGGTGGTGCACACCACGCGCGCCCGCGGGACCAGCGCGTCGAGCGTGGTGTCGTCGTGACCGTCGGCGAGGAGGATGGTGAGGTCGGCGAGCCGCGCGTCGCGGTCGACCAGGCCCTTCTTCACCGCCTCGAGCTTCTTCGGGTTGCGGCCCGCGATGGCCCAGCGCCCCGGTCGCTCCATGCGCCCCGCGAGGTACTCGGCGACGAGCTTGCCGGTGAACCCGGTCGCTCCGAACAGCACAATGTCGAACTCGCGATCGCTCATCGGTACCTCTCTGCAGCACGTTTCAACACCTCGCCGACCTGACGCGCCACCTCGAAGGGCTCCACCACGCGGGCGGCGTCACCGAACGACAGCACCCACGTGATGAACGCATCGAGGTTGACCAGCGGCACCGAGAGCCGGAGCCGGCCGTCGGGGCTCATCGCGATGCGCTGGTCGCGGCTCCACTTCTTCGCGCGGATCTCGTCGGCCACGCGCGCATCGAACTCGACGAGCACGCGCGTCTTCGAGGGGCGACCGAGGCCGAACTCGCCGTGCACGTAGTGGGTGACGTCGAACGAGGCAGGGAGCTCGAAGTGCTCGGTCTCGCTCGCGCGGATGTCGCTCATCGACTCGAGCGCTACCACCTCCGCGCCGTCGGCGATCTTGTTCTGGCTGCGCACGCCGAGCACCACGATCGAGCCGTCGTGCACCACCATCGCGTAAGGATGGAAGATCACGCGCTCTGCCTTCGGCTCCGCGGCCCGCGTGCGCGGCCGGAACCGCAGCACGCGCAGGTCGGCGACGGCGCGGAAGACCTCGTCCAGATCCTCCCCGCGGGCCGCGTAGCTGCGCGCCGGCGGCGGGTTCCAGAAGAAGCGACCCTCGAGCCCGCGCTCGCCGGAGATCTCGTTGCGGCCCTGCGCGCGGAACGGGGTCTGCGCGACCTTCTCGATGTGCGCGAAGGCGAGGTCCGCCTCGTCGAAGAGCGCGGAGCCCTTCAGCACGTCGAGCGCGCGGCGCGTCGAGAGCAGCGAGTAGGCCTGCGCGCGCCGGATCGTCACCGCGCGGCCGCGCTCGCCGGGCTTGATCCGCCAGCGATGCGCGGCCCCCGGCGCGGTGGGCACCGATTCGAGGAGATCGAAGTTGTCCTTCTCCTTCGTGCCGTCGAGCTCGCGCAGATACCGGCGCACCGAGCGCTGGTTCACGCGCAGCATGATCGCGAGCTCCTCGAGCGTCAGTCCGCGCGGCTCGCCCTCGAGCAGCTCGCGCAGCTTGTCGAGGCGACGATGCTGCGTGAACTTGCCGGTCGGCCTTCCGACCTTGGGCGCTCGCGGCTTCGTGGTGCGCGCGGCGAGGGCCACGGCGCGCGGCTCAGATCTTCCGGCCGCGGAGGTCAGCCTTGTACTTCGCCTTGTACTGGTCGTGACAGGTGCGGCACGAGGCCTTCGCGGCGGTCATGTCGCCGGCCTTCGCCGCCTTCGCGCCGTCCTTCGCGATGGAGGCCCAGTTGCCGTAGCCTGCGGGAGCGAACGACACGGTCTTCTCGAGGGCGGTGGCGAGCGCCGGGAGATCGTTGGAGGCGATCGCGGGGTTCGTGTTCGTCTTCATCCACGCCTGCAAGGGGCAGTCGGGCTGGGGCTTCACTCCGCACGCGGCGTTCGCGGCGACGAGCTCGGGCCTCGCGCCGCCGGCCGAGGCCTTCGGCGCCGCGCCGCTCGCCACCGCGCTGGCGACGGTGGGGGTCGCCGCGTCGGTGGCGCCGGCGGTGGGGGCCGTGCCCGTCGTGGTATCGGCGGCGACGGGCGACGCATCGGGAGCGGCGGCCGCGGCCGCGGCGGAGACGGTGGCGGACGGCGCCGGCGTCGCGCTGGCGGCGCTGGCCGACGACGTCGTACCGGAGGGCGGGCCCTCCGATTTCGTGCACGCCGAGGTGGCCGCGGACAGGGCGCAAAGAACGAGAAGAGCGAGGGCGGAGATCATCACCGGCGCGCGGTCGAGCATGGCGGTGAGCTTACACAAAACGGGTTAGGATCCGCCCGATGGAACGCACGCTCGTCGAGCTCATTGCTGCAAAGCGGGACGGCCACGTCCTCGCCGAGACCGAGATTCACCGCCTGATCACTTCGTTCAGCGAAGGAAAGCTCGCCGACTACCAGATGGCGGCGTTCCTCATGGCCGTCTTCTTCCGCGGCCTCGACGACGCGGAGACGGTCGCGCTCACCGAGGCGATGCTCCACTCCGGTCACGTCCTCGACCTGAAGGGCGTCACCGGCACCAAGGTCGACAAGCACTCCACCGGCGGCGTCGGCGACAAGGTCTCGATCTGTCTCGCGCCCCTCGTGGCGGCGTGCGGGGTCCCGGTGCCCATGGTCAGCGGTCGCGGCCTCGGTCATACGGGCGGAACGCTCGACAAGCTCGAGGCGATTCCCGGCTTCCGCACCGACCTCTCGACCGACGACTTCGCGCGCATCGTGAAGGACATCGGCACGTGCATGATCGGGCAGACCAAGGACATCGCCCCCGCCGACAAGCGGATCTACGCGCTGCGCGATGTCACCGCGACGGTGGAGTCGATCCCGCTGATCGTCGCCTCGATCCTCTCCAAGAAGCTCGCCGAGGGCATCGACGGGCTCGTGCTCGACGTGAAGGTCGGGCGCGGCGCGTTCATGAAGGACGAGGCGAACGCGACGAAGCTCGCGGAGAAGCTGGTGCGCGTCGGAACGCGCGCGGGCAAGAAGGTCGTCGCGGTGCTCACGCGCATGGATGCCCCGCTGGGCCGGGCTGTCGGCAACGCGAACGAGACGCGCGAGGCGCTCGAGGTGCTGCATGGCAAAGGCCCGGCCGATCTCGTGGAGTGCACGCTGGTGCTCGGCGCCGAGATGCTCGTGCTCGGCGGTCAGGCGAAGGACGCCGCGGAGGCCACGGCGAAGCTGCGCGCCGCGATCACGAGCGGCGCGGCGGTCCGCGTGATGGAGAAGATGGTCGAAGCGCAGAGCGGTGACCCGAAGGTGGTCGCGAACCCCAGCCTGCTGGCGATGGCGAAGGACACCGTCGAGGTGCGCGCCTCGCGCGGAGGCTTCGTCACCGGCATCGACGCGCTGGCCATCGGCCTCACCGGCGTCGCCATGGGCGCCGGCCGCACGCGCGCCGATCAGGCGGTCGATCCGACGGTGGGCATCGAGATCGACGCGAAGCCGGGCGACGCGGTGCAGGTCGGCCAGGTCGTCGCGCGGATCATCGTGCGCGACAAGAGCCACGCCGCGGCGCTGGTCGAGCGCGTCGCGGGCGCCTTCGCGTACGGCGAAGCGAAGCCTGCCGCGCTACCGCTGGTGATCAAGCGGCTGTAGCCGCCGCGGGGTCGAGTGTTGCGTTCGAGGAGTCGCTGCCGCGCGTCGTCAGCCGAAGACCGCGTCGACCGGCACCAAGACGTCGGGGAACGCGCGCATGGCGAGGACCTCGCCCGGTGCGTGAAGCGTGACAACGCGGTACACACCTTCGCGCGGCTCGCGATAGACCTCCACCGCGCCGGCGGTGAGGTCGAAGAGCCAGTACTCCTCGAAACCCGAGCTTGCGTAGAGCGGCGCCTTGACGAGTCGGTCCTTCTTCATCGAGGACAGCGCTACCTCGATGACGAGATGCGCGCGCTCCGGATGAGCCGTCCGGTAGCTTGCGAGAGGCACGACCGCGAGGTCGGGCTCGGGCTCCGACTCGTCGCGCGCGATGAGGGGAGACTGCACGCGTACCACCGCCCGCCCCACCAGCGCCGGCGCGAGCAGCATGGTCAGCACCCCGATTCGGGTTGGTGTGCCCGGGGTCCTGCGGGCTCATCACGACGAGGGTACCGTAGAGGAGCTCGATGCGTTCATCGTCGAAGGCGCCCATCGCGACGAGACGATCGTACTCGGACCGCTTCAGCGGTCGCGGCGTCTCCGGCAAGATGAGATCGGGCTGGAGCACGGTTTCGACCCTAGCACCGCGCGGCTGCCGGTCGACGCGAGCGGGCGATCCGCGTCAGGCAGTAACGCGTCAGTCAGTAACGCGAGGCGAGGCGGCTGATCTCGAACGCGACGAACGCGAGCGCGCCGGCGATCACCGCGATCGGGACGCCGCCCAGGCGTCTGGCGCCGTGCGCGTGCGCCATCCGGCGGCCGGCGCGCCCGGCGATGCCGAGCGCCAGGAGGATCAGCGCGGCCGGCGCGAGGAACGGCACCAGCAAGACGCCGTCGGGCGGGGTCGGGTTGTCGCCAGTCGACGCGAGCGTCACCGTCACCATCGCCAGCGCCAAGAGGAGGAGCGCGCCGCCCGAGAGCACCACGAACCACGCATGCGGCTTGAGGCGCAGACCGACGAAGATCACCGTCACGGCCAACACCAGCGTGGCGAGCGCGACCGCGCCACTGTCCGGCGCCGAGAGCCCGTCGAACGCGCGCGGCAGGAGCGTGGTGAGGGAGCGCCCACCGGCCCGGTGCACGAAGCGAAAGAGCGCGGCGGCGGTGCCGCCCAGCAGCACCAGCGCGACCACGTAGCCGAGGAGCTTGGCGAGGAAGCCGACCTCGGACCGCCGCGTGATCGGCTCGGTGCGCGCGTTGCGACGGAGCGGAGCGCCCAGCTCGAGGCCCGCGTTGCTCGGCACCGAGGGCCGCCCCGAGTGCATGCCCGAGGGACGCGAGCTCGTCGCCGTCGGCACCACCGACGTCGAGAAGTTGCGCTCGATCTGCATGTCGAAGTCGTCGTCGGGCGCGACGTCGAAGGCGATCGATTTCTGCGCGGGAATGGAGAGCGACGCTTCGGAAAAGGCCGCCGCGGCCGCGGTGCGCACCGACGTCGGTGGGACGACGGGCGACGCCCTGCTGGTGGGGATCGATCGCCGCGAGCTCGGCACGCTCGGGATGTCGAGATCCGGGACCGCGCCGCCGAGCTGCGGGACGAGCGAGACCGGAGGCGGCAGGCGGGCGGCGACCCAGCGCGCGAGGTCGTCGGTGGAGGCGTCGGCGACGCCCGCGGTCGCTCGCGCGGCGGTCAGCGCCTTCGCGAACGCCGTCGGGGTGTCGAAGCGACCGTTCCGGTCCCGCGCGAGCGCGGTGGCGAGCACCTCGGCGAGGATCGCGGGGATCTCAGGGAACACGGTGCGGGGATCGAGGATCGGCTCCTCGAGGATCGCCACCGTGGTGAGCGCCTCGGTGGCGCGCGCGAAGAGACGCACGCCGGTCAGCAGCTCCCAGACGACGACGCCCAGCGAGAACACGTGGGCGCGACGATCGAGCGCGCTGCCGCTCACCTGCTCGGGCGCGAGGTACGCGGTCTCCTCGCGTCCCTCGGCGGACACGATGCCGACCGCGCCGTCGTACCCGATGCGGATCTGCGCCGGCGTGACCCCGTGGTGCCGCGCGCCGGCCGCCTCGAGCGCGGCCGCGACATCGATCGCGAGGCGCACCGCGATCGAGGTCGGCGTCGGCGTCGGCCCGGTCGCGCTGCCCTGACACGCGGCGAGCGAGGCCGCGCGCGCACTGTCCCTCAGGAGCGGCACGCGCCGAGGTATATCACTTGAGTCGTGCGCCCGGGGGCGCGTCCCCGTCGATGGTGGCGAGGCGGAGGTCCTCGGAGGGGCCGCTCGCGAGCAGCATGCCGTGGGACACGAGCTTGACCTTCTTGCCCTCGAACTCAGCAGAGCCGAACTCGCGCGGCGCGAGGTTCGCGACGACGATCACCTTCCTGCCGACGAGCTGCTCGGGCGTGAAGGAGAGCGCGAGGCCGGCCACGATGGTGCGCGCCTCGGGCTCTCCGAGATCGACGGTGAGCCGCAGGAGCTTGTCCTTCTTCGGCACCTTCTCGCAGGTGACGACCACGCCGACGCGCAGATCGACCTTGGCGAAGTCGTCGTAGGCGATCGGGCCGCCCTCCGCGCCCTCCGCGCCCGCCACTGCTGCAGGGCCGGGAGCCGCCTTTTTCTCCGCCTTCTCGCTCTTCTCTTCCGCCTTCGGAGGAGCGAGTCGCTCGAGCAGCTCCTTTTGCGCCTTGTCGTCATAGGTCGGGAACAGCGGCCCGGCGCCGGCGAGCGCGAGCCCCGCCCGGATGCCCGGCAGCTGCGTGGGCCACACGTCGACCCCGACCGCCGCGCGCACCGGCGGGAGCCCGAGCTGCGCGCGCATGGCGTCGACCTTGGTGGGCACCGCGGGCCACATCATGACGCTCAGCGCCTCGAGCACGCGCAGGCAGCGCGAGAGGATCTTGGTCACGCGCCCGGCGCTGCCCTTCGACCACGGCTCGGCCTTCGCGATGTAGAGGTTCATCGCGTTCGCGAGCTTCATCGCGTGATCGAGCGCGAGGTGCGGCGCGAGGTCGTTCCACGCCGTGTGCGCACCGCTGACGTGCAGCG
>JAYTHX010000546.1:0-7536 GCA_043732195.1 Polyangiaceae bacterium
GCTGAGCGCAGGCGCAGGGGCTGCCGGTGTTTGAGGATGCTAACAAGGGCTGAAAGACGGCCGTTCACACGCTCCGGCTCGCGCCGTACAGGTATAAGAGCTATACCGTAGGTATGGTCCACGCCGAGCGCTCGCGCCGATTCAACTTGATGCTCTCGACCAAGGAGTACGCCATGCTCACCCAGATCGCCGAAGGCCGCGGGCTCGCGTTCGCCGACGTGCTGAGGCAGCTTCTCCGCGAGGAGTACCGCGTGTTCACGGCCCAGGAGACGACGGCGCCGAAGACGACAAAGACGAAGACGACAAAGACGAAGACGGCGAAGACGGCGAAGACGGCGCGGCGTTCGGGACGTTCGGCGCGACGGGCGGATGCGGGCTCGTCTTGGTCAGCAGCACCGGGCCAGTCGCCGGACGCTGCAACGTCGGCAGGCGTTTCGTCTCGCCGCTCGCGCCCTGCCCGTCCAGCACCACGTCACCTGGGGCGCGGGAAGATTCCGGAGAGCGGGGGTGCCCTGATTCACTCACGCTGTAGACTTTACCCCCGGTACCATCGCCGCACCATGTCGATCGAACGCGCGGCCGCGACGCCGGCTGCTTCTCCCGTCGGCGCAGCGCACGACGCAGAGCCTCATTCCTCGTTCACGCACGACCCGCGGCCTCTCGCGGCGGCCTCTTCCACGGCCGAAGAGCGCCGGCTCGACGAGGTCCGGACCGGCGTGAAGTGGCGACGCTGGGGCACTTACCTCGCCGAACGCCAGTGGGGAACGGTCCGCGAGGACTACTCGGCGAACGGCGACGCGTGGAACTACTTCACCCACGACCACGCGCGCGTCCGCGCATACCGCTGGGGCGAGGACGGTCTGCTCGGCCTCTCCGACAGCCGTGGCCTCCTCAACTTCAGCGTGGCGCTGTGGAACGGCAAGGACCCGTTCCTCAAGGAGCGCCTCTTCGGGCTCAGCGGACCGGAGGGCAACCACGGAGAGAGCGTCGGCGAGCTGTACTGGTACGTCGACGGCACGCCCACGCACTCCTATTCGCGTGCACTCTACAAGTATCCGCAGGCCGAGTTTCCCTACGAGCAGCTGCGCCGGATGGCGCGTGAAGCGGGAAAGAACGTCCCCACGCCGCGCCTCCAGGACACGGGCATCTTCGATGACGACCGCTACTTCGACGTCGAGCTCGAGTACGCCAAGGCCGGTCCCGACGACATCCTCGTGCGCATCACGGTCACGAACCGCGGCCCGGAGGAAGCCCCGATCGAGGTGCTGCCGACGTTCTGGTACCGCAACACGTGGGCGTGGGACGGGCCCAAGGTGCGCAACCCGAACAAGCCCGAGCTGCGCGCGGTGTACGCGCCCGACGACGGCTCGTCGTACGTCGAGGGCACCGACCCGTACCACGGCAAGGTGAAGATCTGGTTCGACGGCGCGAAGGAGCTCCTCTTCACCGACAACGAGACGAACACCGCGGCGCTCTACAACACGCCGAACAAGACCTCGTACGTGAAGGACGCGTTCCACCAGTACATCGTCAAGGGTCAGCGCGCGGCCGTGAGCCCGGCGCGCGCCGGTACGAAGTCCGCGGGGCGCTGGAGCGCGACCATCCCGGCGGGCGAATCCCGCATCTTCCGCGCGCGATTCGCCACCACCGCGGCGGACGGGCCGTTCGCGCCGTTCGCCGACTTCGACATGGTGATGGCGCTGCGGCGCCGCGAGGCCGACGAGTTCCACGCGGCGATCGCGCCGCCCGGCCTCTCGGCCGAGGCCGCGAACGTCCACCGGCAAGCGCTCGCCGGGCTCCTGTGGTCGAAGCAGTACTACGCGTTCGACATCAACCGCTGGCTCACCGGCGACCCCGGGTCTCCGGCCCCGCCGGGCGACCGCAA
Source organism: Polyangiaceae bacterium (assembly GCA_043732195.1). Taxonomy (GTDB): domain Bacteria; phylum Myxococcota_A; class Polyangia; order Polyangiales; family Polyangiaceae; genus Labilithrix. The sequence continues at coordinate 1,886 of JAYTHX010000546.1, forward strand.
GCAGGGCCGCAATCGCGAGTGGAGGCACCTCTTCAACAGCGAGGTGCTGAGCATGCCGGACAAGTGGGAGTACCCCTGGTACGCCGCATGGGACCTCGCGTTCCACTGCATCCCGCTGGCGCTGGTCGACCCGGATCTCGCGAAGGAGCAGCTCGTCCTGCTGACGCGTGAATGGTACATGCACCCCAACGGACAGCTGCCGGCTTACGAGTGGGCCTTCGGGGACGTGAACCCGCCAGTGCACGCGTGGGCGGCGCTGCGCGTCTACCAGATCGATCGCCGGCGCACCGGAAAAGCCGACCGCAACTTCCTCGAGTCGGTCTTCCTGAAGCTGATGCTGAATTTCACCTGGTGGGTGAACCGCAAGGACACCGCGGGGAACAACGTCTTCCAGGGCGGCTTCCTCGGCCTCGACAACATCGGCGTGTTCGATCGCTCGAACGCGCTGCCGGCCGGCGGCCTCCTCGAGCAGGCGGACGCGACGAGCTGGATGGGCATGTACTGCCTGAACCTCCTCGCCATCGCCCTCGAGCTCGCGACCGACAGCCCGAGCTACCAGGACGTCGCCAACAAGTTCTTCGAGCACTTTCTCCTCATCTCGCACGCCATGGTCGAGCAGCAGGAAGACGGCGTCCGCATGTGGGACGAGGAAGACGGTTTCTTCTACGACATGCTGCACTTGCCGGGGCAGGGCAACGTCCCGATGCGCGTGCGCTCGATGGTGGGGCTCATCCCCATCTTCGCGGTGGAGACCATCGAGGAGGCCGCGCTCGAGCGTTTCCCGGCGTTCGTGAAGCGCGCGCGCTGGTTCATCTCCAACCGCCCCGAGTTCGCGGGGAAGATGGACGCCATCGAGATCGGCACCGGCAAGCGGCGCCTCCTCTCGATCCTCGACCGCGATCGCCTCGCGCGCGTGCTCTCGCGCGTGCTCGACGAGACCGAGTTCCTGTCGCCGCACGGCGTCCGGGCGCTCTCGCGTTCCCACCTCGCCGAGCCCTACGAGGTCGAGCTCGCGGGCCTGAAGCACCGCGTCGACTACGAGCCCGGCGAGTCCTCGACCGGCCTCTTCGGCGGCAACTCGAACTGGCGCGGTCCCGTCTGGTTCCCGGTGAACTACCTCATGATCGAGGCGCTCCAGAAATACCACCACTACTACGGCGAGAGCTTCCGCATCGAGTGCCCGACCGGCTCGGGTCGCTACATGAACCTGTGGGAGGTCGCGAGCGAGCTATCGCAGCGCCTCGCCTCGCTCTTCATGCGCGACGAGCACGGTCGCCGCCCCGCCGACGGCGGCGCCAGCGACAGCAAGCTGCAGGTCGACCCGCACTTCAAGGACCTCGTGACGTTCTACGAGTACTTCCACGGAGACAACGGCACGGGCCTCGGCGCCACCCACCAGACGGGCTGGACGGCGCTCGTCGCCAAGCTCATCTCCCAAAGTCCGAAGTGGGGCGCGGGCCGGGGCCGGAGGTAACGCGGCTCAGAACCCGGCGCTCTGCATGGCGTCGGCGTTGAGCTTCAGCGCGCTCTCGCGCTGGACGGCCTTGGGGGCAGAGGGCATCGCGCGCGTCTGGGCGCGGGCGCTGGCGACCCTGCCGGCCGCCGCCTCGAGGCGCCTCTTCTCGGCGGGCGCGGTGACGACCTGCGCCTGCGCGGTGAGCGTGCGCTCGGCCTTCGCGAGCTCCTTGTCGGCATCGACGAAGTTGCCGTCGTTGATGCGCTGCGCCGCTTCCAGCTGGGTCTTCGACGCGTCCATGATGGCGACGATGGCCTTCGTACGCGAGTTGACCGAGCGCGCCACCGCGCCCTCGTCGCTCGAGAGCTGGGTGCGGGCCACCACCTCCTGCACGCGCTCGAGATCGCCCTCGGCGGCGTCACGGAAGCGGAGGCGAACGCTCGCGAGCGAGCGCGAATGCCCTTCGAACGCCGCGGGATCGGTGATGCGGACGCGAACGAGCGCCTCGCGGTGCTGGCCTGCGTGCAGCGCGCCGAGCGGAATGCGCATCGCCCCGTCGCGCGTCTCGGTGCGGAGGCCGTCGGCGCCGAGCAGCTGGACGCCCGGTGCCGGCATGATCTCGACGAACGAGTCGCTGGCGATGGTCGCATCGAGCAACGCGAGCTCGTTCTTCAGCACGTTCTGCATGTCGCGCGGCTCGCCGATGTGGAAGAGGCGGCCGTTGGAGCGGACCGAGAGGGCGTTCAGCGTGCGCTCGTCGTAGTCGATGCCGACGCCGAACGAGGTGACTTGTGCGCGGTTGCGAAGACCGCGCTCGGCGACCGCGCCGAGCACGTCTGCGCTCGAGGGACCGACGTTCGCGATACCGTCCGAGATCATGACGACGCGGCGGAGCGCGTGCGAGGCGGGCGCGCCGGCCATCTGCGACTCGGCGAGGTTCAGCCCGGAGAACATGTTCGTGGAGCCGGTCGGCACGAGGCCGGCGATCTGGCGGAGGATCTCCTGACGGGTGTGCATGTCGAGGCGCGTGGGCGGCACCAGCGAGTGTGCTTCGTCGGAAAAGGAGTCGAGGGCGACGATGTCGCCGTCCTTCAGGCTGCGCACCAGCGTGGTGGCCGCGGCGCGGGCGCTCTCGATCTTGGAGCCGGCCATCGAGCCAGAGGTGTCGACGACGAGGATGACCTCCATCGCCGGGCGCGTCTCCGGGCGGGCCTCGGGGACATCGACCCACACCCCGAGGAACGTCTCGCGGGTGTTACTGGAGAGGAGGTCACCTTCGGGCGAGGCGCCGATCCACGAGGAGCTCTTGTTGGCGGTGCGATCTGCGGGCTCGGCGCCGTAGCCCGGACCGTCGCTGGCGATCGCCGCCTCGTTCGCCTTCGCGGCCACCGCGGGGCTGATGCTCGGCGTCAGCGGGCTGAGGGGAGGGGCCGCGCTCTTCGCGCAGCCCGCGATCGAGACCAGGGAGAGAGCGCCCACGAACACCATGCCAAGCTTTCGCATGCCCCTGGAACGCAGCAGAGCCGTGAAAGATCTCCGGCCCCGCCGTGACGGTTCTCTTTTCGGCTGCCTCTGCTACCGATCGAGGCAGTGGTTTCGCTCCCTGCCCGCCCGACGTCCCGTGCGGCCCGCCGCTGGATCGGCGCGGCCGTCGTGCTGCTGGTGGTCCTGCTCCAGGCGGCCACCGAGCTGCTCGCCGGCCACGAGCGATCCCGCGTCCTCCTCCGGCTCGGCGTCGCGGCGCTCCAGATGCCGCTCCTGATGCTCGCCCTCTCCGCGTCCTTCGAGTGGGCGACGCGGCGGCGCCTTGGCTCGATCGCCACGCTGCTCATGGGCGCGGCCATCGCCGGCGCGCTCGGCGCGCTGTTCGGGCTGTTCTTCTGGAAGATGGGCGAGGCGTATCCCGCGTTTCGCATGCGACCGGGCCCGGTGGTGGCGCCGTGGCGCTCGGCGGCGTGGGGCTTCCTCTTCGGGCAGTTCCACTTCGGGATCTGGGCCCTCGCCTTCGTCTACCCGTTCGCCGTCGAGGACGTGCGCCTCCGCGCGCTGGAAGCCGAGCGCCTCAAGAGCGACGCCGATCTCGCGCGGCTCCGCGCGCACCTCGAGCCGCACTTCCTCCTCAACACGCTCAACGCCATCGCCGGCCTCGTCACCGACGACCCCCGCGCGGCGCGCCGCCTGCTCGCCGCGCTCGGCGATCTCCTGCGCGATGCGACGCGCGAGGGTGAGATGCAGCCCGCGTCGGCGGAGATCGAATGGCTCCGCCGGTACGCGGCCATCCTCGAGACGCGCTACGATGGCGCCATCACCTTCCGCTGGGATGTCGAGCCCCGCGCCTGCGAGCTCCAGCTCCCGCGGCTGCTCCTCCAGCCGCTCGTCGAGAACGCGGTGAAGCACGGCGCGCTCGCGCGCGGTGAGGGCGGCGAGGTGGTGGTCAGCCTGCACGTCGACGAGACGAGGCAGACGCTGCGCTGCACCGTCGCCGACAACGGACCCGGCATGGGGACCGGTCCGACCCGCTCCGGCGCCTTCGGGCTCGACGCGGTTCGCAAGCAGCTCGCGCTGAAGGACCCGCGCGCGAGCCTCGTCATCGAGTCGTCTGCAGAGGGCACGCGCGCCGTCGTGCTCTGGCCGATCGATCTCGCCGCGCTCCCCGCCATCGCGGTCATGAACGTAGGGCCCCGCCACGACGAGCCCGCCGTCGACGACGTCCCCGCGGAGGTCGCATGACGGCAACGTCGCCCGCGCGTCTCCGCGCGCTCGTCGTGGAGGACGAGTGGCCGGCGCGCAACTTCCTGGTCGAGCTCCTCGAAGGCTCGGGGCTCGCCGAGGTGGCGGGCGCCGTGGGCACCGCGGACGAGGCGCGGCAGGCTCTCACGGCGCCCGACCGCGTCCACCTCGACGTCGTCTTCCTCGACGTGCAGCTCGCGGCCGGCGAGCGCGAAGGCCTCGACATCCTGCGCTCGCTCGGCGGCCTCGCCGGCGGTCCGCTGGTGGTGCTCGCCACCGCGTCGCGCGAGCACGCGCTCGAGGCGTTCGAGCTCGGCGTGCTCGACTATCTCCTCAAGCCCTTCAGCGAGGAGCGCGTCGAGCAGTGCCTCCGGCGCATCCTCGAGCGGCGGCCTTCGCCGCCGCCGCTCGCGAGCCCCGTGCGACAACGGATCGTTGCGCGCCGGAAAAAGAGCCTGGTGTTCCTCGAGGCCGACGAGGTGTGGGCCTTCGAGGCTGCCCACCGCCTGACGTTCGTGCACACGCCGCACGGCATCTTCGACCTCGACCTGTCGCTCGCGGCGATCGAGGCCTCGTTCGGGCGGAAGCTGACGCGCGTGCACCGCAGCTGGCTCGTCAATCCCACGTTCGTGAAGGAGCTCGAGCGCGAAGGCAGCGATACTCGCCTGCTGGTGGGCTCCGCGGTCGGCCAGCCGGGCGTGCACGTGCCGGTGGCGCGTGAGCGAGCGCAGGAGCTCAAGGAACTCCTGCTCGCGAACGCCACCGGTCTGCGTCGCGGCTGACGTTCTTCGCCGACCGGTGCCCGCGGATCGACCGCTGGTAGCGCTGCGACGTCCGCCGGTCGGATCCTTCCTCGACGGACTTTGCTGCCTGGCATCGATCGCCCTGGCATCCATGTATCTTCCGCGGCAACCATGACCCTCAAGAGCGCCGGACTCGGCTTGCTTCCCGTGGCGGTGGTCACTGCCATGCTCGCCACGATCTCCCAGCGCGCGGGCGCGCAGCAGGTGAAGCCCCTCGACCCCAGCGCGCCGCTTGCCACGACCCCGGTGGGCGCCGGCGCTGGTTTCCCCCCCGCGCCGCCCCCGCCGCCCGTGAACGACCCCATGCTCGCGCCCCCGGCCGGGCCGACCCGCGAGATCCAGTCGTGGGCCGATGCCGTCGCGCTCACGCGCTCGCGGTCGACGGATCTCGCGACCGCGCTCGCCGAGGTCACACGCGCCGAGGCGCAGACGCGCACCTCGCTCGCGGCCGTGCTCCCGACCATCAACGGCAGCATCAGCTTCCCGCACCAGTTCATCACGAAGGAGACGCAGGTGCTCGGCTCGCCCGGGGATGCGCCGCGCACCGTGACCACGCCGCAGAGCGACTACTTCAACGGTGGAGTGACGCTCCAGCAGTCGGTCATCAACGTGCAGTCGTGGCATACCATCAAGACGAACAAGGAGAACGAGAAGGTCGCGCG
>JAYTHX010000547.1:0-20855 GCA_043732195.1 Polyangiaceae bacterium
GGGCGGCAGGGCGTTGTCGCCCTTCTCCGAGCCCGACGCGTTCCGCGCCATGATCCCCACACCGGTGGCGAGCGCGATGGCCCCGCAGACGAACAACACTGAAGGCGAAGGCCGTACCATTGGTCGCCCAGTGTAACAGCTACGCGCGCGAGAGCTTGGGCCGAGCGCGACGAGCGCTGCAGGTCATGTTTTCGAGCGCCATCAATGGACGAGCGCGGTCGCGCTCGCGATGGCCCACGTCATGTAGAGGCCGACCACCATGGCCAGGAAGACCGGCATCACGGCCCGGCCGATCCGGGCCGTCGCTTCGCCGTGCGATCCGCCGCCGAAGCTGCGCAGGTAGGCGCTCTTGGCCTCGTGCTGGGCACGGGCGTCGAACGTGGGATCGACCGCGAGCGGAGGGAGGGCACGCAGCTCGTCGAGAAGGGGATCGGTGGTCTCGGTCTTCATGTGGGCAGCCTCTGACTCGTTTTTTTCTGCTTCTCGAGCCGGTCCATGGTCTCGGCGAGCTGGGCTCGCGCGCGGCTCAGTCTCTGCCTCAGCGCATCGTAGGTGACGCCGAGCACGCGGGCGACCTCTTCCTGGTCCATCCCTTCGACGCCGACGAGGAGAAGCACCTCGCGCGACGCGAGCGGCAGCTGCTTCAGCGCGGCCTCGAGCAGCGCTACGGCCACCGCGCGTCCGTGCTCCGTTTCCGGGCTTCGCCATGGGCGCGCGCTGGAATGCGCAGTGCGAGAGAGAGCCGGCGCGCTGCGCATCGGGCTTCGGCGTGCGCGGTCTCGGCGTCGCCACCGAGCTGACGGACAGCCGCTTCGTGACGGCGGAGGGCGAAGGCGCGTCGGTGGTGCGCGGCGCGGGGCATCGCTGCGGGGCGCGCACGAGGTCGGTGGGGGCCGAGACCACGTTCCGCTGCTGCAAGGGTCCGCCCAACGCGGCGAAGGTGCCCGCTGTCGAGACGAAGCCTGCCTTCAAGAAGGCAGCGATCGAGCCGGCGCAGCTCGCGAAGATCTTCGCCCAGGTGCCGGAGCTGCTGCGCGTCGGGCGTGATCTCCGCTATTTCACCGAGGGCGACGTCAAGGTGATGAAGGAGCGCACCGGCGCGGCGCACGAGAGCCTGACGTTCCTCACGTCGCCGGTGCTGTGGAGCCCGGAGGCGGGCGCGGAGCTGCTCGTCGCGGCGGGACGGGGCAGGACGATGAGCTTCGTGGTCGCGCTGTGGACGCTTCCAGGGGAGCGGTTCCGGTTCGGATCGGCATTCCTGATGTTGAACGATCTCTCGCCGGTCGCGCTCGCGTTCGAGACGAGCTGCTGGGGCTGCCCTGGCGAGCAGGGCCTCGTGAGCTATCGACCCGAGGACCACCGCGTGGTCATCGTGCAGCAGTGACGAAGCCCTTCGTTCGCGACCGCACGCTCGCGGCTCGTGTGCCTCGCGGTGGTGCCGCGCGCCCTGCCGGAGACGGCGACGCACGGCACGATGCGGCCGATGGCGATCGTGATGGCGGTCTGGGCGGTGGGCGCCTCGGTGGCGGCGGCGCTCGGCCGTCGAGCGCCGCCCGATGCTATGATGACCGGCGATGGCGAAGCGCCCGCGCACCGAGCGACGTGAAGCCGCGCGTGACGAAGCGAAGCTCGCGCGCGTGCGCATGAAGCTCGCGGGGCTGGTGCCGGGCGGCGCGCCCGACCGTCCGATCGAGGTCACGAGCGCGTCGATCGTCGAGCCCCACGCCTCGAGCATGACGTGCGCGGCGTGCGGCAATCTGGGCGTGCGGGTGGAGGAGCACGTCGCGCAGACCCTCCCGGGAGCGGGCAGCGAGCCGGCGCGCCGCCTGCGGGTCGTGCACGTCCTCTGTCAACGCTGCGGCACGCGCCGCGAGCTGTACTTCCGCATCGGCACCGTCCTTCCCAGCTAGCGCCGCGGCGCCGGGGCGAGCGGCCGCTCGTCCCTCTCGTCTCCGCAGAACGAAGCCCGACTAGGGAAAGGGGAGCAGGGCGTCGTCGCCGGCGTCGGCGCGCTTCGCGTCGAGGATCGCGAGGAGCTCCTTGCGGCGCTGATGGACGCCTGCGAGCGCCTTCGTCGACAGGAGCGGGACGCCCGGGGACTCCTCGCCGATGGCGCGGTCGAGCGCGGCGTCGTCGAGCGCGCGGACCCGCTCCACGAAGCTACGCGAGAAGCGGTCGATGCCCGTCAGCAGGCGCTTGTTCTTCTGGAGCGCGTCGGTGGGCGGGAGCTCGAAGAACGCGCCGTCGTTGTCGATGAAGAGGAGCCGGCCGGTGGGCTTGTCGAGGCCGACGTTGCCGCCGCTCCAGCGATCCCAGTTGCCGGTCAGAAAATCGAAGCACACGAGCGTGCTGATCTCCTGGGCGCGCGTGCGCTGATCGTCGGGCACGACGCCGTCGCGGCGGAGCCACGTCTTCCACGTGGCGTCGCGCGCCAGCTCGACGAAGCCCAGGCCGTCGATCCACGGGATGAGCGCGCCCTTGACGACGTCGCCGCTCACGAGCGCCTCCTTCGTGAAGAGCTCCGAGGTCGCGGCGTTCCCGGCGCCCGCGGCGGCGCTCAGCGCGCGAGCGTCGAGGGCGCGAAAGAAGGCGCGGGGCACGTTTTGCAGGCCGAGCGCGCCGCCGAGGCGGTAGGCGGCGATCTCTCCCTTGTAGCGGAGCGGCCCGCGCCGCGACGCGGGCTTGAACACGGCTCGCTTGCCGCCGGGCAGCTCCAGCTTCAGCACGACGGAGGTGTGCCCGATGCTGCGCGCGGTCCTCGGTGGCCCCTGGAGATCGTCTGCGTCAGCGCTCGCGAGCGAGCTCGCATCCGCCTCGACGGTGGGCACGCGAACGGCCATATCGACGGCGCTCGCGTCGGCTCCTTGCTCGCGGCTCTTCCTCCCGCATGCCTCGACGGCGAGGAGGAGAACGAGGAGGAGGGGACTAGCTCGCCGCGGCACGCTCGAGGAACGCCTTGATCCGTGCCTTCACGAGCTCCGGCTGCTCGATCGGCGCCACGTGCGTCCCGGCGGGCACCACGACCAGCTCCGAGCCCGGAATCTGCTCCGCCATCCATGTCGAGAGCGATCCGGGCGTGAAGGTGTCCTTCTCGCCCGCGATGATCAGCACGGGCACGTCGATGTCCTTCAGGTAGTCCTCCGCGCTGTGGTCGCCGGCGGCGCGCAGCATCTTGAGGAACATCGCGAAGTCCACGTGGGTCATGTGCTTCAGATACGGCAGCATGTCCTCCCGACGGACGTTGTCCGGATCCACGTCCCCCGCGAGCATCGCCGCGCGGAAGGCCATCTCGGGCGGGATCCGTGACCAGATCGCGCGCACGAGGTCCGGTTGCTTGTCGACAATCCCCATCAGCTTGGGGAGGATCGCGTCGAGGATCGGCAGCCCGCGGAACGACTGCGTGACCTTCCCGTAGCTACCGCAGAGGAGCACGATCCCCTTCACCTGCTTTGGAAAGAGCTTCCACGCCTCGAGGCAGACCTGCGTACCCATCGAGTGACCCAGCAGTACGCACGGCGGGTCGCCGAGTCTGGTACGTACCGCCATGAGATCGCGGGCGTGCTGGGCGATGTCGAGCTTTGCGGGATCGGCAGGCGCCGCGCTGCGCCCGTGACCGCGATAGTGCCAGTGGGCGACGTCGCACTGCTCGGCAAGATCGTTCCACAAGTACTTCCATATGAAGCCGTCGCAGAGGATCCCGTCGCAGAAGACGGCGCGCAGCCGAACCCCCCCGCTGGTCAGCGGCATGGCCGCGCGGGAGGGCATCGTGCGGACGAAGAGACGTGTGCCGTCCTCCGCCACGACGGTTTCCTGATGCTCCGAACGATCGGGCGCACCACCAGCCGGTGGTGCACGACTATCCATCGAAGGAGGCCTGACGCTCTCGCTCACGGCGGCGTCAGCAGATCACGGCTCGTCTTCGTCGTCACCGCCGTCGACCTCGTTGACGCTCGGGAGCTTCTTGATCTCCAGGCGCGAGATCTTCCACGCACGCTGGACGACCCAGGACAATGAGCGATCGAGGCGGGCTGCCTCTTCCTTGATCTCCTGGAGCATCGACTCGGGGAAGTAGAGACTCTGCTTCCTCTTGTCGGTCTTGGAGCTCTCGGTCCGCAGGTTAGAAATCGAGTCCTTGTCGTTCGCCAAGGCGAGCCTCCTCTGTCGTTCGGTGCGCGTGTGCGTGTGCGTGTGTCGATGACGCTAACCGAGGTTAGCGTAAAGGGCGGACTCGTCTGAGGTTATCAGCCGCGAGGTCCTTCGCTCCGACAATGATCCACGTATGGGAGAGTTCCGTCCAGCGGTTTTATCGCGGCGACGTGACTGGTAGCCTCCCCGCGTGAAGCAAAACAGGCAGGGTCGACGCGTTCTCATCCCCACGGTGGCTGCATTCGTGGGTGGTCTGGCGCTCGGCGGCCTGCGTGCGGATGCCACGCCCGAGCAGCAGAATCCTTATCAAGCGGTCGCGCAGATGGGGCGCGTGCTCACCCAGGTCGAGAACAGCTACGTCGACCCGGTCGATCGCGGCAAGCTCGTGGAGGGCGCGATCAAGGGGATGGTCGAGAACCTCGATCCTCACTCGTCGTATCTCCCGCCGGACGAGTGGAAGCAGTTCCAGAGCGACACCGAGGGAAAGTTCGGCGGCGTCGGCCTCGAGGTCGACGGCCGCAGCGAGCGCCTCATCGTGATCGCGCCCATCGAGGGCTCGCCCGCGGCGCGCGCGGGGATCAAGAGCGGCGACCAGATCATCGCGGTCGACGGCGAGGACGTGATGACGCAGCCGCTCGACAAGGTCGTGAAGAAGATGCGCGGCGCACCGGGAACGAAGGTCAAGATCGGCGTGCACCGCGAGAGCGGCCGTGGCACCGCGGTGGCGGGCTCACCGGACGCGGGCGTGGTTCCGTCGAACCCGAGCGACCGCGCTGACGGCGGCGCCGCCGAGCGCAGCGGACAGACGCTCACCTTCGAGGTCACGCGCGAGGTCATCCACGTCTCGAGCGTCGCGTACAAGCTGCTCGACGGAAACGTCGGCTACATCCGCATCAAGCAGTTCCAGGAGCGAGCGCACGCCGAGCTGATGGCGGCCACCGCGAAGCTCCGCGCCGAGGCGAAGGGCGCGCAGCTCACCGGCATCCTGCTCGACGTCCGCAGCAATCCGGGCGGCCTCGTCGACGAGGCGACGGAGATCGCCGACGAGTTCATCAGCACCGGCGGCATCTACTCGATGCGGCATCGCGGCCAGGTGATCGAGGACCTCAAGGCGCGATCGGGCGGCGCGTTCGCGGAGATCCCGTGCGTCGCGCTGGTCAACGAGTGGAGCGCGAGCGCGAGCGAGCTGCTGGTCGGCGCGCTCCAGGACAACAAGCGCGCGACCGTCATCGGGGCGAACACGTTCGGCAAGGGCAGCGTGCAGTCGATCCTGCCGCTCCCGAACAGCGCGGGGCTCAAGCTCACCACCGCGCGTTATTACACGCCGAGCGGCCACGCCATCCAGGCCGACGGCATTCATCCCGATGTGGTGATCGAGTCGGGCACCCGCGGCCCGTCCGAGGCGCTCAAGGTCACGCGCGAGCGCGATCTTCCGGGCCACCTTGCCGCCGAGGGCCCGCAGGGCGGCAACCGCGGCCGCGACGGGGGCGCGATCGTGCTGGACGGCGGCAGCCCGGATGAGGTGAGCGGCATGCTCGCGCGCGACGTCCCGGCGGACCCGTCGTCGTCACCGGACGTGGTGCTGCGGGTGGGGTACCAGATGCTGAGGTCGCAGATCGCGGCGAAGCCGGCGTTCGGCACGGTCACGAAGTAGGGGAGAGCGAGACGAGAGACAGAGAGCAGGCAACGGGGAATTTGAGAGCGAGACGAGAGCGCTCACTTCTCGAAAATGTCCCGTTTACTGTTCCCTGCTCCCTGTCTCTCGATCTTAATCCCGCCACACGCCGTGCCGTTGGGCACTGGGCATGTCGAGTCTTTCGCAGCTCTTCGCGGTCTTCGAGCGAATCCCCGCCGAGGAGCTTCGCATCACCACCGGGGAGAATCCGTACATCATTCAGGCCGGCGAGAAGCGCACCCTCGGCTCGCAGGCCATGACGTCGCAGCTCATCCTCGCGACCGCCGCCGAGGTGCTCTCCCACGAGGATCTCGCCGAGCTGCCGATGGCGCGGCCGCGCGTGGTCCGGCACGAGCACGGCGGGGAGTCCTGGGTGATCGAAGTCTCGCGCGTACGCACGGGCGTCTCGCTCGGGATCCGTCGCGCGCGCGCCGTCGTGGCCCGGATGGACCAGCGGCGAACGCTCGCGCAGCAGGAGAGCGAGAGCGCCGCCTCGCTCGAGGTCGACGTCCGCGAAGCGGTCGGCGCAGGCTCGATGCGCCACTCGCCCCCGCCCAACGCCGCCGTCCCGAACCTCGGGCCGCCGCTCGCGCCGCAGCCGCGCCTCCGCGACAGCGCCACGCAGGCCGTCGCGGCGCGCAGCACGACGCCCGCCCCCGCGCCGCTCGCGCACGGCCGCAAGCGCATCGACTCGCTGCTGCACGCGATGATCGAGCACAGCGCGTCCGACCTGCACCTCTCGGCCGGCAACCCGCCGGTCATGCGCATCCATGGCGAGATGCACTTCGCGACGAACAAGCCGTCGTTCTCATCCGCGGAGATCGACGCGCTGGTGCGCGAGATCATGACCGAGAAGGCGCAGGCGGACTTCGCGGAGCTTCGCGACGCCGACTTCGCCTACGAGGTCCACGGGCTCGCGCGCTTCCGCGTGAACGTCTTCGAGGACCGCCGCGGCGTCGGCGCGGTGCTGCGGCAGATCCCCATCGAGATCCGGACGGTCGAGGAGCTCGGGCTCCCCAAGGCGTGCCTCGACCTCTGCTACCTCTCGAAGGGCCTCGTGCTCGTCACCGGCCCGACCGGCTCGGGCAAGTCGACGACGCTCGCGGCGATGATCGACTACATCAACAAGAACCGGTCCGATCACATCATCACCATCGAGGACCCGGTGGAGTTCGTGCACCCCAACCAGCGGTGCCTCGTGAACCAGCGCGAGGTCGGGTCGAACACGAAGAGCTTCAAGAACGCGCTTCGCGCTGCCCTGCGCGAGGACCCGGACATCGTTCTCGTGGGCGAGCTCCGCGACCTCGAGACGATCGCCATCGCCATCGAGACGGCGGAGACCGGCCACCTCGTGTTCGGCACGCTGCACACCACCACCGCGGTGAGCACCGTCGACCGCGTCATCGACCAGTTCCCGACGGACCGGCAGGCGCAGATCCGCGTGATGCTCAGCGAGTCGCTGAAGGGCGTCGTCGCCCAGGGTCTGTGCAAGAAGATCGGCGGGGGGCGCGTGGCGGCCCACGAGATCCTCCTCGGCACCACCGCGGTGGCCTCGCTCATCCGCGACGGCAAGACCTTTCAGATCCCGAGCATCATGCAGACGTCGAAGAACGTCGGCATGGTGACCATGAACGACTCGCTCTTCGCGCTCGTGCAGAAGCGCCTCGTCGACCCGAAGGAGGCTTACCTCAAGGCCGTCGACAAGAGCGGCCTCCTGGGCATGTTCAAGAGCGCAGGCCTCCCCACGACGTTCACCTGATCACGCGTCGTCGCTGCGCAGGACGATCGCCGCGTGGACGAGCGGCATCAGCAGCACGAAGGTGACCGCGACCAGCGCGAAGCTCACCCAGGTCCACTCGGCGGGCGGACCGATGCGCGCGAGCGACGCGAGCATGATCACGATGCCGAGCACCGCGTGACCGCGGGATGGCGTGCTCCACACGAGCGCGCTCGTGGTCACGGAAAGCACGGCGCACCCCACGGCGAGCAAACTCTTCCAGCTCCAGGGGACGGGATTCCCCTTGAACCAACCGATGAGGGCGAAGGCCGTGAGCGCGCTGAAAATAAGCAGCGACATCGACGCGATCAACGCGGCTCGCCTTGAAGCCCTGTCGTCCACGAGAAGTGGGCCCAGTGTACAACAATCGCGCGAGCACCCCAGCTTTTTGGCCAGGGGCGCCAGGCGACCTCCTATCCGCGGATCCGGATGGCGTAAGTGAGCTTGACGACGCTCTTCATGACGTTCGGGACGCGCTTGAAGAGGTTGATCGAGGGAGGGCGCTTCTCGACGACGCGAACGGGGATCTCGCGTGTCCGGACGCCGCCACGGTCGGCACGGATGACCAGCTCGCTCGCGAAGACGTCCTTGTCGACGAGGCAGGAGCGCACGATGTCGAGCAGCGCCAAGCGGCGGAAGGCCTTGAGCCCGTGCGTGTCGGTCCCGCGGAAGCCGAGCAGGAGCTTCAGCATCGTCGAGTACGCGATGCTGGCGGCGTGACGGATGGCGGGGCGGTCGTCCTCGGCGCCGGCGACGAGCTTCGAGCCGATCACCAGGTCGGCCTCGCCGGTCTCGAGGATCTCGACGGCGCGGCGGTGGAAATCGGCGTCGCAGAGGTCGATCTCGTCGCAGATCACCAGCGTGCCGCGCGAGAGGAGGATCCCCTGCTTGAGCGCCTTGCCGTAGTTCGGCTCGCCCATGCTGATGATCTTCACCTGGCCGTCGGTCGCGTCGCCGTACTTGTTGGCGAGCTCCTGGCCGATCTCGACCGTGCGATCCTTCGAGCCGTTCTCCGCGAGGATGATCTCGTACGACCAGCCCATCGGCTTGAGGCGCTCACGCAGATCGTCGACCGCGGCCTGCAGGATCTTCTCCTCGTTGTAGACGGGGATGACGATCGAGATCCGCGGCGTGCGGGAATCGAGAGAAGCGGGAGGCTGTGACGGAGGGCTCGCGGTCATCGGTTCCGAGGGACGTCGGTTCTAGTACGAGTCGCGTACGGTCGCCAAGTCGACAGTGTCGTAGTAGGGTCCGCGCCGCGATGAAATCCTTCGTTTTCCCTCTCGCCATCGGGATCGCGCTCGCGGGCTGTGGCAAGGACCCGCCGAAGAAGGCAGTCGACGCGCCGAAGGCGGCGACGCCGGTGCCTTCGGACATGGTCTTCAACGAGTTCGTGCCCGCGGGTGGCGGCGCCGGCATCGTCGGCGTCAGGACCGACGGCGGCATCCCCGAGGGCGGTCTCGGCCCGGATTCCCCGGCGACTGCCGATCCCGGCGGCGCGGAGGCGGCAGGGGCCGAAGACGGCCTGCCGAAGATGAAGGTGACGGAGGCGGGCGCCGAGCCTCGCGCCGCGCGCAAGTACGCGTTCGTCACGGGACGGACCGACAAGCGACAGCTGACCGTCCGCCAGAGCATCACCCGCGAGGGCGGGGGACCGCCGCAGGGCGGGGCATTCGTCATCACCGTCGAGCTCACCCCGCGTGTGGTCAAGCCGACCGGTACGAAGATGGAGCTGAAGTTGGTGAAGGTCGAGATGCCCGAGGCGCAGGGGCCGCAGAAGGCCGCCGCCGCAGCGCAGCTCGGGGCGCTCTCGGGTCTTCTCGGAGCCTTCGAGATCTCCTCGCACGGCGAGGTCGGAGAGATCGAGTTCAAGAGCGATCCTAAGGCCGCGAACCCGGCGACGGAGGGGATCCTCCAGAGCATCCAGCCGGCGCTGGAGCTCGTCGTGGCGCCGCTTCCGAGCGAGCCGATCGGTGTCGGGGCCAAGTGGGAGCGCGCGAACGAGCGCAAGGATGCGCGCCAGGAGGCGAGCACCAGGCAGTTCTTCGTGCTGACGGAGGTGAGCGCGGAGGGCGCGGTGGTGACCGCCGAGCTGGAGCTCGCGGTGCCGAAGCATGCGCTCCAGCAGCGCGGCGCGCCGCCCGGGGCGACCGAAGAGGTCAAGGGCAAGGGCAGCTACCGCTACGCGCTGAAGTTCGACCACGTGGCGACGAAGGCGGGCGGCGAGACGACGATCACGCGGCGGATCGAGCTCAGCGACGGCAAGGGCGGCCCGAAGCAGTCGGTCGCCGAGATCATCAAGCTGAACAACGCGCTCGATTCCGTCGGCGCGGGCGCTCCGGCGCCGAAGCCGTGAGGCGCCTCCCCGCCTGCGACGGCCCGCCAGCCGCCGCGCCCGCATCGGCTCCTCCCGCGATGTCCGCCGCACTCGCGCGCTGATCGCAGCACACGCGGAGCCGCTCGCCGTCCGCTCCTCGCTGGAGGTGGTCGAGGAGCGAGAGCGCGCCGAGACCAGCGCCTAACGGCTCCAGTCGTCCCGCCGCACCGTTGACATGCGGGCGTCGCTGTACGAGGACGTGGCGTACCAAGGAGCGTGCGATGGCCGAAGGTTTGAACAAGGTGATGCTGCTCGGAAATCTCGGCGCCGATCCGGAGCTGAAGATGACCCAGAGCGGTCAAGCGGTGCTGAAGCTCCGGCTCGCCACGACCGAGACCTACCTCGACAAGAACCAGACGCGGCAGGAACGCACGGAATGGCACTCGGTCACGCTCTGGGGAAAGCGCGGTGAGGCGCTCGCGAAGTTCCTGACGAAGGGCGAGCGCATCTTCGTCGAGGGCTCGCTCCGCACGTCGAGCTACGAGAAGAACGGCGAGAAGCGCTACAGCACCGAGATCAACGCGACGAACATCATCCTCGGTGGTCGCGGCAAGGGCGCTGGCGCGGGCGACGAGATGGGCGGCGGCGGCGGCGGTGGCGGCGGGGGCTACGAGCGCCGCCCGGCGCCGCAGCAGAGCCGTCCCAACAGCGGCGGCAACGATCAGGGGCGCGGCGCGCCCCCGTCCCAGGCGCCCGCCGCGGACGACTTCGGCGAGTACGGCGGCGGCGGCAGCGGCGGCGGCGGGGACGACGAGATTCCGTTTTGATCGACGAGACGCCGGCTCACCTTGCAAGCGCCGGCACGACCCGCTAAGACCGCGGCCCCCTTCCTATTTCCGGAAGGACTGCAGAGGATCCCATGAAAGAAGGCATTCATCCCGAGTACCCGCCCGCGAACGTGAGCTGCGCCTGCGGCAACGCGTTCGTGACGCGATCCACGCGCGGCGACTTCCAGGTCGACGTCTGCGCGGCGTGCCACCCGTTCTACACGGGCACGCAGAAGCTGATGGATGCGGCAGGACGCGTCGATCGCTTCCGCAAGCGCTACGCGACCAAGCCGGCCGCGGGCGGTGACAAGGCTGCCGCGGCTCCCGCGGAAGCCGAGACTGCACCGACGGAGTAGCCGGTACGGCTCGTCGTGCGTAGAGTTGACGAGCATGCCTGAGACTTCCCCGACTTCGCCCTTCCGCACGCCCTCGCCGCCGGAGAAGGCTCCTACAGGGCCCTACATTGGTGGACAGGCCGTGCTGGAAGGCGTGATGATGCGATCGCCGACCTCGTTCGCGATCGTCGTTCGACGTCGCGATGGCTCTCTCCACGTGCGCGAGCGCGGGATGCCGGATACGAGGAAAGGGTTTGCGAAGCTCCCGCTCGTCCGCGGCATGCACTCCCTCGTGGAGAGCCTGAAGCTCGGGAGCGAGTCGCTCAAGTTCTCGGCCGAGCAGCTCGAGCGGGACCTCGAGGCCGAGGAGGCCGCCGCAAAAGCGAGCCCGGCAAAGAAGATCGCGAAGAACCTCGGCACCAACGCGCTGCGGATGCTGCAGGCGATCGGCTACTCGACGTTCCTCCTGCTCTCCGCCGACGGCGACGCGAGCGGTGGCGACGCCGGGACGACGGTGAAGGAAGAGAAAAAGTCGAAGGGCCCGATGGTCCTGATGCTCGTCCTCATGGTCGGCTTCATGATTGCGCTGCCGCAGGCCGCGGCCGCGGGCGTGAACAAGGCACTGAACTTCGGGCTCGACGTGCAGTCGCCCGCGTTCCAGGCGCTCACGGGAGCTTTCAAGCTCACCATCGTCGTCAGCTATCTGCTCGTCGTGCGCCGGGTCTTCCCCGACATCCGACGCGTCTTCCAGTACCACGGCGCCGAGCACAAGACGATCAGCACCTACGAGGCCGGCGAGGCGCTCACGGTGGAGAACGCGCGCGCCAAGACCACGCTTCATCCGCGCTGCGGGACGACGTTCCTCGTGATGGTGGCGATTGTCTCGATCCTCGTCTTCACCGCGGTCGGCGGATTCCTCCCCAAGATCTCGACGGGCAAGGTCGTCCTCGACAACGTGCTTTTCTTCCTCGAAAAGCTCCCCTTCCTCCCGCTGATCGCCGCGGTGACGTTCGAGATCCAGCGCGTGTTCGCAAAGTACTGCACGACGGGCCCGCTCCGCGCGCTCCTCTGGCCCGGCTTCCTCGTGCAGAAGATCACCACCATCGAGCCGGACGACGACCAGCTCGAGACCGCGCTCGCCTCGCTCCGCGTCACGCTGTTCCGGGAGCAGGGCATCGAGAAGAGCGTCCTCAAGCCGGCCGACGTTCGCTACGCGACGTTCGACAACCTGATGGCGAGCGCTGCGCTTCGCACTGCCAAGACGACCGCCTGACCGCCTGACGCCAGCTGCGCCGGCTTTCGCTGTTTTTGTCGTGGTAGAGTGAGGAGCAATGCTTCCTCTCGACAAGCTCGAGCAGATGTCGAGGCGCTACGTCGAGCTCGACGATCTGCTCTGTGATCCCCGTGTCCTCGCGGACCGCAATCAGCTCACGAAGCTGAACAAGGAGCGGACCGACATCGAGCCGCTCGTCCACGTGTTCTCGCGGTACCGCGAGGTCGAGAAGAAGATCCGCGAGGACGAGGAGGCGCTCGCCGATCCCGAGCTGCGCGAGATGGTGCAGATGGAGCTACCCGAGCTCCAGCTGGAGCGCAGCGTCCTCGAGGGGCAGATCCAGCTCCTCCTGCTGCCCACCGATCCGAACGACAAGAAGAACGTCGTCCTCGAGATCCGCGGCGGTGAGGGCGGCGAGGAGGCCTCGCTTTTCGCCGCCGATCTCTTCCGCATGTACACGCGTTACGCCGAGACCAAGGGCTGGAACCTCGAGATCGCCTCGATGAGCGAGAGCGCCAGCGGCGGGTACAAGGAGGTCATCGCCCTGGTGAACGGCAAGGACGTGTACTCGCAGCTCCGCTTCGAGGGCGGCGTGCATCGCGTGCAGCGGGTCCCGGCCACCGAGACGCAGGGGCGCGTCCACACGTCGACGGCGACCGTGGCGGTGATGCCCGAGGCCGACGACGTCGACTTCCATCTCGACGAGAAGGACCTCGTGTTCTCGATCGCCGCGAGCGGTGGTCCCGGCGGGCAGGGCGTCAACACCACGAACAGCGCGGTGCAGATCCTCCACAAGCCGTCCGGGCTCATCGTGAAGTGCCAGGACGAACGCTCGCAGCTCAAGAACAAGGCGAAGGCGCTCAAGGTCCTGAAGAGCCGCCTGCTCGACATCGAGGTGCAGAAGCACGAGGCCGCGATCTCCGCCGAGCGAAAGGGAATGGTCGGCACCGGCGAGCGCAGCTCGAAGATCCGCACCTACAACTATCCGCAGAATCGCATCAGCGATCACCGCATCAAGCTCACGCTCAACAAGCTCGATCGCATCATCGAGGGCGATCTCGACGAGCTCGTGACCGCGCTCCGTACCTACCGCCAAGCGGCGCTCCTCAACGACGTGACGGACGGCGCCGTGGGATTGCCGAGCTTCGGTGGTGGGGACGACGACGCATGAAGCGTCCGGCGCGCCGCCCGCGCAGCAGCGCTCCGCTCGCGCCCGCTGACGAGGGCCGGATCGAGGCGCTCACGGTGGCGATGGCGCTCGCCCCGGGCGTCTACGCGCGAAACCGGATGTTCGCGCTGTTCAAGAACCCAGCGGTGCAGCGCGCGAAGTCTCGCGCTGCGATGCTGCGCGGGATCGTGAAGCACCTCGGCCGCGCCTGCGCGGTGACCCTCGTGCTGGAGGGCACCGACTTCGTGCTCCGCTACCAGATCCCGGCGATCCGTCTGATGCGCGTCGCCGAGCTGACGCGCGTGGAGCTCGCGGCGCTGCGCGTGATGGCGTCGAAGGCGAGCGCCCCGTGCCTGCTCCCGGAAGAGGGCGACAAGGCGCTGGTGGAGACGGCGCTGGCGAGGCTGCTGGGAGAGAGTGGAGACGAGGCGCGAGCGAGCCATGACGCGACGCCGCCCGGGGAGTAGCGCAGGCGACGGCCTGACGTCATCTCTCCGAGCTGCACACGAAGTGCAGCCCGCAGCAACGCACCACCCCCGATCCGCCGCAATTCCGCGTGGCCCGCCCGATGCATCGCATCCCGCCATGCGCAGCCTGGTACTCGGAGCGGGGTTCGTCACGGTCGGTCTTCTGGCGGGATGTGGCGGGGGGCACGGCGAAAGGGGCGCCGCGTCGCCGTCTGGACCCGCGGCCACGGCGGCGGCGGGCGGCTCGTGCAAGGTGCACTCGGTCGCGGAGCCCCTCGGCCAGCCGCGCGCCGGCTCGAGCGTCGCGCTCGCGAAGCTCGGGGACAAGAACGTCGCGCTCGTCGCCGACGAGGACGGCCGCGCCATCCAGATCGTCGACCTCGCCACGAACAAGGAGATCGGGTCCACCGCCCTCGACGGCGCGCCGGCGCAGATCATGGTCACCACCGACGGTCGCATCCTCGCGCTCCTGCGCGATCGCTCGCGCATGCAGGTGCTCGAGGCGGAGAGCGCCACGTCGCTCGTGGCGCGCTGCTCCGTCGTGACGCCCGCCGAGCCGGTGGGCCTCGCCGCCTCGCCTGACGATGCCAGCATCCTCGTGACGAGCGGGTGGGGCCGCAGGCTCACGGTCTACGAGAGCGCCGCGTTCGGGCATTCGTATCAGGTGGCGCTGCCGCGCGAGCCGCGCTCGGTGGTCGTCTCGGACGACGGAGCGACCGCCTTCGTCTCGCACGCCGTGGGCTCGGTCCTCAGCACCGTCGATCTGAAGGAGCCGGACCACGCAACGCGCGCCGTGCCCGTCACCGGTCAGGAGTCGGGCATGAGGGCCGCGCTTCGCTCGCGGCGCAAGGAGCTGGCCCAGATGACGGCTTCGCTCACCGCCGAGCAGATCGCCATGTTCGAGAAGTCGTTCCAGCGCACCGAGCGCGCCTCGTGCCAGGGCTTCGCGCTCGCGAAGTCGGTCGCGCCCGCCGGGCGCATCCTCGCGCCCCAGGTGTTCGTGGACCCGGGCACGCCGGAGCAGCGCCCCGAGGGCTACGGCAACGCGCACACCGCCACCGAGTCGCCGTCGGTCGCCGTGTTCGACGAGGGCACGGGCGAGCCCTTCGAGAGCTCGCTGACGGTGCAGCGCGGCCTCGACTGGCGCGGCGAGAAGACGGCCCGTGATCACCGCGAGGAGTGTCTGCTACCGCGCGCGGCGATCGTCGATCCGCGGAGCCGCCTCCTGCTCGTGTCATGCTTCGGCATCGACAACGTCGTCGCGTATGACGCCGCCGCCGCCGACCCGCAGGCCGCCGAGCGCCGGCGCTGGGTGGTCGGGTCGGGCCCGTCGGGCATCGCCGTCGACCCCGAGCAGCCGCGCGGGGTCGGCCCGAGCAGTCCGAGGACGACGAGAGGGCGGCGCACGGTCATTCGCCGATGGTATCGCTTCTTATCCGGTGGGATAAGTCTCTCGTTCTCCCGACCGGCGAGTGCCGGCGATCCCGCGGCGACGCGGCTGGCACCGCTCGTGCTCTCGCCCTCCTCACCATGGAACACCGCACGAACGATACGACGCACGTGACCCTCTCGACGGCCGGCTTCCCGATCAAGGCATGGACGGTCGGCGTCCCCTTCGATGCCGAGGCCGAGGCGCAGCTGCGCCGCGTGGCGAGCCTCCCGTTCATCCACAAGTGGGTGGCGGTCATGCCCGACGTCCACCACGGCATCGGCGCGACGGTCGGTAGCGTCGTCGCGACGCGCGGCGCGATCATCCCGGCCGCGGTCGGCGTGGACATCGGTTGCGGGATGATGGCGGTCCGGACCTCGCTCGTCGCGAGCGATCTTCCGGACGACCTCCGCGCGCTCCGCTCGGCGATCGAGGCGGCCGTCCCACACGGCCGTACCGATGATGGTCGCGCGAACGACCGCGGCGCGTGGGGCGCGGTCCCGGACGCGGTGGCGACGGCGTGGTCGGAGCTGCTCCCGGGCTACGACGCGCTGGTCGAGGCGTTCCCGAAGCTCGGTCGCGGATCGTCCGTGACGCAGCTCGGTACGCTCGGCACGGGTAACCACTTCATCGAGGTCTGCCTCGACGAGGCGGACCGCGTCTGGTTCATGCTCCACTCCGGCTCGCGTGGCGCGGGTAACCGCGTCGGTAGCTTCTTCATCGAGCTGGCGAAGAAGGACATGCGCACGTGGATGGTGAACCTTCCGGACGAGAACCTCGCGTACCTCCCGGAGGGTACGGAGCACTTCAACGCGTACTGGAAGGCCGTGAGCTGGGCGCAGCGCTACGCGGCGACGAACCGCGAGCTCATGATGCAGGCGGTCATCGCCTCGGCGCGTGCGAGTGGGCTCCGTCCGTTCGACCTGTCGGACACGGCGGTCAACTGTCACCACAACTACGTGGCGCGCGAGCACCACTACGGCGCGGACGTGCTCGTGACCCGCAAGGGCGCGCTGCGCGCGGCAGAGGGCGACCTCGGCATCATCCCCGGAAGCATGGGGGCGAAGTCGTTCATCGTCCGCGGGAAGGGAAACCGCGAGAGCTTCCATTCGTGTAGCCACGGCGCGGGTCGCAAGATGTCGCGCACGGCAGCGAAGAAGGCCTTCACCGTCGAGGATCACGCGGCGGCGACGCTCGGCATCGAGTGCCGCAAGGACGAGGGCGTGATCGACGAGACGCCCATGGCGTACAAGTCGATCGACGACGTGATGCACGCGCAGCGTGAGCTCGTGGACGTGGTCCACACGCTGCGTCAGATCGTCTGTGTGAAGGGATAGAAGGAAGCGTTCATGCTGACGATCGACGGCTCGATGGGCGAGGGGGGCGGGCAGATCTTGCGGTCTGCGCTCGCCCTCTCCCTCGTCACTTCACTTCCGTTCTGCATCACGAACATCCGGCGCGGCCGGGCGAAACCGGGGCTCATGCGCCAGCACCTCGCGGCGGTCCGTGGGGCCGCCGCGATCGGCTCGGCGGACATCTCCGGGGACGCGCTTGCCAGCACCGAGCTCGTCTTTCGCCCGAGTACGGTGCGCGGCGGCGCGCACGCGTTCGCGACGGGCGGCGCAGGGAGCACCACGCTGGTGTTCCAGACGGTCCTCTACCCGCTGCTGCTCGCGACCGATGAGCCGTCGACGCTCAAGTTCGAAGGCGGCACGCACAACCCGATGGCGCCGCCCTTCGACTTCCTGGAGGGCGCGTTCCTGCCGCAGCTCGCGCGCATGGGCGGCCACGTGCCGGTCGTGCTCGAGCGCTGCGGCTTCTTTCCGGCGGGCGGCGGGGCGTGGTCGGCGACGATCACGCCCGTCCGTTCGTTCTCCCACCTCGAGCTCCTCGAGCGCGGCGCGATCCGCGAGATGCGCGCGCGGGCGCTCGTCTCACGTGTGCCGACGTCGGTCGCGGTGCGTGAGCTCGACACGCTCACCACGGAGCTCGGGTGGGATCGTGCGTCGGGTCGCCCGACCGTGATCGAGAACGGGCATGGCCCGGGCAACGTGCTCGTGGCGACCGTCGAGAGCGAGCACGTGACGGAGGTCTTCACGGGCTTCGGCGATCGTGGCGTGCGCGCGGAGGCGGTGGCAACGGGCGTGGCGGTCGAGGCGCGTCGCTATCTGGCGTCGAGCGTCCCGGTGTTCGAGCACCTCGCCGACCAGCTGCTCCTGCCGATGGCGCTGGGCGAGGGCGGCGTGTTCCGCACGGTGCGCCTGACGGACCATTCGACGACGCACCTGGTGCTCCTGGACATGTTCCTGGGCACGAAGTCGCGGGTGGTCGAGGAGAGCGCCGACGTCGTGCGCGTGGAGGTCACGGGCCGCCGGTAGGCCTCGCCGCGGAGCGAGAGAGACGGGCCATGGAACACATCGTGACGATGATCGGGATCAGCGCGAGCGGCTCGAGCTCGATGCGGAACGCCACCGACAGCGCGTAGAACGCGTCGCGCGCGATCTGCTGCCGGCTCCGCGGTGAGCCGCTCCTCGTCCTCGGTGGCCGCCGCGAGATGCTCGGTCGCGTCGCGGTACTGGAGCCAGCGCTTCTTGATGTTCGCGGTGCGGGGGCTCAGCGCGCCGACAGCGTCGAGCAGCGACGCGTACCTCGCCTTCTCGGGCTGCGGCCCGCACTCGGCGAGCGTCTCCTCGAGGTGGATCCGGTGGCACTGCTTCGCCTTCGTCTCGCGGAATTGCGCGTCGGTCATGCCGAGCCGCCTCGGCCACATGGGCGTTTACGACGTCTGCGGGAGGATCCGGTCGACGAGCTGCAGCGTGATCGCGAGGTCCTCGACGTGGTCGATCGACACCTTGACGTTCGGGTCCTCGTTCGCGAACGCGCAGTACGCGCGGACGTTCTGCGTGGCAACCACAGGCCGACGCAAGGTCATCCTCGAGATGGGACGTAGCGTGGAGGAAACGTGTTCAGCCGGGCGGCCACGATAGCGAGCGCCCACCGAGGACGTGAACGTGGATGTGATGGACGGTCTGGCCGGCGTCGTCGCCGTCGTTGATGACCAGGCGATAGCCGCCCTCCTCGAGCCCGAGCTGGTGGGCGACCTTGCGGGCCGCGAGCATGACCTGGCCGATGGTGCCGACATCGGACTCGGTCAGGTCGTGGACCGCGGCGATGTGCTTCTTCGGGATCACGAGGACGTGGTGCGGCGCGACCGGGCGGACGTCGCGGAAGGCGAGCGCGTGCTCGTCCTCGTAGACGACGTCGGCGGGGATCTTCTTCTCGAGTACGTTGCAGAACAGGCAGCCCATGCGAGAAGCCTAGAACGCCCGTGGGCCAGTGTCCCGGGATCGCTCAGCGCGTTGCGTCGGGGAGGGAGCTGGGCGAGACCGGCGCGACCTCGGGCAGCGCCGACGGCACGAAGACCGGGATCTCCGCCGCCGGCGCGGGTGACGAGGGTGCCTCGAGCGGCGGCACCGCCGCCGCGGCCGCCGCTGGGGAGAGGGCCGCCGTGTGCGCGGCGCTGAGGCGGAAACCGACGTAGCCGAGCGCCAGGCTCATCACGAAGGCGCCGGCCGCGAGCCCGAGGATCGGCCCGAGCGGCCGCCGGGGCACGGCGGCCGGGACCGGCGGGGGCCGGAGCGTGGGCGCGGGCTGCGCGAGGACCAGCGGCACCGTCTCGAGCGGGCTCACGAACGCCTCGAGCGCGGGCGGCTCGGCCGGGACCGTCGTGGGGAGGAGCTCCTCGTCCTCGTCCTCGTCCTCGTCCTCGTCCTCGTCGTCGAAGTCGACGAGGGCCGTAAGCTCCGCGGCCAGCTCGACGCGCGCCGCCTCCGTTCCCTCGTGCACCACCGCCATCAGGCGCTCCAAGGCGGCCGTCGTGGTCGGCCGCTCGAGGATCGAGGACATGGTCGCGGTCTTCGGGGCCTCGCGCTGCGCGCGCGCCACCGCGGCGTCGTCGAGGCGGTCGAGGACGTCCGGCATGTTCTGGAGGCCACGGGCCTCGAGGGCGCGCCGCGCGCGCTCGGCGCTCGCGCGCGCTTCGCGTCGCTCCGCGAGGCGGGCGAAGCGATCCGGGGGCCAGCTGGCGAAGGATCCCAGCTTCTCGGTCAGCTCGTCGACGTCCTGCGGGCGGCGCGCCGGGTCGACGTCCAGGCACGACAGCACGATGGCCGCGAGGCTCGCCGGCATCGTGCCCTCCGGCACCTCGACTGCGCCCCGGAGCGGGAGCGGACGGCCGACGATCGTCACGTAGAGCAGCGCGCCGATCGCCCAGAGATCGGCACGCCCATCGATGGGACGGGAGAGGTCGCGCTGCTCGGGCGCCAGGAACGGCGCGGCCTGCGCCGCGATCTCGCCGTCGTCCGGGTCGGTCAGCGTGAAGATGTCGAGATCCTGCGGCCCGCGCTCGCGCGTGATGTTCAGACGGACGCAGCGCAGCCCGAGCTGGCCGTGCACCACGTCGTTCGCGTGGACGGTGGAGAGCGCGTCGCAGACGTCGAGCGCGAGGTCGGTCGCGTGCGCGGTCGAGAAGACGCCGTGCTCGCGAAGAACGATCGCGAGAGGTCGTTTTCCGTGCGGTTTCCGGGGTCGGCCGAGCGGCACCGGAGACGACTGGGACAGCATGCGCGCGGCGACCCTAGCACCGGATCCCGGGAGTGCACGTTCCCCTGGAGAAAAGGGACTTCGAGCGCGTCGCGCGTCTCGACGGACGGCATTCAGCACTGCACCATCGCATCGCGGTCCGCGGCCTTGATGACGACGACGTCCCAGCCGCGAGCCTGGCCTCGATCCCCCGCGCTGGCCATGGCCTCGAGGAGCAACGATTGGCCCTGATCGGGCTCCGCGATCCTCCGGTAGCTGGCGCGGGCTCCGCGCATGGCGTGCGATACTACCATGCAGGGCGCCGGTGAATCGCCGGGCGCGAACCCCGTCCATCCTCGTCCACCGTGACCCTGCGCGACCGCCCCAAGATCCGCTCGTCCCATGCGCTGCTGCGCGGGGTCCTGCTCGCCAAGGCGGGCGCGGGGATCGCCCTGACCCTCGCGTTCGTCGCCGGCTGGTGGCTGCGTGCGCACGGCCTGTCGGTGGTCGACTTCCAGAACGATCTGAAGCGCGGGAGCGAGCCGCGCTTTCAGTGGCGCTCGGTCGACAAGAAGCACTGGCAGGCGCTCGGGCGCGTGGGGGTCGACCCGACCACACCGGTGGGCGAGGCCGCGGACGTGACCGATACGCGCGAGGCGAACGGCGCCGGCTGCAGCGCGGGGATGGTCCGCGTGAAGGGCAAATACCGGATG
Organism: Polyangiaceae bacterium; assembly: GCA_043732195.1. Lineage (GTDB taxonomy): Bacteria > Myxococcota_A > Polyangia > Polyangiales > Polyangiaceae > Labilithrix. The sequence goes on from JAYTHX010000547.1 coordinate 20,709, forward strand.
GGTGAGGTTGAGCACGTCCAGGACGGCGCCTGCGTCGACTGGATCAGCAAGGAGTTCCCGGCGCGCTGCCGAACGTTCGACAAGGAGAAGATCGCGAGCGACGTGGCGAAGCTCCCCACGCGCGACCTCGACTTCTGCATGGACCGC
>JAYTHX010000548.1:0-7526 GCA_043732195.1 Polyangiaceae bacterium
GGCACTCCGAGCGATCCTCGTTCACGTCCATCGTGAACGTGACGAGGTAGCCGTCGTCCTCGCTCGTTGCGGCCCGGCGCGGGCAGAACGGCGCCTCGCTCGCGAACACGCCCTTCGGTAGGCGGTGCGTCTGCTCCTGGCCGGTCTCGAGATCGGTGCGGACGAAGCCGTTGAAGAGGAAGTAACCGGGCTCTCCCAGCGCGGCGTAGACGTAGCGCTGTTTTTTGCCCGCGTAGCCCGCATGGCTGGTGGGAAACTCGGAGATCGTCTCGGAGAGAAACTCCTCCTTCACGAGGCCTGTCTTCGTGTTCAGGCGCCAGCGATGATGGCGCGTCTTCATCGCGTTCATGTCGAGGCTCTTCATGAACAACGTGATCGCGTTGTCCTCGGGCAGGCGCTCCGGGGTCGGCCAGCCCTGGTGATAGCCCTCGATCACCACCTCGTCGCCGTTCTCGTAGGCGTTCGAGAAGTGCAGCACGTACGTCGGCGAGGCCGTGAACCAGCGAACCGCGCCCACGCCATCGCGCGGGACGAGGCCGAAGCGCGTGCCGAGCTCGGGGAAGTACTTCGCGCGATGAACGTTCTGCGCGAGCTTCGCCGGGTCCCAGAACAGCGGAAAATCCCCGATGATCGCGAAGCGCTTGGTGAACGCCATGTCGTGCGGGAGCCGCGGTCCCGGCAGCGCCACGGGGATGGTGCGTACCAGCGCGCCCTGGGGATCGACCACGCCGACGTGGCAGTACGGCGCCTCGGTGGAGTAGTTGAAGAAGAGGAGCTCGCCGGTCGCCTCGTCGACCTTGGGATGCGCGGAGATGGTCGCTCCCTTCGCGAAGCTCGGGTGCCCGAAGGGGGCGATGCCGCGCGTCTCGAGCGTCAGCGGGTCGACGCGGTACGCATCACCACACTGGTAGAACGTCGTGAGCGCGACGCCGTTGTGCACGATGACGTCCGTGCTCGACGCGTCCTTCAAGCGCGTACGCGCGCCCCAGCCCTCGCGCTGCGAGAGCTCCGCGCTCTCGAGGATGCCCGCCCACAAAGCGTGGCCGCTCTCGAGCTCCGCGGCGAGCCCCGCCGTGCGCACGAAGCGGTTGCGGTAGTCCGCCTGGCCGCCCTGGAAACGGATGGCGTGCAGCATGCCGTCGCCGTCGAAGGGGTGATAGCGCCCGCTGATGGCGTCGAAGAGAGGGTTCTCGGTGTTGCGCAGGTAGATGCCCTGGAGGTCGTCGGGGATGGTCCCGGCGATCACCTCGAGCTCGTACGCGTCGACCTCGGTGGTGTTCGGCGTCCACGCCGCGGTCCGGTAGGGATGCGGATCGTGCGCGGGGAGCTTCGATTCGTAACGCTTGATGGTCTCGACGCGCATGATCCCTTCCTACTCTCTCCCCCAGACGAAGCTCACCACCGTGGTGGCGCTGCCGCCGATGTTCAGCGTACCGAAGCGCCGCGCGCCGTCGATCTGCGCGGCGCCCGCGCGCCCGCTCACCTGACGGCACGCATCGAGCGCCATGCGCACGCCGGTCGCGCCGACGGGGTGCCCGAGCCCGATCAGGCCACCGCTCGGGTTCACCGGCACGCGCCCGCGCCGCTCGCAGACTCCCTCCTCGATCGCGCGCCAGGCCTCGCCGGGCGGCGCGAGGCCGAGATGATCGAGCGCGAGGTACTCCGTGACCGTGAAGCAGTCGTGCGTCTCGATGCCGGCGAGATCGAACGGGCCGCCGATCTCCGCGCGCCGGTACGCATCGGTGATCGCCCCGCGCAGGTGCGGCAGCAGGTACGGGTCGCCCTCGCCGCGCCGCACTTTCTCGTCGAGCGAGAGCGCCGCGGTGCGATGACCCCAGCCCACGATGCGCGGCCGCTCATCGAGCGCGCCGAGCGCGCGCGCGAACGACTCCGACGCCAGCACGACCGCCGCTGCGCCGTCCGTGACCTGCCCGCAGTCCTGCCGGCGGACGCGGCCCTCGACGACCGGGTTCGCGACGTCGTCGTCGTCGAAGGCGTGCTCGCCGAAGCTCCAGCTGCGCGTCTGCGCGAACGGATTGTCCTTCGCGTTCGCGAAGTTCTTCCGCGCGATGGCCGAGAGATGCGGGCGCGTCGGACCGCGCGGCGAGCGCTCGAGAAGCGTGTCGGTGATGCGCGAGAACATGCTGGGCCACACGTAGCGCGCGTCCAGCGCCTCGTGCCCGGTCCACGCCGCGGCGCCGAGGTGCCGCGCTGCGATCTCGCCCGGCACGTTGCGCTCCTGCTCTGCGCCCACCACCAGCACGCAGTCGTAGCGCCCCGCCTCGATCTCCGCGGCCGCCGCGAGCAGCGCCAGGCTGCCCGATGCGCACGCCCCCTCGTGCCGCGACGCCGGCACGCCATCGAGCTCGCGCACCACCGTCGCCGGGAGCGCGCCCATCTGCGCCTGCCCCGTGAAGAGCTCGCCGAACGCGTTGCCCACGTGGACGCTCTGCACCGCACGCGCGCCGAGCCCGGCGTCCTCGAGCGCCCCCAGCGTGACCTCGCGCACGAGATCCGCGAGCTCGAGTTGCTCGCGCGCCAGGTTCCGCGCGAAGTCGGTCTGCGCCCCGCCGAGGAAGAACACCGGCTTCGCCATCCCGCGATGATAGCGGACAAACGGAGGCGTCCACGGTTCAGCGCGTGTGGGCCGGGAGGCCCGCATCGCCGAGCGATCCGCGTGATGGTGTCGCCGGCGTTCGCGGCCTTGCAGCCCTGCACCATCGGCGTGCAGAACGTCGTCGCCGTGGCATCGACGCACGCCTTGGCGAGCGCCTTGTCGGCGCACGTCGTCGTGTCGTTCATGCAGATGGCGGCGTTGAGGACTTGCGGATGTCCGCAGAGAGCCCCTTCTGGTCGTCGACGACGAAGCTGTCGCACGCCATCTGGCACTCGCCGCCGGCGCAGGGCACGCGGGCTGCGCGGCGGGCGAGCTGTCGTCGAGACACGCAGCCGTGACCGGATCGCACAGCGTCTTCACCACGGCGTCGCCGCCCGCATCGGTCGCGGAGTCGAGCGGGTCGGCGTGTTGGTGCTGCCATCCGGAAGCTCCCGGTCGACGACGGTGATGTCCTCGATGCCGCCCGCGAGCCGCGCGCCGCCGACATCAGCGCCACGGCGACGCCCGACGTGAGCGCCATCCCGGGCCCAGATCCGCCGCACCATTCAGAAGCATAGCCTCGGCAACCCCCGCCCGGGTACCCTGAGGCGCTGGCCTTGAGACCGTCCGTTGCCACGCCTCCGAACCGTGGCCGCGAGCGGCCTGCTCCTCGCGCTCCACCTGGGCAGCGGCGCTGCCCGCGCGCAGGGCAGCGAGAAGAGCGGGCAGACCGCGAGCGCCTGGCATCGGAGCGCTTGCCGAGCGCCGACACCCGGGTGAGCGTCTCCACCATCTCGTTAGCCCGCGGCGTGCTCGTCGCGGGCGGGATCGTCCTCATCGTGACCGCCCCGCGCCACGCGGACAAGAGCGCAGCGCTCGCGCAGCTCCGGAACGGCACGTTCTAGCGATGTTCAGCTTCTCCCCTCGGCATGCGGCGGCTCGGCTGCTCTTCGCCACGCTGACCGCGATGATCGCGGTGGGGCTGCTGACGCCGGCCACGCAGACGTGGTGGCAGCGCATGATCATCGGCTGGGACAGCGGCGCGCTCACGTTGGTGATGCTCGCGTGGACGGTGATCCTGCGCGCCGACAGCGCCTCGACGAAGCAGCGCGCCGGGAGCGACGATCCGGGGCGCCACGCCGTGTTCGTGATCGCGCTGATGGCGAGCCTCTTCAGCCTCTTCGCAGCGGCGTTCGTGTTCAAGCAAGTGCGTGGGCTCGCCGGCCACGAGCAGACGACGTGGACCATCCTCACGCTCGCCGCGATCGCGCTCTCCTGGACGATGACGCACACCGCGTACACGCTGCGGTACGCGCACCTGTACTACCGCGCCAGCGGGCATCACGGCCTCCAGTTCCCGGGGGACGAGGCGCCGGCCGACATCGACTTCGCCTACTTCGCGTTCACGGTCGGCATGTGCTTCCAGGTCTCCGACGTCACCGTCTCCTCGACGGTGTGCCGGCGCGCGGTGCTCCTGCATGCGACGCTCTCGTTCGTCTACAACACGATGATCCTGGCGCTGGCGCTGAACCTGGTGTTCGGCCTGATGTCCTAGCGCCCGCGGCGCATCGCGACGTAAAGGGCCTCGCCCGGGATGACGATTCCCCGCGGGTGCGTTATTCACCCATCGTGAAGCTCGCCAGCAGCATCGGTGCGCTCGCCGTCGTGGCGGTCTGCGGCGCCTGCTCGCGCGCCGGCAGCACCGACGTGCCTCTCCCCCAGGCCACCGCCGACGCGGCGACGCCGAAGCTCCTCGATCGCGAGGCCGGGCCCGAGCCGGGCAACATGTTCGCGAACGCGCCCCTGGTCGACGCGCCGGAGGATCCGCCGAAGTGCGAGGACGCGAAGGACGTCTTCCTCTTCGTGAGCCCCGGAACCGCGTGGACCGGCGCGCCGCTGCGCGTGATGGCGGTCAGCGATCGTCCGATCAGCGGGGAGCTCCGGCTCGTGCCCGGCGAGAAGAACCGCCCGGCCAGCGCCGATGCCGCGCCCGCCGCCGCGAGCGACGTACGGCGCGGCGGACCGCCCTACTTCTGGGTCGCCGAGATCGAGTCCCCGCGCGCCGGCGTGTACGACGCGGTGCTGACGCAGAAGGCCTGCGCCGCGGGCGCCGCCAGCAAGCGCATCACCGTCGGCCAGTTCAAGGGCGGCCCCGGTCCGGGCCCCACGAAGGAGACGGACGGCGTGTGGCCGGTCCATCGCAACTGGAGTCACGCCCTCGAGAACGTGTACTCCGCATGGATCGAGAACCTCTTCGACTCGCCCGACGGCGAGATGCCGAGCTGGCCGGCGCTCCACGAGGTGCTCCGCGACAGGAAGCGCAACCTGCTCTTCGATCATCTCGCGGGCGGTGAGGACTCCACGAACGCGCCGGTGGTGCGGCCCGACTGCGCGGATCTCCCCTACTTCCTGCGCGCGTACTTCGCGTTCAAGCTGCGGCTGCCGTTCGGGCTCTCCGAGTGCAACCGGGGCGGTAGCGGCAACGCGCCCTCCTGCAAACCGAGCTTCATCATCACCAACGAGGACCCGCCGGTGAAGGTGCTGGAGGACAGCACTGCGGTGAAGGCGTTCGGCCAGTTCCTGCGCAGCCCGCTCGCCGACAAGGCGCACTCCGGCTCGGCCCGGCAGCCCTTCGACGAGCCGAGCAGCGACTACTACCCGGTGCCGCTCACGTGGGAGAGCATGCGGCCCGGCACCATCTTCGCGGACCCGTACGGCCACGTGCTGATGATCGCGAAGAAGCTCCCGCAGAACGCGGAGCGCGGCGGCGTGCTGCTCGCGGTCGATGGCCAGCCCGACGGCACCGTGGCGCGCAAGCGGTACTGGCGCGGCAATTTCCTCTACGCGACGCAGCCCGAGCTGGGAGGCCCCGGCTTCAAGCGGTTCCGCCCCGTCGCGCGCCGCGCCGGCAAGCTCGCGCGCTTCGACGACGACGCGATCAAGAAGAGCACCGAATACGGCGACCTCTCGCGCGAGGCGCAGTCGCTCGACCTCGAGGGCTTCTACGACAAGATGGAGGACGTCCTCTCTCCGCGCCCTCTCGATCCGCAGCACGCGATGATGGAGACGCTCGCCGCGCTCGAGGAGCAGATGCGCACGCGCGTGAAGTCGGTGGAGAACGGCCGCAAGTGGCTGGAGACCGCGAAGACCCAGGCGTCGATGCCCGAAGGTCCGGAGATCTTCGAGACGAGCGGCGCCTGGGAGGACTTCTCCACGCCCTCGCGCGACCTCCGGATCCTCATCGCGGTCGACGTGGTGCGCACCTTCCCCGCGCGCGTCGCTCGCCGCCCCGAGCGGTTCGCGATGCCCGCCGGCCACGCGCCGAAGGAGGTCGAGACCGAGCTCCAGCGCATCCTCGACCGCGAGCTCCGCGCGCGCAGCATCCAGTACACGCGCTCGAACGGCGCTTCCTTCTCGCTCACCCTCGCCGAGGTCCTCGCCCGCACGAGCTCGCTGGAGATGGCCTACAACCCGAACGACTGCGTCGAGTCGCGCTGGGGCGCGCCCGCGGGCAGCGAAGAGCTCACGAGCTGCCACGCGCATGCCCCGACCGAACAACGGGCCCGGATGGAGTCCTACCGCGCGTGGTTCCACGAGCGGCGCCGCCCCGCGCGAAAGTAGCCGCGGCCGAAATGCGAAGAGGGTGACGCCGTCGGGAAAGCCGGCGGCGATCGACGAGGCCGTGCCTTCCGACCTGCGCTCCCAGCACGACAAGGCGATGGTGAACTTCCAGGCGCAGCGACCGGTCATCGCGGAACAATGAAGGGGTGTTCGAGCTCACCCCCGGCCAGATCGTCGCGAAGAAGTACCGCGTCGACGGGGTCATGGGGACAGGCGGGGTCGGCGTGGTCGGCGCCGCCACGCACCTCGAGCTCGAGCAGCGCGTCGCCATCAAGTTCCTCCGCGAGGTGAGTCCCGAGGCGCTCGCGCGGTTCAAGCGCGAGGCGCGGCTGCTCGTGCGGCTGAAGAGCCCGCACGTCGCGCGTGTGATCGACGTGGGAGCGATGGACGACGACACGCCTTACATCGTGATGGATCACCTCGAGGGAAGCGACCTCGCCACGGTGGTCAAGGCACGGCCGCAGCTGCCGGTCGAGGAGGCGGTCGACTACATCCTCCAGGCCGCGGAGGCCGTGGCCGAGGCGCACGCGCTGGGCATGGTGCATCGCGACCTCAAGCCCGCGAACCTCTTCCTCGCCCGCGGCCCTGGCGGTACGACCGTGGTGAAGGTCCTGGATTTCGGGGTCTCGAAGATCCTCGACGACCGCAATCCCGACGGCGGACCGCGCGGCGGCGATCTCACGAACGAGGGCGTGGCGCTCGGGTCGCCGGGGTACATGTCTCCGGAGCAGATGACGAGCTCACGCGATGTCGACACGCGGAGCGACATCTTCTCGCTCGGCGCGCTGCTCTATCGTCTCGTGGGCGGAAGGACCGCGTACCGCGGCAATTCGGTGGTCACGATCCTCGCCACGATGGCCACCGACGGCCTCGTTCCCCTGCGCACGCTCGCGCCCGACGCCCCGGCGTCGTTCGCCGCGACGGTCGAGCGCTGCCTCGCGCAGGACAAGGCGGTGCGCTTCCCGACCGTCGCGCACCTCGCGCACGCGCTGATGCCGTACGCGTCGCGGCGCGGGCGCGTGAGCATCGAGCAGATCCTCGCGACGCTCGGCGTGGACATCCCCGACGATCCTCGGAGCGAACCCCGGCAGCGCGCGCCGCTCGGTCCGAGCCTCTCGCGGACCGATCTGCCGCCGGCGCCGGTGGCGGGCCCGCCTCCGCCCGCCCTACCGCCCTCCGCGCGCAGCAGCGCGCATGCGACGGGCACCAAGCCGCCAAGTCCGCCAAGTCCGCCGAGCGAGACCGGACTCGCGCTGCGCGCGCAGACAAGACGGCGCGTTCGGGATCTTCGCCTCCGCGCGAAGCGCGC
>JAYTHX010000549.1:0-7512 GCA_043732195.1 Polyangiaceae bacterium
GCCTTTCCCGCAGGCGGACGCTTCAACGACGTCGAGCTGCTGCTCACGACCACCCCGAACGGCGTCCGCGCGGTCGTCCGCATCCAGCAGGTCCCCGCGCTCGACCACGTCTTCCGGTGTCCGAAGCTCTCGACGGCGCCGACGCTTCGCGTCGGCTTGATCGCGGCCGGCGGGGTCCACGCGCAGGAAAGCACCGCCTACGTCGACAACGTGCTCTTCGCCGCGAAGTAGCGCGCAGCTACTTCGCGGTCTGGATCCCGAGCATCCGCACGATCCCTTGCAGCGGGATCCACGCCATCTCGGGGCGCCGCTCGAGCTCCACCTTCAGCTCCGCGAACGCCTTCTCGATGGTCGCGGTCTCCAGCAGCACCGAGGTCATCGCAGCGCTCCTGGGAATGAACGGCGCTTCCTTCGCGGTGTCGAGGTAGCCGCGCAGGAAGGCCGCCGAGGCCCAGCGCTGCCAGCTCCAGCCCCACGGCTCGGCGCGATGCTGATCCTCGGGGCGGAGCGTCTTCAGGCTCGTGGCCGCCGCGTAGTGGAACGAGCGGATCATGCCCGCCACGTCGCGGAAGGCGCCGCCGCGGCGGCGACGGGCCGAGAGGCGACGATCGCGCGCACCACCGACGTCGAGGATGACGAAGTCCTTGCCGGTGAAGAGCGCGCGGCCAAGGTGGAGATCGCCGTGGTGACGGATCTGCTTCGAGTCGATGCGCTGCGTGAGCATCGGCTCGAACTTCGCAAGGATGCGCTCCTCGGACTCGAGCACGAGCTCGGCGGCCGCACGCGCGTCCTCCGGGAGGCTGCCGATGTTGCGGCGCATGAAAGACAGGACGCGCCCTATGAGGTTCCGCGCGGTCTGGTACTTCGAACGCTGGTCCATCGCCGAGTAGACCGTGGGCTCGAAGGACGGGTCCGTGGACGCCGAGAACGCGAGGTGCAGCTCCGCGGTACGGCGACCGAGGAGCATCGCCGATTCGCGGTAGTGACCGATCAGCTCCGCGTAGGCCGGCGGGGGCTCGAGGTAGGCGAGCTCGAGGAGCGGCTGGAGTGGCACCTCGAGCAACGGCGCCTCGGGCGGCTGCGCGAGCGCACGCTCGTAGGCCCGCGTGATCTCGCCGCGTGCGTGGAGCCACGCGGAGCCTTCGTTCACGACGAACTCCTCGACCACCGCCAGGGTGACCGGCTCGTTGCGCTGCACGCGGTAGTCGACGAAGCCGAGCACGCGCGGCGTGAGCCCGGAGTGGCCTTTCGCCTCGAGGTAGCGGGCCACCTCCAGCTCGGGCGCCGTACCTTCCTCCATGCGGTAGTAGAGCTTCACGACGTACGCGTTGCCGAACGCGACGGACACGCCGAGCCGGTCGCTGTTCACGATACGCGGCTCGCCCAAGGAGCCGAGGTCGAGCGTGGCGCCGGGGGCGAGCCCCGCGGTGAGCTTGCCGGCGAGACCGGCCGTGGTGGTGGTACGTGCCGTCGCCTCGAGCAGCGCGCGCGCGGCCGGCTCCGGCGTGGCCTCGACGAGGATGCTGCCGGTCGCTTCGGCGCCAGCGCGCTCCACGCGCAGCGCCGCGATGATCGACCCTGGCGGCGCGGCGCTGCCCGCCGGCAGCACGAAGAGCGGCAGCGAGAAGCTCTCGGCCTCGCCTTCCGTGTACTCTACACGCACGAACGCGAGGATCAGCGAAGGCCCATCGTCAACGGCGGGGAGCTGGATGGCCTCCGTGATGTGCGTGTCCGAGACGGTGCCGGTGGTCCAGCCGCGCGCCACCAGGTAGGACGAGAGGACCTCCTCGAGCAGGGGCCGTTGCGAACCGAAGAGCAGCGCCTCGGGCGAGGTGCACGTGATGGGCGCGGGCCCGAGATCACTCATGCGCTGCTCCTCGGGCGCCTTCTTCGAGGGCTCGAGGCTGAACCAGTAGAAATCGTAGCTGCCGAGCGTGAGCAGGTACGGGTGATCGCCGACGACCGGGAACTTCGTCCGCCCCATCAGCTCCACGGGGACCATGCCCTTCATGGTCGCCAGATCGAGCTCGACGTACTGGACGTGTCGCGACAGGTTCGCGACCACCAGGATCAGCTCGTCGTCGAAGCGGCGGACGAACGCCAGCACGCGCGGGTTCGACGGATGCAAGAACTCCACGGAGCCGCGCCCGAATGCCTGAAACCGCTTGCGCAGCGCGATGAGCCGCTTCGTCCACCACAGCAGCGAATTCGGATTCGTCTGCTGCATTTCGACGTTGAGCGCCTCGTAGTGGTACTCGGGGTCGATGATGATCGGCAGGATCAGCTTCTGCGGATTGGCGCGCGAGAAGCCGGCGTTGCGGTCCGCGCTCCATTGCATGGGGGTTCGTACGCCGTTGCGATCGCCGAGGTAGACGTTGTCGCCCATCCCGATCTCGTCGCCGTAGTAGAGCACCGGGGTCCCCGGCATCGAGAAGAGCAGCCCGTTCAGCAGCTGCATGCGGCGGCGGTCGTTGCTCACGAGCGGCGCGAGGCGACGGCGGATGCCGAGGTTGATCCGCATCTGCGCCTCGTGCGCATAGACGCGATACATGTAATCGCGCTCCTCGTCGGTGACCATCTCGAGGGTCAGCTCGTCGTGGTTGCGGAGAAACATCGCCCACTGGCAGCTCGGGTGGAGCTCGGGGGTCTGCCGCAGGATGTCGATGATGGGAAAACGGTCCTCCATGTGCATCGACATGAAGAGCCGCGGCATGATCGGAAAGTGGAAGTTCATGTGACACTCGTCCCCGTCACCGAAGTAGCGGGCGGCGTCTTCCGGCCACTGGTTCGCCTCGGCGAGGAGCATGCGGCCCGGGAATTTCGCATCGACGTGGGCGCGCAGCTTCTTCAGATACGCGTGCGTCTCGGCGAGGTTCTCGCAGTTCGTGCCCTCGCGCTCGTAGAGGTACGGCACGGCATCGAGCCGGAGACCGTCGACGCCGCGCGCCATCCAGAAGTCGACGACGCCGAGCATCGCCTCGTGGACCGCGGGGTTGTCGAAGTTGAGGTCCGGCTGGTGCGAGAAGAAGCGATGCCAGAAGTACTGCTTCGCGACCGGGTCCCACGACCAGTTCGACGGCTCGAAGTCACGGAAGATGATCCGCGCCTCCTGGTAGCGATCGGCGGTGTCGCTCCAGACGTAGAAGTCACGCTCGGGTGAGCCGGCGGGCGCGCGACGCGCGCGCTGGAACCACGGGTGCTGATCGGACGTGTGGTTGAGCACGAGCTCGGTGATCACACGGATGTTACGCCGGTGCGCCTCCGCGACGAGCTGGTCGAAGTCCTCGAGCGTCCCGATGTCGGGATGGATCTCGGTGTAGTCCGCGATGTCGTAACCGTCGTCGCGACCGGGGGAAGGGTAGTGCGGGAGGAGCCAGAGCGCGGTCACGCCCAGGTCGGCGAGGTAATCGAGCTTCAGCGCGAGCCCCTTGAGGTCGCCGATGCCGTCGTCGTTCGAGTCGAAGTAGGAGCGAGTCCGTACCTCGTAGATGACGGCGTCCTTGTACCAGAGAGGATCTTTCACGACCGCGACTCTGCCCTCCACCAGGCTCGCGTTCAAGGGATCAACGGCCAATCGCATGCGGCAAATATGCCCGATAAACGCCGTCATTTTCTGGAGATGCGGCGATTCCTGCAGGAAGCCTGGGGGCTGATACACTTCGCCTCAGTGGCGGAGCGCGGTTCTCTCGACTCTTTGAAGGCCGGCACGCTCGGCCAGTATCGCGTGCGCGGGCGTATCGGCTCGGGCGGCATGGGAGACGTGTACGACGCCATCCACACCACGCTCGACAAGCGCGTGGCCATCAAGACGCTGCGACGGCGCTTCCTCGAGGACGAGGTTGTCGTCACCCGCTTCCTCCGGGAGGGTCAGCTCGCGTCGCGCATGCGGCATCCTCACATCGTGGACGTCACCGACGTCGGCGTGATCGACGGGCTGCCCTGCCTCGTGATGGAGCACCTCGAGGGCGAGACGCTCTCGCAGATGATCCGGCGCGACGGACCGATGAAGCCGAGCGCGCTCGTCGACATCCTCCTGCCCATCATCGCGGCCGTGGACTTCGCCCACGACCACGGCGTGCTCCACCGCGACCTCAAGCCCTCGAACATCTTTCTCTCGCGCTCCTGGAACGGCGAGGTGCAGGCCAAGGTCCTCGACTTCGGCATCTCGAAGCTCGTGCACGAGTCCACCGAGGCCGCGCTCACCACGGACTCCTCGTTCGTGGGCACGCCGCACTACGCTTCGCCCGAGAGCGTGCGCGCCGAGAAGGCCTCCGATCGCCGCTCCGACCAGTACTCGATGGGCGTCATCCTCTACGAGGGCGCCACCGGCGTGCGGCCCTTCGCCGACAAGGGCGGGAGCTTCGTCACCATGGCGATGGCCATCTGTGCCGGCGACTGCCGCGCGCCGCGCGAGGTGAACCCCGACCTGCCCGAGGCCTTCGAGCGCGTCATCCAGCAGGCGATGTCCCTCAGCGCGAACGACCGCTACATCGGCATGCGTCAGCTGGGCCAGGCGCTCCTGCCATTCGCGAGCGAGCGCGTGCGTGTGATCTGGGCGCCGTCGTTCCGCAACGAAGGTACCGACAGCGTTCCCAAGAGCAACCCGGAGACGCAGGTGCTCCGGCCCTCGAGCGGGATGACCGCGGTGCTCCCGCATCCCGCGTCCAACCCGAGCCAGCGCGGTTGGCCGTCGGCGAGCGTGCGTCCGTACTCCGCCAGCAGCGGTCCACCGAGCCACGGCGCGCACGCCACCGCCACGCCCAGCCCGTCGGTCATGAGTGGCGGCATGAGCGGCAGCGGACACCACGCGCTCCCCATCAACATGATGAACGACCGCACGCCGAGCTTCGGCGCGGGCCACAGCAGCTCCCTCCAAGGCGTGCCGGCACCGAAGCGCAGCGGCGCTGCGCTCGTCACGCTCGGCATCTTCGGGCTGATCGGCCTCGGGCTCATCGGCGCGGTCGTGCTGCGCGTGTCGAACCGGCAGCCATCGGGCGACGACAGCGTGGCCGCGGCCGCCGCTGCGCCGTTCACCGTCGACGTCCAGTCGACCCCCGAGAGCGCGGTCTTCGAGCTGGACGGCGCGGCCGCGGGCTCCGGGCGCTTCACGAAGCAGCTCCCCCGCGACGGCGTGAAGCACGTCCTCCGCATCACCGCGCCCGGCTACGAGACGCTCCTCGTCCAGTTCGACGACACCCGGCCGCCGCCCAGCATCGTGGCCCTCCGCGCGAGCGCCGCGGCCGCCGCCTCGATCAGCAGCACCAGCAACGGCGACAAGCCCGGCCCCACGAGGCCGCAGGCGCCGCCGCCCCCGGTGGGCGCCCGGCCGCAACCGAGCCCCCCGGTGAAAGGGAAGCCCCCCGAGCGACCGAGGACCGATAACATCGACCCGTGGGAATGAAGAGGCAGACCGGGACCCGGCTGGCGCTCGCCGCGCTCGTCGCCCTGGGCATCGCTGCGAGCACGCCGAGCGCGCTGGCGCAGAACGGCCCGAAGCCCGACCGGGCGGCGAGCGAGCAGCGCGCGAAGGATCTCTTCGCCAAGGGCGACACCGCGTACGCCGAGGGCCGCTACGAGGAGGCCCTCGCCGCCTTCCAGGAGGCCTACACGCTCAGCGGACGGCCGCAGCTGCTCTTCAACGTCTCGAACGCGCTCGAGCGCCTCGGGCGCTACGCCGACGCGGTCGATGCGCTCGAGAAGTACCTCGCGAGCGGCAAGGCGAAGGACCGCGACGTCGTGCAGAAGCGCCTCGCGAACCTGAAGAAGCGCGTCGAGGAGCAGAAGAAGGAGACCGACCGCCTCGCGAAGGAAGAGGAAGAGCGCCGCGCGAAGGCCGACGCGGAGCGGAAGAAGCCCGACGGCGATTCGACGCCTCAGGCGCCCCCGCCGTTGCCGCCGCCGCCCGACAAGCCCACGCCGGTCGCGCCGATCATCTTGCTCGCAGCGGGCGGAGCTGCTCTCGTCACCGGAGGTGTCTTCGGCGTGCTGACGCTCTCGGCGCGGAGCGACGTCTCGAAGGGCTGCAAGGACGCGCCGGGGGGACACCTCTGCGGGAGCGACGTCGGGTCGGCCATCGATCGCGAGAAGACGTTCGGCCTCGTCACCGACATCACGCTCGCCTCGGGCATCGTGCTCGCCGGCGTCGGCGTGTTCCTGCTCCTCTCCGGCGGCGGCAAGGAGGCCTCGGCCAGGGCCCAGGCCATCGTGAACGGTCCCGTACGTGCGACCGCCGGACCCGGCGGCGGAGGGCTCCAGGTTGTCGGCTCGTTCTAGCCTCGCGCGCGCAGCGCTCGCGTCGGTCACGCTCGCCCTCGTGCTCGCCTCGAGCTGCACGTTCACGCGCACGAACGTCGATTCGTGCGCGAAGAGCGCGGACTGTCGCGCGGCGTTCGGCGTGGGTCGCGTCTGCAACGTGGGCAGCGGCCTGTGCGAGACCGCGCCCGTCAGCCCGCGCTGCACGAACACGTTCCCGGTCGACGTGCTGAGCCGCAGCGAGAGCTACCCGGGCGTCCTGCTCGTGGGCTCGCTGATGGACCGCAGCGTCGAGAGCCAGCGCGCGCGCGAGAACGCGATCCGGCTCGCGGCCACGCAGGTGAACGAGGCGAAGGGCGTCGACGGGCACCTGTTCGGGGTCGTCTTCTGCGACGTCGCGGAGAGCGCGACCTACGACTCGGCGAAGCGGACCGACGCCGCGGTGGCGAGCGCCGTCTACCTCGCCGACGTGGTCGGCGTGTCGGCGATCGTCGGTCCGTCGTCCTCGACCGACGCGCTCGCGGTGTTCAACGCGGTGAAGGACCGCGACGTGGTCGTGATCTCGCCCGCCGCCACGAGCCCCGCGCTCACCGGCGCCGACGTGAAGGTCGCCACCGACGACGTGCCCGGGCTCCTCTGGCGCACCGCTCCACCCGACACGCTCCAGGGCGCGGCCATCGTGCGTCATCTCCGCACCGCCTTCCCCAACGTGAAGAGCGTCGCGCTCGTGCAGGAGAAGGGCGCCTACGGCGATGCGCTCACGCAGGTCGTCACCGACGGATTCGGTGTCGACGGCCGGAGCGTCAAGCCGTTCGCCTACGCCACGTCGAGCGAGCGCGATGCCGCCATCGTCGCCGCCGGCGGCGCGGGGACGACGATCGTGATCTTCATCTCCTCGCAGACCGCCGACGGCATCGCGTTCCTCAACGCCGCGCAGTCGCTCCAGAGCTACTCCACGACCACGCTGTTTCTGACCGACAGCGCCGCCAACAAGGATCTCCTGAGCGGCGCGGCCGGCGCGGCGGCGGCCTTCCCGCGCGTCATCGGCAGCCGGCCCGCGGTCCCCCAGGGCCCCACGTTCGAGCTCTTCAAGACGAGCTTCAACGCCGCGTTCCGCCAGGATCCGAACACGTTCTCGTTCGTGCCTCACAGCTACGACGCCACGTGGCTGGCGTTCTACGGCACGGCCCGCGCGCTCCGTCGCGACCAGCGCGTGACGGGCAGCGGGATAGCCCGCGGGCTACGTTTGCTCAGCAGTCA
>JAYTHX010000550.1:0-7505 GCA_043732195.1 Polyangiaceae bacterium
GTCCCGGCGCCTTCGGAGCGGCGGCGCACGTCGTAGATCGACATCTCGTCCCAGCTCTGGTGGCCGCAGTCGGCGACGTCGTGGCCGCGCTCCGCCAGCATCTCCGGGCTGCACGCCACCCGACCCAGGAGCTTCCGCAGACGGTCGTTGAAATGCTCCTGCTCGGCGGCGGTGCGCTCCGGCGCGCGGGTCTGCTCGGCGATCGCGTGGGCTCGCGCCAGCCAGTCGAGCGTCGTCACCTGCGGGCTGGAGTACGCAGGGCGCACGATCGCGAACCGCGAGAGACGCGGCGCGTCGGCAAAGATGGTCACGCTCATGGCCCGACCGACGCCAGCACGGGCCGTGCCAACTGGAACTGCTCGGGACCTTCCGCGCGCGGCACGCAGGAACGCCCCGCCGCCCGTCGCACTCCGCTGGATTGCCACAGTGAGGGAAGGGTCGAGCCGACGGAGGGGGCGTTCCGGGCGGACAAACCACACGGCGCGATCGTTGCTTGCCGCGGGCGCAAGCGATGAGCGAGCCGAGCACCGAGAGCGCGCTTCGAGGAGCGCTGCCGCCCGCAGTGGCCAGCGAGGCGCGCTCGCCGATGTGGGGCCACGCCCGGAACTTCCTCGTCCACCTGCGGCTGCCGTTCCAGCTCACGCTCGCGCCGTTCATGCTGTGGGGCGCCGCGCTCGCGCACACGCCGCTCGGCTGGCGCTTCGCGCTGGCGTTCGCCGTGCTCCAGGTCTGCTTCTACGGCGGCACGACGGCGTTCAACTCGCACTACGACAAGGACGAGGGGCCGGTAGGCGGCCTCGAGGCGCCGCCGCCGCCAGGGCCCTGGCTCCTGCCCGGAAGCCTCGCGCTGCAGGCGGTCGGGCTGGCGCTGGCCGCGTTCGTCGACCGGCGCTTTTTCGCGGCGTGCGTGCTCTATGCCGTGCTCGGCGTCATGTACTCGCATCCTTCGACGCGCCTCAAGGCGCGCCCCTTCGGGAGCTGGGCGGTCGTGATGTTCGGGCAGGGCGCGCTCGGCGCGCTCGCGGGCGTCGTGGCGACGGGCGCCGCGCGCGTGAGCGGGGAGGCGGCCTGGGGACTCGCGGGTGCAGCGCTGCTGGTCGGCGCGCTCTATCCGCTCACGCAGCTGTTCCAGGTGGAAGAGGACGCGCTACGCGGTGACCGCACGGCGGCGATGGTGCTGGGCCGCCGCGGGACGTGCGCCGCCGCGATCGTGCTCTCCGTGATGGGTGCACTATGCATGGCTCTCTCGGCGCGCGTCGCGGGGCGCCCGCTCGATGCTTTGGTGCTCGGCGGCGCGTGGGTCCCCATGGCGGCGGGCGCGCTGTGGGCGTGCCGTGACGTTCCGATGCGCACGATGTTTCGCCGCGTGACGGTGGTGCAGGTGAGCGCGGGCGTGGGCTTCGGGCTGTACACGCTGCTCCGCCTCGTGACGGGCTGACTCCTCTCTAGCTGCGTTTGCGCAGAACGACGACGCGGCCCGTCGGCGTGGCGACGGTCTTCTCGTGGACGGCGCCGAGCTTCGCGAGCGTCGCCCTCGCTTCGAGCAGCTCTTCTTCCGCGCGCTGGCCCTTGATGAGCAGGACCAGCCCTCCGGGACGTGCGAAGGGCAGGAGCAGCGGCGCGAGCACCTTCACGCGGCCCACGGCGCGCGCGGTCACGACGTCGAACGTCTCGCCGAGCTCGTCGCGGCCGAGCTCCTCCGCGCGGTCGGCGTACACGGAGACGTTCGCGAGCTGGAGCGCCTCGCTAACGGCGCCGAGGAACGCGGCCTTCTTCTGCGTCGCCTCGACCAGCGTGATCGCGAGATCCGGCCGCGCGATGGCGAGCGGGATCCCGGGGAGGCCGCCGCCCGACCCCACGTCCACGAGGGCTGCGCCCGCGGGGACGTCGGCGAGGAGCGGGAGGAGCGAGAGCGCGTCGAGGACGTGCCGCTCCCACGCGTCGTCGGCGCTGCGGATCGCGGTCAGGTTCATCTGCTCGTTCATCGCCAGGAGCCGCGCGAGGTAATCGCCCATCCGCGCGAGCGTCGCGTCGTCGATCGCCGCGCCCACCTCGGCGAGGCGCGCGGCGAAGCCCTCGGGCGCGCGCAGGGGAACGGAGTCGGGAAGAGCGAGCGGCGGGCGGGGGGCGGTGGTCACGGCGCGCGGACTGTAGCAAGCCCGCACCGGTTGGTCTCGCGCCGTGCCACGTCGCAACGGGTTCAGCGGCCGCGATGGAGATACCTGCGCTCCTCCGGGCGCTCCGCGGCCACCGCGGCGTCGATCGCGCCGCGGTGCGCCGAGAGGCTGCACGCCGGGTCGGTGTTTGCGGCGTCGCCCGTGAGCGCGAAGGCCTGGCAGCGGCAGCCGCCTAAGTCGATCGCGCGGCGATCGCACGAGCGGCACGGCTCCTTCATCCACGCCTCGCCGCGGTACGCGAGCATCGCCGGGGAGCGCTCCCAGATCTCCCGCAGCGAGGCGCCGCGCACGTTGTCGAACGTCAGCGACGTGATGCTCGTCGCGGCATGGCACGGCACCACGCGGCCGTCCGGGATGACCTGCACGAAGCGCCGCGCCCAGCCGTCCATGCACGCCTTCGGCGTCGTGCCAAAGTAGTCGGGCTTCACGAACAGCACATCCATCGTGCCGCGCAGGCGCTCGCGATGCGGGGCCGCGGCCAGCGCCGCCTGCTCGATCTGCTCGCGCGTCGGCAGGAGCTGCGCGCGGTTCGTGAGCGCCCAGCTCACGTACTGCGTGTTCGCGAGCTCCAGGCGATCGGCGCCCATCTGCTCGGCGAGCGCCACCAGCGCGTCGATCTCCCCGAGGTTCGCGCGATGCAGCACCACGTTCATCGTGAGCGGCAGCCCGAGCGCCTTCACCCAGCGCATCACTTGCAGCTTGTGCGCGTGCCCGGCGTAGCCGGCGATCTCGTCGGCCAGCGCGGGCGTTGCGCTCTGCCGGCGGCGTACCAGAACCAGCTCATCGTCACGTTCCACGGCTACCGCGAGTACGGCCATCGCCTGATGCTCGTCCCGGTGAACGCGCAGGGGGTCGCTCTACGTCACCGAGGACAAGAACAACGACGTGCTCCGCGTCTTCTTCGATCCCAGCGCTGGCAACGGCGCGCTGCTGCGGCCCCTCCCCGCGCAGCGGCCCGTCGTCAGTGCCGACGAGCGCGCGCGGTGCCAGCTCGTCCTACCAGGACGACAGCTACGATCCGCTCAAGGACGGTCCGCACTTCGTGAAGGGTCAGGCCGTCGCGCCCGCCGAGACGTCCGGTTCCGCCGCGCAGCGCTCGATCCCGCGCTCCTGAGCCGCCCTCAGCTCGAGCAGCACCCACCAGTGGATGGGCAGATCGCTCTGCACGCACTTGGGATCAGCGGGCTACTTGTCGGAGTCGCACGTGCGCGCGTGCAGCTCGTCGCTGCGCCGCCGCAGCCCCACACGCCGGGTAGCTTCGTCTGCTCGCACGTGCGGCACGTGGGATTTTCCGGTCCGCCGCCGACGGTGCAGCTGGCGGGGTCGGCGCTCGGCGAGCTGGTGCCGCTGGGGCTGTCGCAAAGGTTTCTTCGGGGCGGAGTTCACCCAGGTGTTCTCGCGGTCGAAGGGCGGAGGAGCGCCGGTCAACTAGAGAGCGGTCAGCGGCACGTGCCTGCATCGGCGAGCGCGCGGTCGGCCGCGCGGCGCAGCGGCAGGCGCGCGTCCTTCGCCCGCAGCGGCGCGAGCCGCGCCTCCAGGTCCGCAGGGTGCAGCGCGCCCAGCGCCTCGATGGCCGCCATTCCGATGCGCTCGTCGGCCTCGTCGACCGGCGCGCGTGCGTTGAGCGCGAGCTTCGTCAGGCGATCGGCTGCATTCTGCACGCACATGCCGCCCAGGGTCCGCGCGGCGAGCGCGCGGACCTCGGGGTCCTCTCGGGGATCGTCGAGCCGTTCGCGCACGCGCGCCGCCTGGCTCGTGACCTTGTGCCGGCCCAGCGCGCCGAGCGCCGAGACGCGCACCTTGGGGCTGGGATCGCCGAGCGCCGCCACGATGGCGTTCGTGGTGGTCACGTCCTGCGGCATCGTCCCCAGCGCATCGGTCGCCGCGACGCGCACGAACGTCCACTCGTCGCTCTTGCTGGCCTGGGCGGCGACGCCGACGCCGACGCTTGCGCTGCCGAGCGCCTTCAGCGCCGCCTCGCGCACGCGCGGCGCGGGGTCGCTCGCCGCGGCAACCAGCGAAGGCAGGAGCGGGCCGATCCCCGCCGACAGCTCCGCGGCCCGTGCGCGCACCGCGGGATCCGGATCGCGGCGCGTGAGCTCCGCGAGCCGCGAGAGCTCGCCCGAGGTGGCGTCCGGCGTGCGCGCGAGGCTGGCGAGGGGCTGCGCGAGGAGGTAGCGCGTCGGCATGTCGGGCGCGCGGTGGAGGATGTCGGCGATCGCGACATCGACCTCGGGACGTAGCTCGGCGAGCTTGGGACCGGCCGCGCGCAGCAGGTCGAGCCGCGCGTTTGCCGGCAGCTCGCGCTGCGTCACGAGCGCCAGCAGCTTGTCGCGTGATGCGCTGGCCGCGGCCCGCGCGAACGCCCCGCGCACCGCGCGCCGCGTCTCGACCGCGCCCTTGCCCAGCTGATCGGCGAGGGTATCGACGGCGGTGGCCGGCGCAACGGCGGCCAGCAGCGGCGCCGCGGCCGCACGTCGGGGCTCCTCGTCGGAGCGCACCGCGATCACCAGCGCGCCGGCCGCGGACTTCCCGCAGCGCTCGAGGCGCCCGAGCGCGCGCCTGCGCACCTCGCTCTCCGCATCGGCGAGGGCGCGCGTGAGCAGCTCGGCGGCGGGGCCTTCGCAGGTCCCCGCGCTCGAGGCGACGTCGACCGCGAAGGCGCGACCACGCGCATCGAGCTTCGGGTAGGTGGCGGCGGTCGCCGCGAGGCCGGCCTCTCCGGCGCGGCGGAGGAGCGCCGCCGCTTCGTCACCACGCGGCGTGGAGAGCGCCTGCGCGACGTCGGCGAGCGTTGCTCCCTCCACGTCGAACTTGGTGACCGCCGCGAGCTCGGCGATCGTCACCTCCGGCGCGTCGTTGCCGCGCCCGTAAGCCTCGTCGAGCACGATCGCGACGCACGTGGTGCGGACCGGCTCGGGCAGCGGGATGTCGTAGGCGAGCTCGGGCTTCGTCCACGCGTCCTCGGGCATCGTGACCTGGAAGAGGCGGTCGTCCGTCGCGACGAAGAACGTGCGCGGCGCGGCCCCCTCCGCCTTCGGCTGGCGGGGCGCGATCGTCACGACGAGCGACTGCAGCGGCAGCTCCGAGGGCGCGCGCATGGTCGCAAACTCGCCGTGGCCGTCACCGGGGCGCTGCTCCGTCCACGCCGTGTCGACCTTGCCGTCGGTGAGGGCAGCGGATCCCGGCGCGCTACCGCCGGTCGCCACGAGCACGCGCGCGAGCGGCGCGACGGTCGACGTACGGGCCTGCGCTACCACGCGCTGCGCGGCGTCGCGCGCCTTCTTGTCGATCCGGTGCAGCGTCGCGCCGCGCAGCTGCATGGTCTTCGCGTCGAGACCGCGCGGCCCGAGCGGCGTCGAGGCCTGGCCGCATATGCGGGTATCCTCGCGGGCCTCGGCGACGATCACGAACTTGCTGGTCGCGTCGCGATCGTAGACGAGCACGACGTTGCCGCTGCGGTCGCCGTCCTCGCCTTTCGTGTACCCGGTCAGCCCCGCGAAGATGGGCGTCTCGCTCTGTCCCGAGAAGACCGCCTCGAACGCGAGGTCCTTGCGCTGCGCATCGGGGATGCGGACGCGCGCGACCTGACGTCCCTCACCGATGGGCACGAGCTCGATGGTGGAGGCGGCGACGTCGATGCGCGTGCGCTCGATCGGGATCGGTAGCTCCTTCAGCGCGCCGGTGTCGGAGCAGTCGGGCGCGCGGCACCTGCGGAAGCGCAGGACCCCGGCCGCAACATCGAGCTTGAGCTCCAGCGCGTCGAGCCCGCCGCCGGGCGGGATGACCTTGCGGATCGGGCCGTCGGCCCGCGCTGTCGAGGCCCCGATCGTCATCGCGAGCACCAGTCCGAGCGCCATCCAATCCTTCATTGCAACACCTCGATATCGTTAGCAGCGGCGTCCGTCCAGGCGCCGTTTGTTTGCCCGGTTCTGACGCCCCATGTCACACGATCGCGCATGCGACGCTCGTGGTTGGCAATCGGGGTCGGGGTACCGCTCGTGGCGGTCCTGGCCCTCGTCGGTCGCTCCACGCTGCGCGCCGAGAGCGCGCACGGCGACTCGCTGTCCATCGGGAAGGTGCTCGGGCCGAGCGCCGCCGTGGCGCCGGCGCCGCCGCTCTTCAACGGGCTCGAGCTCGCGACGTTGACCGTCAACGACAACGACGTCACCGCGAAGCTACCCGAGAAGAAATTCGCCCATCTCACCGTGGATCCCGTCCTCCAGCGCGTCGCGGATGCCGTGATGACGACGCATCACGTGCCGGAGGCGTCGGTCGTCCTCATGGACGTCCAGACCGGCAAGATCTTGGTCTACGCGAGCCACGTCGAGAAGGGACCGCCCCGTGACCTCGCGATCGAGGCCACTGCGCCGGCCGCGAGCGTCTTCAAGATCATCACCGCCTCGGCGCTCGTCGAGCAGGCGGGGCTCACCCCGGACCAGCGCGAGTGCTATTCGGGCGGCGAGCAGCGCCTCAACGAGAAGGACCTCGTCGCCGATCCCAAGCGCGACAAGTGGTGCACCACCATCGCTGGCGCGATGGGCCGGAGCATCAACACCGTGTTCGCGCGGCTGGCACTGAAGCACCTCAAGCCCGCGAGTCTCGAGGCGCAGGCGAAGGCCCTCGGCTTCGGCTCGAGCCTCCCGTTCGACGTGCCGGTGCAGGCGAGCGCGGAGCACTTTCCCGAGGACACGCTCGGCTTCGCGCGGACCTCGGCCGGCTTCTGGAACACCACGCTCTCGCCGCTCCACGCGGCGTGGCTGAGCGCGACGATGGCGCGCGGCGGCGAGCCGGTTCGTCCGGTGCTCGTGAGCGATGTCGCCGAGGACGGCGGCAAGGTGATCTGGACCGCGCCGACCGGGCTCGCGCAGAAGCGCGTGATCAAGCAGACCACCGCCGAGGCGGTGACGACCATGATGGAGAACACGGTCAGCGACGGCACGTCCTACCGCGCGTTCCACGATCCCAAGGGCCAGGCGTTCCTCCCCAACGTGAGCGTCGCGGGCAAGACCGGCACGCTGACCGACGCCACGAATGGCCGCTTCTACACGTGGTTCACGGGCTTCGCGCCCAGCCGGCCGGTGGTGGTCGCCGAGGGCGATGCGCCCGCGGGCACGCCGCCGCGACAGGTCTCGATCGGCGTCCTCGTCGTGAACAACGCGACCTGGACGGTCAAGGCGAACGTCCTCGCGCGCGAGGTCCTCCGCGCCTACTTCGCGGCGCAGAAGGTGCCGAACGTGACGAGCCCGCCGCTGCGCGACCCGTCTCAGCCCTCGACGACGCCCGCCACGAAGCAGCGCCGGCACCGCGGCTCGTAGTCGGCGGCGC